>NZ_AP027081.1:0-315000 GCF_030295425.1 Mesoterricola sediminis | reverse complement strand
GAAGGCTGGAACCGGCGCGAGGCCCTGCCCGCGGCCCAGGGCTCCTGGTGGGGCGGCGGGCTCTGGGCGGGCAACGGGCAGGGCCCCCCGGCCACCCTTCCGGACAGCCTCGGCCTGGGCAACAGCCTCGTGGGCTCGGGCGTCAGCCTGGAAGGCGGCTTCGGCAAGGGCGCCTGGGACGTGGCCGGAACGGGCCTCGCCTACCGCGACCCCGACGGCGGGGCCCGCTTCACCCTCTACCGGGGTCACGCGTGGCGCCGGAGCCCCGGCGGATGGCTCGCGGGTCTCGAGATGGAACCCCTGGTCTGGGGCTACGGCCTCCGGGGCGGGTACCTCCTGGGCGAGTCGGCCAGGCCCTTCCCGCGCGCCCGCGTGGAATCCCCCCTGGCCCCCCTCTCCATCCGGGGCGTCAACCTGGGCACCTGGGGCTTCCAGGCCTTCCTGGGCCGGCTCGAGAACGGGCGCGTCCTCAGCACCTCCATGCAGGATCCCGAGCGCCGGCGCAAGGCCATCGCGGAGACCGGGGACCCCCAGGCGCCCTGGATCTCGGGCTTCCGGGTCGAGGCCCGGTTCGGCCCCGCCGTCGAGTTCTACATGAACTACCTCAACCTCTTCGCGGGCACCCGCAAGGGCGTGGGCATGACGGACGGCTACGGCCTGGGGGACTACGCCACCGCCGTCTTCGGCCTCAAGGACACCCTGGCCGAATCGGACATGGACTTCTCCAATCCAGGCCAGGCGGGAACCGGGGGCGCCTACCGGAACAAGGCCCGCAGCGCCTCCGAGGCGGACCTGGGAATCCGGATGCGGGTCACCTCCCTGGAGCGCCTCCTGCGGGCCGGGGACGTGCGCTTCTACCTGAGCCGGGGCACCAAGGCGGTGACCTGGAACTGGGGCACCTTCCTGCACCGGCCCCTCTACTGGCTCGGGAAGGACGTGTCCCGGGACCTGCGGAACCTCGGCCAGGGGCGCGTCAACCTCTTCTGGACCGAGACCCAGCGCAAGTCGGTGCCCAACCTCGCCGTGCCCAACGACACCCTCGGACTGACCGTGCGGTGGGAGCGGGTCCGCGCGGGCCTGGAATACCAGGACACGAGCAACTCCGCCCCCCAGCAGTACCACCGCACCTTCGCCTCCGCCACCTACCTCACGGGGTTCTACTACCAGGGCGATCCTCTGGGGGAGTCCCTGGGCGGCGAGACCCGCTGCACCACCCTCCGGGTGGAGGGCGACCTGGCTCCGACGCTGGCCGCCACGGCCTGGGTGTTGGCGGGGGATCGGCCCTTCTGGGACGACCCCGCCCTCTGGCAGGCGGCGAACCCCGGGCGCACCCCTTCCAAGGACCGGTTCCAGGCCCTGGCCACCTCCCTGACCTGGCGGGCGCCCCGGGACCTGACCCTCAACCTGGGCGCCTCCTGGGCCCGGCACGGCGCGGCGGAATTCGTGGCCGGCCGGACCCGGAACGGATTCCGCTGGTTCGCCGAGCTGGCCTGGCGTTCGCCGGGGGCCCGGCGGCGTTGAAGGGCCGCCCGGGCGCGGGCCGCCGGGGAGCGGCCGGCATTTTCTGATGTTAGGATCGTTGAATCACGGGTGAACGCATGCGCAGCACGGTTTCCTTATTGATCCTCGCGTCGGTCGCGACCCTGTCCGGACAGGACCTCGCCGAGGCCCTCAAGGCGGCGAACCAGACCCGGACCCAGGACCGGACCAGCGCCGAGCCCCAGCCCCTGGCCCTGTCCCGGGCCTCCCTCCTGGACCAGGCCAAGGGCTCCGCCGGCCAGGATCCCGCCAAGGGCTCCGCCTACGAGGACCAGGAGCGGTTCCAGGCCGAGATCGCCGCCGCCCGCGCCAAGGAGAAGGCCCCCAAGCGCTTCGCCGAGGATCTGTTCACCGCACGCCAGAGCGCCTCCACCTGGACCGAGGGCGGCATCTCCGACGACTACGTGCTGGGCGCCGGGGACCAGGTCCAGCTCAGCGCCTTCGGGAGCGCCACCTTCGAGCTGCCCCTAACCGTGGACGGGCGCGGCCAGCTCGTCGTCCCCAAGGTGGGCTCCGTCAAGGTCGGCGGCCTCAGCCTCTCCCGGGCCCGGGCCGCGGTCCAGTCCAAGGTGGCCCAGCAGTTCAGCCGCACCTCCGTCGATCTCTCCGTGACCAAGCTCCGGGAGATCCGGATCGCGGTGCTGGGGGAGGTCTACCGGCCCGGCACCTACCTCGTCCCGAGCCTCAGCAGCCTCGTCAATGTGCTCGGCCTCGCCGGGGGACCCACCGCCGCCGGCTCCTTCCGGGAGATCCGGGTGATGCGGGGCGGCGCCATCGTGCACAAGCTCGACCTCTACCCCCTCCGCGCCGAGGGCCTCGGCAACGTGAACTTCGCCCTCCAGAGCGGCGACACCGTCTTCGTGCCCCTCGCCTTCAACCAGGTCACCCTGGAGGGCGCCTTCACCCGGGTCGTCGCCGCCACCGGCGATTTGCGCCCGGTGGACGCCGCCAGCCGCAAGGCCAAGGAGGAAAAGGACCTCAAGGAACGCATCGCCCTGGAGGAGGCCCGCCTCAAGAGCGTGCCCGCCCTGAACGCCAACGCCGCCGCCGCCCGGGCCAAGGCCCTCGTCCCCACCATCGGCGCCGACGGCACCCTCGAGACGCCCGTCCAGGGCACCGAGGCCGCCCCCCTCGATCCGGATGCCCTCGAGGCCAACATCAAGAAGCTGAAAGAGCGCCTCAAGGAACTCCAGACCCCCATCCGGGGGGACCAGCGGCTGGAAATCCCCGCCGACAAGGCCAACGAACCCACGGAACGGGACCGGGAATTCGACGGCTTCCCAGGCTGGCTCATCCACTGGAAGACCATGGGCGCCGCCCCCCGCCTGCAGTTCGAGATGCTGCCGGGCGAAACCGCGGCCGACGCCCTCCGGTACGCCGGCGGCCTGGCCCTCGAGGCCTCCCAGAGCTCCCTCACCCTCCGCCGTCTGACGCCCGGCGGGGTCATCGACTCCGTCCAGGTCCCCGTGGACGGGGCGGCGGGCACCCCCCTCCGGCGCGGCGACATCCTTTCCGCCTTCGCCACCCAGGGCCACCTGGACCGGACCGTGTCCGTCAACGGCTGGATCCGGGTGCCGGGGCTCTTCTCCCGCGCCGAGGGCCTCCGCGTGGGCGACCTCCTCAAGCGCGAGAACCAGATCCTGCCCGACACCTACCTGGCCCGGGGCGAGATCATCCGCTTCGCCCCCGACCAGACCACCAGCTACCTGGCCTTCGACGTGGCCAAGGCCCTCGCCGGGGACCCCGGGCACAACGTGCCCCTCCAGGACCGGGACCGGGTGGAGCTGTACCGCACGGTGGACATGCGCCTGGCCCGCACCGTCGAGATCATCGGCCCCGTCGCGCGGCCCGGCACCTACGCCTTCCACGAAGGCATGCGGGCCTCGGACCTGCTCTTCCAGGCCGGCATCCCCCAGCGCGAGGCCAACCGGTTCGTGGCGGAGCTGGCCCACACCCGCGACGGCATCCCCAGCGAGGTCCGGAAGCTGGATCTGTCCAAGCTCCTCTCCGACGAGGGCTCCAGCCCGATCCGCCTCGAGGACGAGGCCGTCAACCCCCTCATCAAGCCCTGGGACCAGCTCTCCATCTACGGAAAACCCGACTACCGGGCCCACCGCACCGTCACCCTCATCGGCCAGGTCAACCGCCCCGGCATCTACACCCTGGACAAGGACCGGGTCGGCATCCGGGAGATCATCGCCCGGGCCGGGGGCCTCACCCCCGAGGCCATGCCCAAGGCCACCATCTTCCTCCGCCCCCTGCGCACCCCGAACCCCAATGAATTCAAGGCCGAGGACGTCCAGAATGGCGACACCAAGGCCCCCAACCTCAACGGCATCAATAGCGTTCTGGAGCGCCTCAGCGAGACCAAGCGCCACCCCAACTCCGGGGCCCTCCTGCGGCCACCCCTCCTCCACGGCCTGGGCACCAGCACCCTGGACCGGCTCGTCGTCAATATCCCCGCCATCATGAGCGGCGACCCTGCCCTGGACGTGGACCTGCAGGACGGCGACAAGCTGATCATTCCCAAGACCTCGGACAGCGCCTACATCATCGGCGAAACCGCCAGCCCCTTCATGTCCTACCACGTGAAGGAAGGCATGAAGGTGAAGGAGGTGGTGATCATGGCCGGCGGCTTCACCCGGAATGCCGACAAGAGCAACCTGCGGCTGCTCAAAGCGGACGGCCGGATCCTGGACAGCAGCGTCATGGGCCAGCCGGTGGAGCCCGGCGACGCCATCCTCGTCCCGCAGCGCATCCAGCGCGACATGACCTGGGTGGAAACGGTCAATGCCCTCACGCCGCTCGCGCTGCTCCTCAACGCGATCAAGGTCAGGTAACCCAGTCGGATCAACCCGATTGCATGGGGACACGGCAACCCCGCAACCCACGACCGCCCGCAAGCTGGGTTTTTAGTCCATGGCCGACGCCTATTTCACAGAATTCAACAAGTGAATTCTTCATGAGAGACCCGATTCTCCCGCCGTTTTTCTGGCGAGACCCAGGCCTGGGTGGTAGACTTTTTACTCCTGTCTTCACCTCGACCGCTCCAGACCCTTTTTGAGATGAGCAACCTTCTTCAAGCGATCCTAGCCCTGGTGGTGTGCCTTGCGGCATGCCAGGGCGTGATCCGCCTGGCGCCGCGGCTCGGCCTGATGGACATACCCGGGGGCCGTAGACAGCACAAGGGCCCCATCCCCCGGGTCGGAGGCCTCGCCCTGCTCCTGACCCTGGTCGGCCTGCATGCGGTGGCCGGCTCGCGGTCGCCCTACACCCCCCTGGAAGTGGGCGCGGTCGCTACGATGGGCATCCTCGGGTTCCTGGACGACCGGATGGATCTCAGAGCCCGCTGGAAGGCCACCCTGGGGCTCGCGGTCGCGATCATCCTGGCGGCGGGCGCCACCTTCCATCTGGTAGCCCAGGGCCTCCAGGCCTTCGAGATCCTGGGAATCACCTTCCCTCCCCTGCCCGGGATCACGTTCGCCCTCCTGGTGCTCCTTTTCTGGTGCATCCCTCACGGCTTCAACCTCATCGATGGCGCCAACGGATTGGCCATCGGGTTCGCCCTCGTCACCCTGGGCTCCCTGGCCATCACAGGAGCCGTCCATCCGATGCTGATGGGGGGCTTGGCGGCCCTGC
Source organism: Mesoterricola sediminis (assembly GCF_030295425.1). Lineage (NCBI taxonomy): Bacteria > Pseudomonadati > Acidobacteriota > Holophagae > Holophagales > Holophagaceae > Mesoterricola > Mesoterricola sediminis. The sequence goes on along the minus strand of NZ_AP027081.1, from coordinate 309,822 downwards.
TCCTGCTCAACTGGCCCAAGGCCCGCCTGTTCCTCGGTGATTGCGGCAGCCTCTCCATCGGCCTCCTCCTGGTCATCTCGGGCCTCAAGGCCCTGGCCATGCCCAGGCCCAACCATCTCCTCTGGCTCTTCGCCTACCCGATCGTGGACGTGCTCACCGTCGTCGTCATCCGGCTTCTTCTCCGGAAGCCCGTCTCTGTCGGCGACCGCAACCACCTCCATTTTCAGATCAAGGACCGGTGGCCGGCCCTGGCGAACTCCGCGGTGCCCTACCTGCTCCTGCTCGCGGCCATGTGCGCCTCGGAGATCTACCTGGCCGGGCCCTGGCTTGTCATCCCCGTGGCCGGCCTTGCCGCGCTCCTGACCACCTCCGCCTATTTCGTGGTCCTGAAGACCCGTCCCGTGCCTGCTGAAGCCGCAAGCCTCCCCCAGGCGGGTCCCGTCACCAGCCCGGTTCCCTCCGCCAAGCCCGAGAAACAGACGGCCTGGGCGAAGAACCTCACCGTCTTCCAGTGGCTGGTCGCCTTCTTCCTGGTCACCCGTCGGTAGGGTTCAGCCCCAGACCCGGCGCCCGCCGACCCACGTCCCCACGACCCGCCCGGGCAGGCTCCAGCCCTTGAAGGGGGTGTTGAAGCTCCGGGACTGGACGAAGGCCCGATCCACGTCGATGCGGGCTTCCGGGTCCACCAGGACGAAATCGGCCTCGGACCCGGGCGCGAGGCTGCCCAGCCCCAGGCGATCCAGATGGAAGACCCGCGCGGGTCCCTGGGTGAAGAGTTCGACCGCCCGGGACAGGCCGATCACCCCCCGCCCGACGAGGATTTCCAGGGCCAGGGGGAAGGCCGTCTCGAGGCCAATCACACCGAAGGAGGCGTCGCGCAGTTCGCATTCCTTGTCATCCCAGGCATGGGGCGCGTGATCGGTCGCGATGGCATCCACCGTCCCGTCCGCGATCGCCTCCAGGACCGCCTCCACATCCGCCTCGGTGCGGAGGGGCGGGTTCATCTTGAAATCCGCGTCGAACCGGGTCATCTCCCGGTCGGTGAGGGCGAAATGATGGGGGGTCACTTCGCAGGTCACGTTCAGGCCGCGGGCCTTGGCTTCGCGCACCTGGCGGAGGGCCCCGCGGGTGCTGAGATGGGCGAGGTGAAGGTGGCCGCCGGTGTGCTCAGCGAGCACGATGTCGCGGGCCACCATGGCCTCCTCGGCGGCAGCGGGGATGCCGTGGCAACCGAGGAAGGCGCTGACGGCGCCTTCGTTCATGTAGCCCTTGGCGGCCAGATTGACGTCCTCCTCGTGGGCCACCACGGGAACGCCGAGCCAGGCCGTGTATTCCAGGGCCCGGCGCATGATGGAGGCGTTCATGACCGGCAGCCCATCGTCGCTGAAGGCGACGCACCCCGCGGCCTTGAGGGTGCCGTAGTCGGCGAGTTCCTCGCCGGCGGCGCCCTTCGTCACCGTCCCCAGGGGGAAGTACCGGCAAAGGTTCGCCTTGTTCGCACGGTTCAACATCATCTCGGTGATGGCCACCGAATCGTTCACCGGCTTGGTATTGGCCATGGCGCACACGGAGGTGAACCCCCCCGCGACGGCCGCACGGCAACCCGTTTCGATGCATTCCTTGGCCGTCTGCCCTGGTTCCCGGAAATGCACATGCAAGTCGATGAAGCCGGGCAGCACCAGACGCCCCGCCGCATCGAGGAGCTCCGCGCCGGCGGGCTCCGGAAGTCCCACCCCCACGGAAGCCACCTTCCCCTGGTCAATGATCAGGGACGTGGTTTCATCGAGGCCCTGGGACGGATCGACCAGCCGAGCGTTCTTGATGAGAAGGGGCATGGAAATCTCCGAATGCCCCTTCATCTTAGCGGAACCGCCGCAGCGACGGCCTCACTCCATCTCGGCCAATTCGAGGAGTTCGTCATCCTCCTCCGCGAAGTCCCCCTCCTCGAGCAGGATCCGCTTGATCTTCCCGGATTCGGGCGCGCTGACGTAGAAGGGGGTGTGGCCGCTATCCGTGCCTTCGAGAAGCATAAGGGACTCATCCTCTTCGACTTCCTGCCCCGGGCTAACCAGGACGCCCACGACGTAGCCCGGCCATTCAGCCCTGATGATCATGCGTCCCTCCGAGGTTATGCGAGGAAAGTATGGTAAACCCACCAATCGCGCAAGATTGCCGGACACGAAAAAAAGTTGGGACCCTGGGCCGCCGGCGGAACAGACTCCCGGGAGCCATAAACATAGCGATAGGCGCTTAGAAATAATGGGTGTTATCCTTGAAGCGCCGACGTCCTCGCTCCTGGCGGCAGCGACCTCTGCAGGAAGCCCACCTCCCAACCACCCCGGCGGAGGGTTTCATGGAGGGATCGCGCAAGGGAGCCCAAAGGGGCAGCGCCCCAGGAGAATCCATGAACAAGTTGACCTTCAACCCCACCACGGTAAGCATCGACCTCGGGGGGACCCCCATCAGCATCGAGACGGGCCGCATCGCCAAGCAGGCCGCTGGTTCCGTCATTGTCCGCCAGGGCGACACCATGGTGCTCGTCGCCGTCTGCGTCGCGGAGCCCCGGGAAGGCATCGACTTCTTCCCCCTCACCGTCGACTACCGCGAGCCCGTTTTTTCCGCCGGCAAGATCCCCGGCGGCTGGTTCAAGCGCGAAGGCAAGCAGACCACGCGCGAGACCCTCATCAGCCGGCTCATCGACCGCCCTCTCCGCCCCCTCTTCGAGGAAGGCTACAACGGCGACACGGTCATCACCGCCCAGTGCATCAGCTTCGACGGTGAGCACCAGCCCGACACCCTCGCCATGGTGGGCGCCTCCGCGGCCCTGATCATTTCCGAGATCCCCTTCGTGAACCCCGTCGGCGGCGTGCGCGTCGGCCGCGTGAACGGCTCTTTCGTCATCAACCCCACCGTCTCCCAGCGCCCCGAGTCCGACCTGGACCTCCTGGTGGCCGGCACCGACGAGGCCCTGGTGATGGTGGAGTGCGGCGCCAAGGGCTTCCAGGAAGGCGACATGGTGAAGGCCCTCGAGTTCGGCCACGCCAACATCAAGACCCTCGTCAAGCTCCAGCGCGAGCTCCAGGCCAAGGTCGGCAAGACCAAGATGGCCGTCGTGAAGCCCGAGCGCAACGAGGAGATCTACAAGGCCGTCGCCGCCAAGTACGCCGAGCGCCTCCTGGCCGCCCTCACCATGAAGGTGAAGATCGAGAGCTACAAGGCCATCGACGCCCTCAAGAAGGAGGCCGTGAAGGAGTTCACGGCCGAGGCCCCCGAGCTCAAGAAGGACGTCACCGAGAGCTTCGACACCCTCAAGGAAACCCTCTTCCGCAACGCCATCCTCAAGCAGGGCGCGCGCCTCGACGGCCGCAAGTTCGACCAGATCCGCCCCCTGAACATCGAGGTGGGTGTCCTCCCTGCCGCCCACGGCTCCTGCCTCTTCACCCGCGGCGAGACCCAGGCCCTGGTTACCGCGACCCTGGGCACGGCCGAGGACATCCAGATCATCGACGGCATCGAGGAGGAGTACGAGAAGCGCTTCTACCTCCACTACAACTTCCCCGGCTACTCCGTCGGCGAGTGCAAGCCCAACCGTGGGCCTGGCCGCCGCGAGATCGGCCACGGCATGCTGGCCGAGCGCTCCATCTTCCCCGTCCTGCCCGGCAAGGAGGCCAACCCCTACACCGTGCGCGTCGTCTCCGAGATCACCGAGAGCAACGGCTCCAGCTCCATGGCCACCATCTGCGGCGGCACCATGGCCCTGATGGACGCCGGCATCAAGCTTGACGCCCCGGTGGCCGGCGTGGCCATGGGGCTGGTCAGCGACGGCGAGAAGTTCGTCGTCCTCACCGACATCGCCGGCCAGGAAGACCACTACGGCGACATGGACTTCAAGGTCGCCGGCACCAAGGACGGCATCACCGCCCTCCAGATGGACATCAAGATCGGCGGCATCACCACCGATATCCTCACCCGCGCCCTGGACCAGGCCCGCAAGGGCCGCCTCGAGCTGCTCGAGGCCATGGGCTCCGTCCTCTCCGCGCCCCGCACGGAGTACGCCGGGAACGCCCCCCAGATGCACACCATCCAGCTCCCCAAGGAAAAGATCCGCGACGTCATCGGCAAGGGCGGCGCCACGATCCGCAACATCATCGAGGTCAGCGGCTGCCAGGTGAACATCGACGACGACGGCATGTGCGAAGTCGCCGGCCCCACCAAGGAGAAGCTCGCCGTCGCCCTCAAGATGATCGGCGACCTGATCCAGAGCGCCGAGGTCGGCCAGACCTACCTGGGCAAGGTGGCCAAGGTCGTCGAGTTCGGCGCCTTCGTGACCATCCTCCCCGGTATCGACGGCCTGCTCCACGTCTCCGAGATGGCCCCCCACCGGGTCAAGAACCCCGCCGACGAGGTCAGCGAGGGCCAGGAGATCATGGTCAAGTGCATCGCGGTCGACCCCAACGGGAAGATCAAGCTGAGCCGGAAAGCCCTGCTTGCGGCGGAGCAGGCCTAAGCCCCCAGGGGCCTTCCTGCCTGGGATTGGCATGAAAGTACTTGTAGTTTCCCCAGCTTTTTGGCCCGAATCCTTCAGGATCAACGATGTCGTCCTCCACCTGGTGGCCCATGGCCACCAGGTGGAAGTTTTGGCTGGGCACCCGCACTACCCCGTCGGCCAATTCTTCCCGGGGTTCACCTGGCTAGGCCCATTCGTGGACCAGTACGAAGGTGCAACCGTGTTGCGCTTCCCTCAGTTCCCGCGGGGAAAGGGCAGGAAGTGGGAGTTGCTGTGCCAGTACGTTTCATTCGTCACCCTCGGCACGCTGCGCGTCCTTCTTGCGGGCCGGTTTGACTGGGATGCCGTTTTCGTTTTTCAGTCTTCACCCGTCACAGTGGCACTCCCTGGCCTTTTTGCCAGCAGCCTGGCTGGAGCAAGGCGGATCATCTGGGTTCAAGACCTATGGCCTGAGGTGATGGACGACGCTGGGGTTCAGATCCCAAAAGGCCTCCTTGGCCCCATCCGTTGGCTGAGCCATTCAATCTATCGAGCCTTTGATCGCGTCCTGACTCAGAACGAAAGCATGATTCCCGTTCTCGAGGAGGCTGGCGTCGAGAAGAGCCGCATGGCCAACGTCTACAACTGGGCTGACGCCTGCTTTGATCAGCCCTGGCGACGGCTGCCCGAGAGAACTACCTTCACGGTCATGGTGGCTGGCAACCTTGGAAGGGTCCAAGCCATTCCCACGGTCCTGGGGGCCGCGAAGCTCCTTCGCGATGAGCCTCAAATCCGATGGATCCTTCTTGGGGATGGCCCCATGGCAGGGTCGTCAAGGGAGCTGATCGAGCAGTGGGGCCTGGGGCATTGCGTTGAAATGCCGGGAAGCAGGCCCCCATCGGAGATGCCTGCATGGTACGAGCGGGCCGATGCCATGCTGGTCAGCCTGAACAGCGGCGAGGCCCTCGAAAGGACGGTTCCCAGCCGCCTTCAAGGCTACCTTGCCTCGAGGCGACCCATCATCGTTTCTGGCAATGGAGAAGCGGCGAGGCTTGTGACCCTCGCTGGCGCGGGCGTCGCAGCTCCAGCCGAAGATGCCAAGGCACTCGCCGAACAGGTCATGTCCCTGTCGCGCTTGCCGATTGAAGAACGTGAGCGAATGGCTTCGGCCGGGCTTGCGTTCTATAAATCACACTTCTCGATGCAGGCGTGCATGGATCGGATCGAAGCCGAAATTTCAGGTGCTAGCGTTGTCAAACCATTGGGAACATTCAACTCAGGCCAATAGGCATGCTATGTTTATTTACCATGTGACCCACGCGATTCATGGCAGGCATGTCGACCCTTCGCCCTCAGCCCTGCTTGGAGGTCTTGCTTGAAACTTTACGTTGCCGGCTCAGATGGATTTGTTGGCTCGGCCATCTGTACCGGGTCCCGTCACAAGACGGATATCGTGGGGCTGTCCCCCATTTCAACTCCTGGCAGTGGACGACTTGACCTGTTGGACCTCGGGCAATTCGATTTCGGCAGCCTTGAACCCGGCAGCACGGTTGTATTCACGGCCGCAATCTCATCGCCGGACAAGTGTTCCGAGGCCCCTGAAGAGACAGCCAAGATCAACGTCCAGGGAACCTCCCTCTTCATCGAGAACGCCCTCGGCCGCGGTTGCCGAGTCATTTTCTTCTCCTCCGATGTTGTTTTCGGGCATGCGGATACTCCGCCCGAAGAAGAATCGCCCTTGTGCCCCTTCGGCATCTACGGCCAACAGAAGGCCGAGGTGGAAGGAAGGTTCAGGGGGGAGGCCGAATTCAAGGTTGTGCGGCCCTCCTACATCGTTTCCATCAAGGACAAATTCACGTCTTACCTCCTCAACGCTGCGGCACTTGGGCGAAAGGCCGAGGTATTCCATCCGTTCCTGCGATCCGCAATCCACCTGGATGACGTCATCGAAACCATCGACCGGCTTCATGAGGCCTGGGGGGCCTTCCGGTCTCCATCCATCAACCTATGCGGACCAAGGCTGGTCTCGCGCGCAGACCTGGCGGCAATGGTCAAAAAGGTTGTGGCACCTGACCTGGCTTTCGATGCGATTCCGCTGTCCGACGCATTCCTCAAGTCCAGGCCGGCGCGCATCCACATGAAATCCAACCAGATTGAAACGATTCTCGGCCGGCCGCCTCTCGATATCGAAGCCGCCTTGGCCGCCGAACTCAGGAGGGTCTAGAACGATGAAAAAGCGTGCGCTCATCACGGGGATCACAGGCATGGTCGGCTCTCATCTGACCGACTTCCTGCTCGAAAATACGGATTGGGAAATTCATGGACTTTGCCGGTGGCGCAGTCCGCTGGACAACCTGGAGCACATTCTTCCCAGGATCGCCGCAGGAGACCGTGTCCAGCTCATCTATGGCGACCTCAACGACTACGTCTCCCTGAGGAATGCCGTCGCCGAGGCCAAACCGGACTTTGTTTTTCATTTGGCCGCCCAGAGCTTCCCCAGGACGAGCTTCGAGTCCCCCGTGGACACGCTGAACACGAATATTCTTGGCACAAGCCGTCTGCTTGAGGCCCTGAGGGCCGAGCCCGGGATCGACCCGACCATCCACGTATGCGCCTCCTCCGAGGTGTTCGGACGCGTACCCAAGGAGAAGTTGCCGATTGACGAAGAGTGCACGTTCCATCCGGCCTCTCCGTATGCGATATCCAAGGTGGGAACCGACCTGGTGGGCCGATTCCATGCCGAGGCCTACGGCCAGAAGGTCATGACCACCCGCATGTTCACGCATACCGGCCCGCGGCGGGGTGATGTATTCGCGGAATCCACCTTCGCGAAGCAGATCGCGATGATCGAGGCGGGGCTGGTCCCTCCCGTGGTGAAGACGGGAAACCTCGATTCCATGCGAACCTGGGCGGATGTGCGGGATGCGGTCCGGGCCTACTACATGCTCGTCACCGTGAACCCCCAGCCGGGAGCTTATTACAACATCGGGGGAACCTATTCCTGCACGATCCGGGACATGCTGCAGAAGCTCTTGAGCCTTTCCACCGTTTCCGGCATCGAGGTCATCACGGACCCCGTCCGGCTCCGCCCGATCGACGCGGACCTCCAGGTTCCCAATACGAGGAAATTCACTGAACACACAGGCTGGAAGCCGGAGATCCCCTTCGACAAGACCATGAGGGACCTGCTGCAGTATTGGCGCGACCGGATTTCGCTCGGACATCGGTTCCTTACGCGCTGACTCGAGCAACCGACATCATTTCAATTCAATCGAACAGGGGGAAGAGGTGTTCATCCGAAGCAAGGCGCCGCTGCGCCTGGGATTCGCAGGAGGAGGCACCGATGTCTCCCCCTTCAGCGATACATATGGCGGCACGGTCCTGAATGCCACGATCAATCTGTTCGCCCATGTGACCATCGAGCCCCTGCCAGGGAATCAGGCCACATTCCGTTCCATCGACCATGGGTCATTCGGGACCCACCCGCTCATGCTGGAGGGGAACCCACCCCCCGGCTGCAGCCTGGCAGAAGGCGTCTACAGGAGATTCCTCAAGGATTTCGGAGCCCCGCCTTCCGGCTTCAACCTGACAACCTTCGTGGATGCGCCCGCGGGCTCCGGCCTTGGCACCTCCTCCACCCTGACGGTTGCCCTCGTTGCGGCCTTCGCCGATTTCTTCGGCGTCGCTCTGGGTGAATACGACATCGCCCAACTTGCCTTCCAGATCGAAAGGATCGATCTGGCTCTCGCCGGGGGGAAACAGGATCAGTACGCCGCCGCGTTCGGGGGTTTCAATTTCATGGAATTCGGCCCGGGCCAGAATGTGGTCGTCAACCCTCTGCGCCTGAAGAAGGAGATCATTTCCGAGCTCGAAAGCTCCCTCGTGCTTTATTTCACGGGAATGAGCAGGGCCTCGGCCCGGATCATCGAAGCCCAGAGTCGGAATGTGTCTTCAGACCAACACAAAGGCCTGGAGGCCATGATCCAGCTCAAGGAGCAGTCGACCCGCATGAAGGAGGCCGTCCTCAAAGGGCAATTGGGCACTTTTGGGGAAATCCTCAATTATGGATGGAAACTGAAGAAGGAGACGGCCGCGGAAGTAACCTCGCCGGTCATTGACGAGATCTTCCGTGCCGCCGAAGATGCCGGGAGCACCGGCGGAAAGATCTCCGGAGCTGGAGGAGGCGGCTTCATCATGTTCTTCTGTCCGGGCGTCAACAGGTACCCCGTCATCGACGCGCTCGGGAAGTTCGGGGGTGAGTTCAGGCGCTTCCAGTTCGTCAAGCACGGTGTCATCACCTGGAGGACCCATTGACTCCCATGACCTTCCATGACCACGCCATTGAGTCCATTCGAGTCAAGGAAGCCCTGGCCGGGGACACCGCTTTCGGGGAAGCGTTCGAAGCCGCGGCTTCCCTTTGCATCAAGACCCTCACTTCGGGCGGCAAGGTGCTGATCGCCGGGAATGGCGGGAGCGCCGCCGATGCGCAGCATTTCGCTGGAGAACTCGTCAGCAGGTTCTACTTCGATCGCCCGGGCCTTGCGGCCGTCGCCCTTACCGTGGACACATCCATCCTGACGGCAATCGGGAACGACTACGGTTTCGAAAAGACCTTCTCGCGACAGGTTCAGGCCCTGGGGGCCACCGGCGACCTCTTCATCGGCATCTCCACCAGTGGCCGATCCCCGAACATCCTCGCCGGGCTTCAGGAGGCCAGGGCAAGGGGATTGGCCACGATCGGGCTCACCGGACGCACCGGTGGCACCATGGGAGAGCACTGCGACCTCTGCCTGAAGGTGCCGTCCGATTCCACGCCCCGCATCCAGGAGGGTCACAGCCTGATCGTCCACGCGCTTTGCGCGACCATCGAATCCCGGATCTTCGGGGGGGCCCTTGAGCCGTGAGACCCGCCCCCAGGGCTCGAAGCCCATTCTGTTCCTGTCTTCCTATACACCTAGCCTGGTGAGCGGCGCCGGAGCGAAGACGGCCTTTTTCGAGGCCCTGGCTCTGCACAAGGCCTTCGGCATCCACCTCAACTTCTTCTTCACCAGGTACGAGGACCAGTTCAGGAAGGCGACAGAAGAGGCCTGCCAGGACGCCGGCATCCACGCGGTGTGCCCCATCCCCGTCGGGAGCGTCATTCCCCTGTTCTGGGTTGCCCTGTTTTTCTGGCTGCCAGCCTCGTACACCCGCCGTTTCTCCTTGACCACGCTCTTCCGGCTTCTGCGTCAGACGTCCAGTGCCATCTACGTCAGGGACGGCCAGTCCTTGTTCATCGGACTCCTGCTAGGGAAGCTCAAGGGAGTTCCTGTCATTGCGTCCCAATCCGACGTCCTTGTGCAAATGAGCGGACGTTCCCGCCAGGGCGCCCGAGGCATCGCCTCCCGGCTCTTCTGGGGATTCGAGCATCTGAAGCTTCGATTCTGGGAACCTCGCCTTCTTCGAAGCACGTCCCTGTGCCTTGTCCAGTCCGAGAAGGATGCGATCCTTCTCCGCCAGTTGGCCCCTGGCTGCAAGGTCGCGGCTTTCCAGCCCTATCTTCTCGGCAATCTGCAGTTCGCGCCGAACCCGTCCACCAGGCCAAAGGTTCTCTTCTGGGGCGCCTTGAACAGAAAGGAGAACGAGGATGCCGTCCTCTATTTCGCGGAGTGCATCCTTCCGCGGATTCTCGAGTCCGTCCCCGATTGCCAGTTCGTTGTCGCCGGCATTTCGCCTTCTCGCCGGGTCATGGCCCTTGAGGGAGATTCCATCCAAGTCACGGGTTTCCTCGAGGATCCAGCCCCTGTTTTCAACGAGGCCCATGTCGCGGTCGTCCCTCTCCGGATGGGCGCCGGCATCAAGGTCAAAACCGTAGAATGCATGCTCATGGGACTCCCGACCGTAGCAACCAGTGTTGGAGCCGAAGGCATCGAATTCCAGGAGAGCCAGGGACTTTTCGTACGGGAGACTCCCGAAGCCATTGCCACGGCAGTCGTCGACCTGCTCCGGTCCGGTGCCAGGCAACAGGCTGTTCGCATCAGGAATCAAGTCCTCGAGGCCTTCTCATTCGAGCGCTCCGCGGCCCTCATCGTCGACATGACGCTGAAGGCGATGAACACCTGAAACCTTGCCCCAGGATAATGACGACATGCATATCTTCGTGCTTTGTGGCGGATTCGGGACCAGGCTTGCCCACATCGTAAAGGATGTACCCAAGCCGATGGCTCCCATCGAAGGTCTGCCGTTCCTGGAGATCCTTCTGGAGCATCTGGTACGGAATGGCGCGACCAGTTTCACCCTGCTGACGGGCCACAAGGCCGAAGTGATTGAAGATCATTTCTCCTCGCATCCCCGCTTCGCGCCGCTCGTGACGTTTTCCAGGGAGACGGCCCCCCTGGGCACAGCTGGCGCGCTGCGGGAGGCCCTGAAGACAAGGAAGGTGCCAGGCCCCTTTGCCATTGCAAACGGGGACACATTCTTCGATTGCAGCCTTGACCGCCTGCGGCGAGCCCACGAACAATCCGGAGCCTGCCTGACCATCGCCTTGAAATACTGCATGGACTGCTCAAGGTATGGCCGCGTGCGAATGTCGGAGGCCCTGGTCACGGGGTTCCTGGAAAAGCAGGCCAATGGCGGAGATGGGCTGATCAACGCCGGTTTGTATTTCTGCTCCGAATCGATCGCCTCTTTTCTGCCGGAATCCACCCCGGCATCCCTGGAGGATGGCGTCTTCCCCGAACTGGCGGCCCGAGGCCTGCTGGGTGGCGTGCCTTTCGAGGGGCGCTTCATCGACATCGGCGTGGAGTCCGACTACCGGTTGGCGCAGGCCAACCTCCAGAAGTGGATTGCCACCCCCAAGCGAAGGGCCGCCCTCGTCAGCTCTTCTCTCTTGCAGCCCCAGGCCTGGCCAGCGGCCAGTGCATCCCTCCTTCACGAGTTCTTGACCCAGCTTCAGGAGAGGGCGTCCCTCATCGTGCCCCTCCTGCATGGCGCGTCGAATGCAGGAGTCGCTTCCGCATCCCACCCGACCTTCCGCGGCCGCCTCAATCTAGCCGCGCCTCTCCACATCCCAGGCGCAGTCCGCGGAGGAGGAGCGGATCGCCAGCCTTCCCCCGAGGTCGCGGCCATCCTCCAGGCCGCCGAAGACCTCAACCTGGACCTGGCAGGCTGCGTCCACCTCCTCGGATTGCCATCGGAACGCCTCGGCGTCCCAGGGCTCGCAGAATGCCTCCTGCCGGGCCCCGGAGATGGGGACCTGGCCGCTTTATCCACCACCCTGGAGACCCTCAGGTCAGGACTGGACCGCGGCAGCCTCCCCTCGGCGGGAGCGGTTCCCCCAGGCTATGGCTCGGCGCAACCCTTCAACGCATAGGATCGTTGGCAGGAACGTTTTGAACAGCGGGTTCAAGTGGTAGAAAATTGAATACTTCAGCGTCATGATGCTGGTCGCGAAACAGAATACATAAACGGCCATGCTCCACCACTTGCCCTGCCTGGCCAGGAACCATCTCACGATAAAGGCAAAGAAGAGCCCATTGAGCAGGCTCCTTGCCAGCAGATCGAGTTCTCCGCCCCAGATCGCGCTGTCGGCGATGGGCCCCATGGTTTCGGGGGGCACCACGGAATCAGGGAAATAAGCGTCAGCGTACCAATACTGCGGATTCCATCGCTTGAAGTCGTTCGGCATCACCAGTGAAATAAAATCATTGAAAAGCATGGGAGTTTCCTTGGGAGGGATGGCATCATTCGCCCGCTCCTCATAAAGATGGAACCCCGTGAAATACACAGCCCCGAATTCCGATGCCGGATTGACCCCTTTCGCCGAGACAGCTCCCCCGGCCATGGAGAGATCGAAATCATAGGAACGCAAGACCTCTACCCCAGTAAACAAGCCTGCCAAGATCAAACAGGCGGCCAAGCCCTTCTTCATGTTCACCGGTTTAACATTCAAATGATACAAGCTAAAGCCCATGAGAAGGACGATCAAACTTTCGATTCTTGACCCGAAAGAGAACACGACTTCAAAAGCCGCCATCCCAAGGACCGCGATCCAGGTGAGCACCCTGTATTGCCGATAATTGGCAAACAGGAAAACCAGAAGGGCCACAAAAAAGCCCTGTTTCATGCGGGCACAAAGGGAGACAAACTTCCTGGGGAGCCATCCGAGGTGATCATATCGGGTGTAATTCTCGATGTAGGTCGTCACCGGCGCGGACATCAGGCTCACGGCCAGGACACAGACCAGGACGAGGCCTCCCAGCACCAGGATGACCCTCCGGTTCAGCCACCCCGGTTCTTCAGGATGCGAGACCTTCAGCGGAGCTGTTCCCCGGAGCCACAAGTAGCCAACCCCGACCCCGGCTGAAAACAGCACGTGCCTCCACAGGTGAGCCCCCAGCGCAGCCGGCGCTGGAAGAAGCAGGGAGAGTTTTTCCCACACCCATCCGGAAGCCAGGTCAAGATCTACGACCAGGAATGTGAAGGCGGGAAATACGGTATAGGCAAGGATGAACACCATGTATATGAAGCCCAGCTCTCCGAACAGCCCGTCTCCAACCTGATACCGAAGAAGGAGCGAGAAGAACCCGAAGACGCCCAGAGCTGCCAAGGTCGGATATAGGATGGCCAATTGAGCCGTGTGGACCCTGGATCCAACCAGACAGCCAAGCGCAAGAAGACCCAGCATGGTGAACAAGACCTCACGCAGAAGGTCTTGCCGGCTCATTCTCCTTTCACCTTCCATCGTCCCCATCGCCTTGCCAATCACACCCGAATGGCGTCAGAGGCCGTCCTCTGCCGCCCGAAAGCATCCCCTTCGCCACGCCATCCCATGGGCTCCAGTCTCGTCCCACCCATTCAGTCCACCCCCTGTTCGCCTTCAGACCAGGAAGCCGGGCCTGGAAAGGGTTCGCCCTTCCGCAAGGAGCGCAAGCGGTAGGCCACGGAGCCAGCGAAGGCCCTCGCGATGGAACCCGGCGTGGCCTTTTCGGCAAGGTTCCCCAGGCAGTAGGCTGCATATGCCGCGTCGAACAGATCATGAATTCCATACCGAGTGCAATCTATGAATACCCGGTCCGAGCTGATGCCATCCCCCTCGAACGGGGATTTCGCCGCGAATCGGCGGGTGGACTGGACCATCCGCCGAAATTCATCGCGAAGCCCGTGCTTGCCGGCGATCTGATCCAGGATTCGGAGCTCCCTCAAGACCCTGTCTCCCCCGTAGAGCCCATGCGCCAGCTCCGCAAGGCTCTTCTCCAACATCCGGGACATGGAGATTTCCGGGAACCGCCCTGGCCATCCAGGCAGATCGCGCGCAGTGAGAAGGTAATCCACGGTCATCACGGTGATCAGCGGAGAGTAGGGTTGGCCGGCAAGTTCCGGGTGCATGGGCACGGCGGAGACGTGTTTGAAAAAGTCATCCGACCTCTTCTTCGCCTCCTGGTCATTGGCCAGGTACCCCAGCCCCTGGGAGGTCGGTGAAGTCCCGTAGATGGTATAAGCTTCACCGGAAAATGCAAATCGTTCCACTTCACCGGCCAGGACAATCCCGGAGTAGCCGTCGGGCGTCGGGCAGACGTAGAACCGCCCCTCTGGGGATCGCCTCCGCACCTGATCCACCAGCCGTGTCGAGGCGACACCCTTCACATAGAACATGGGTGATTCAATGTCAGCGATGTAGTTCAGGGTCTCAACCTGGCGCGCCAGGAATATGGACGATTCGACAATCCGACTCTTCCGAGGCCGGTGCAGCACAAGTTGCCCAGTCTCCATACGAGCCTTGGCATAGGAGAACATCGGTGCAGGCCAGGCAGCCAATTCCAGACCCGTCTCAAGGAGGAAGTCAGCAAGGCGGGAAACCCCATAGGGAAGGATCCCGTCATCCCCCCCCATGGCGATCACGAACCCCGGCTTCACCTGATCCAGGGCGAACTCGAAATTGTCCCTCATCCCGACACACCCGCCGGGCGTCACGTAGCGGATTCGTGGATCCTTCCTCCCTGCCTCCTCGACGACTTCCCGCGTCTGATCGGTGCTCCCATCATCCGAAACCAGGATTTCAAGGTTGTCGTAATCCTGGAGCGCGCACGTTCTTAGGGTGTGCTTGAGGTACTCCGCTCGATCTTTAGTCGGAATGATGACGGTGAATCGCGGCTGGCGGTCTTTGTTCATGGTGTTTTTTACAGGATTGTCCATCAGGAAGGATCGGCTGCCGGTTTCCGGGTGGGGCCGACCAGGGCCAGGCCGACGGAGCATCCCGCGCCGACAAGACCGGCCAGCCCGATCCAACCCAATGTCGCAAGCCGACCACAGCCGGCAGGCAACAACCAGCGGGAGCCAAGGAGGATCGGAAGGGTGGCGCAGAGGGGCTGGATCAAGGCCCTCCAGTACCATCGCAGCATATCCCCCTTCAACATCAGCCGGTGCATGAGCCAGATTTCCACGGAAATGCCTGACAGCCCGTGAATGAGCCAGACGGCCGTTGCGCCAACGGTGCCGTAGACACGAATGGCCCACACCATAACCGGAACGCCTGCCAGGAGGGCCAGGATGATCATCGTCGCATGGAGTCCTGGCTTTCCATTGGCTTGTTGGAACGCAGCGGGCAACCACATGAGTCCGGAACAGGTGATGGAGAGGATGAGCCAGCGGAACACGCGCACGATGGTTGGATCCGCAGTTCCAAGCCAGATCGTGAAGAGCTGGGGCGCAAAGATCCATCCCGCGACGCCCAGGGGGATGATCACGCCGGCCATCAATCCACAACTGCGCAGGTATTCATTACGCAGAGCATCAAAAGCGCGGAGAGAGACCAGCTCTGCATACCTGGGGAAGAAAGCCTTGTAGAAGGGCTGAATGCCCATTTGAAGGAGCCCCGTCGCAGTATAGGCAACTGCATACTTCCCCAACTCAGCCGTGGGCATCAGCTTGCTTAGAGCTATACGGTCAGCATTGGCGACAAGCACCCCGGAAAACGCAGTCAGCGCCATGCCTGCCGAAAACCGCCACAACCGCTTGAACAGTGCCAATTTGAACGTAGGGCGGCATGAGCTCCCCCTGCGCAGCAGGCTCCATAGCACCTCCCGCGTCGCCATCATTTGCACGCCAGCGACCAGAGCCTGAACGGCGAAAAACCAAACGAGGTCGGGCCTTACCAGCAGGATCGCGACACCGGCCCCGTACCGCAGGCAGTTCCCAGCGATCTGGATCAGATTCATCCGCCCATGAGCCTGGAGGCCGGCAATGCCGTTGGCATAGAGCACGGTGGGGAACTGGAAGCCCAGTGTCAGGGCCATCAACCGGATCGCCCAAGCGATATGCGCTGGCGAGGAGACAGGAGCTTTGAGCCAACGCGCGGCAACCCCTCCCGCAGCGCAGGCAAGCACAAGCGCAAGAGCCAACGCGAGGGAGCCATAAATGATTTCCAGCGTCCGGAGCAGGTCCTGCTTGGTCTCCGCCCCGCCCTCTTCACGCGAGTCAGCGAATTCCTTGACGATGGTCGCCCCCATCCCCATATCGAGGAGGCCCATCAGGACTTGCATCATCAGCCAGAGGCCGACGATGCCATAGCCTTCCAGCCCAAGGCGGTGCACATACTGAGGCGTGGCCA
Organism: Mesoterricola sediminis; assembly: GCF_030295425.1. NCBI lineage: Bacteria > Pseudomonadati > Acidobacteriota > Holophagae > Holophagales > Holophagaceae > Mesoterricola > Mesoterricola sediminis. The sequence continues at coordinate 293,749 of NZ_AP027081.1, read as the reverse complement.
GGACGATCAAGACGCCGGCGGTCAGCCCACCCACAAGATTCCAGACGACGTTTCTGACGGAGCGACTGGAGTGAAAGAGTCGGAAAAGCGCCAGGCTCACAGGCGAGTCCTCCCTCCCCCCGGTTCTTCGCAAGGAACGAGCCGGGAGGTTCCGGGACGCGGGGTGCAGGTCATGCACCAGTCCTGTGGAGGTGTCCGATCAATATGCGAAGAACCACGTCGGACACGTTTTCCTGCATGTATTCCTTCGGCGGCTCCCAGGTCCGGGTCTTCCCTGTCGCAAGGCGAACGAGCGTCAGGATCTGTTCCACGCCCGCCCCACTCAGCACACCACTGCCACATTCAATCGTCTCGGGGCGTTCCGTGACATCCCTGATTGTCACACTGGGGACGCCAAAGATGGCGCACTCCTCCTGGACAGTCCCACTATCACTCAGGACGCACCTGGCCGACTTTTCCAGGGCGATGAAGTCAAAGAATCCGAAGGGTTCCAGGAAGCGGACCTCCGGGTTCAACCCTTCGGTGGCCAGGTTCTGCAAACGGAGCCTGGTGCGCGGATGGGTGCTCACAATCACTGGGATGCCATAGGTCCGCTGGAGGCGGTCAAATGCGGAGAGGAAAGCGGCCAACCTGCTTTCAACATCCACATTCTCAGCCCGATGCATCGTCACCAGGAAGAAGCCGGATGGGGACAGGTTCAAGTCCTGGAGAATCCGGGACTGGGAGATTTGGGGCTCATAGTGCCTGATCACCTCCAGAATGGGGTTTCCAGTCACGTAAATCCTCTGTCCGGGAATCCCCTCTTTCAGGAGATTCTGCTTGCTTCTTTCGGTATAGGGCATCAGGACATCGCTCGAATGGTCGATGATGCGGCGGTTGACTTCCTCGGGAACCCGATCGTCATAACACCGGTTCCCGGCCTCCATGTGGAAGACCGGTACTCCCATTCTTTTCGCCACGATCGCCCCAAGACCGCTATTCGTATCGCCGAGGATAAGCAGTCGATCCGGCTGAATTTCCCGGATCAGGGATTCGGTGCCAGTCAGGATGGTCCCCACCTGCTCCCCGAAGGCGCCCTTGGCCCCCAGGTGGTGATCGGGCCCCCGCAGTCCCAACTCATCAAAAAACAGCTCATTTAGTCTGGGATCAAAGTTCTGGCCCGTATGGACGAGCGTATGGTCCACCGTGGCGTCCAGGGCTTCGATGATGCGACTGAGCCGAATGATTTCAGGCCTAGTCCCGAGAATTGTCATGATTTTCACGAGCGTCCCCCTTGCAAGAGCATGCGGTACCCAGCGAGCTCATCGACCATTTGCCCTAACGTCGGAGGCACCACGTAGCCACCAGCCTGCCAGAGACGAAGGTTCAGGCTGGCGTCCAAGGTCCCCAGGGAGCGGTCAACCGCATGCTGGACTGCCTTGGGCGTGATCACGAGATCCTTCCGACCAAAGGCGACAGCAAAGGCAGACAGCAGGTCCCCTTTGGAGAGAACATCCCCAGGTATCACATGAGCCAACCTTGGCAATGCAAGGGAGTTCCTGATGACCCCCCTGCAGATCTTGGCGAAATGAAGCGTGGTGACCCCATTCCAGAGATGATTCGTGAAGCCGGTCACGGCGGCCCCTGACGGTTGCCTCAAGAACCACTCAAGCAGGGAACGGTACTCCCGGAGTTCAGGTCCAATGATCGAACACCGGAGGTTGTAGAAGCCATCAGCGGACACTTCGCCCAAACTCTTTGATTTCCCATATGCGTCCAGGGCGTCATGGGGATCCGTTTCGATGTACCCGCCCTTTTCCCCCGAGAACACGCAATCCGTCGCAATCTGAAGGACCTTGCAGCCCACCATGGCGGCGGCGGCGGCGAGGTTGTGGGGGAACAGGGAATTGACTCGAATGGCCCGCTCGACATCCGCAGCGTTCGCGTCGTTGATCAGGTGCTTGATCACTCCGATGCAATTGATGGCCCACCCGGCTCCGTCAAGCACTGCTGCAATCTCTTCCTTCGTCGCCACGGAGGCATCAAGCGCGTGGACCTGGATGCCGTCAGGGATGCAATCCTGACGCCCATCCCGGGAAGTGACACACAGTTTCAGTTCGGGATCCTGGCGCAAGACATCCACGACCATGGACCCGAGCATCCCCGAGCCGCCCAGCACCACGACATTCATACGTGCGCTCCCCGTTTGCCCGGCCCAGTCATCCGACGTCCTCTGCCTGACCCGTCGCGAGCAGATCCTGGATGTACTTCAGCTTCAAGAGCATGTTCACCATCCCATCCACATCAAGCCGCTGGGTGTTTTCGGAAGTGTAATCGGCCCCCAGCGAAATGGAGGTCTCGCCCTGCTCGAAGAATTTGTTGTAATTGAGGTCGCGGCTGTCGGCCTTGATGCAGAAATAATCCTTCAGGTCCTCCGCGCGCGCCATCTCTTCCCGATTGACAAGGCATTCGTGCTTCTTCTCGCCGTGCCGGGTCCCCAGAATTCGGATTTCATTCTGGGCGTTAAAGATACGCTTCATCGCCTCGGCGAGAACGAGAATGGTCGCCGCGGGGGCCTTCTGAACGAAGGTGTCTCCCTGCTCGCCATGGGTGAATGCGAACAGCACCAGGTCAACGGCGTCCGGAAGGGACATCATGAACCGCGTCATCTCCGGGTCGGTGATCGTGATGGGGCTTCCACTTAGGATCTGCTTGGCAAACAGTGGGATCACGGACCCCCTGCTGGCCATCACGTTTCCATACCGGGTGTTGCACATCATCGTCCGCTCGTGGTCGACATTCCGGCCCATCGCGATGGTCACCTTCTCCATCAGCGCCTTGCTCATCCCCATGGCATTGATGGGGTAGACCGCCTTGTCCGTGCTGAGGACCACGACCTTCTTCACGCCAAGTTCCACTGCGGCCCGAAGGGTATTTTCCGTTCCAAGCACATTGGTCCGGACCGCCTCCACCGGGTAGAACTCGCAGGAGGGGACCTGCTTCAGCGCGGCGGCGCTGAATACATAGTCCACACCCCGCATCGCCGAATGAACACTCTGGTAGTTCCGGACATCTCCGATGTGGAACTTGACCTTCGGGTTCTTGTAGCGATGCCGCATGTCATCCTGTTTCTTTTCATCTCGGCTGAAGATCCGGATCTCGCCGATATCAGAGTCCAGGAACCGGTTCAGGACCGCATTCCCGAACGACCCAGTACCCCCGGTGATAAGCAGGACTTTGTCTTTGAACATGTTACGAACGCCTCCGACTGAGTTGATTCATCGCAGAAAACTGACGCGGGACCGATGCGCACGCGCCCTCAAGGCTGCACCGCCAGCATCTCCCTGAGGGTCGCTCGGAATTGCCACGCGACAAGGAGCGCGAGGCTGGCCAGGAATGCGCCCACGACGAAACCAGCCCGATTGGGGCCAGCCTTTTCAATCGGCAGGTTCCCCGGATCCAGCACGTTGATGACGGGGATATCGTTCTTCTCCTCCATCAACGCCTGTTCGCGGCTGAGGGCCAGCGTGGTGACGATCTGTTGGCGCAGCTTGTATTCGGCCTCCAGCCTAAGCCCTCTCAACCGGATCGCGGGGTCGGAACTGACCAGGTAGTTACGGTTGGCGTCGAGAAACCGGCGGAACTCACCTTCCGTCGCGTCCATTTCCTTCCGTGCTTCACCGAGGCGGCCTTCAGCGAAGAGGGCCTTCGCTCCACCCTTCGTCCGGCCCTTTTCCTGCACGAACTGCTCGAGGAGTTTCACGCTCTGCTGGAGGACCGCTTGAGACAGGGAGGGGGATTTCGTTTCAACCCTAATCGTCACAACCTTGGATTTTGCGTCTTTGGAACAACTCAGAACCTTCCCAAAGCGCACGACAGCTCTATCGATGTTCTTGGAGTCTAGAAAGTCGTAGAGGGTCATATCCTTCTCGACTTCGCGTCCGAACCGCCAGGATCTTGCCCGGAAAGAAAACCGTGTAAGAAGCAGACGCTCACTCATCCACCGACTCTGGAGGATATCCACGAAGTTGGCATCCGCCCCTTCCGAACCTGGAATGCTGATGCCGAACGTTGCCGCGGTTGCCGCAAGGCCGCCGAGCCCAGAGGAGAGGGAACGCCCGTCAGCTGGCAGGATGCGACCCACCGATGCGTAGCGATTCGGGATGAAAATGGACCCGGCAGCGACCACCACAGCAGTCACGAGGGCCCATTTCAACGGGCCAATCAGCTTGGTAAGCCATGATGGCATGCGCATTTCTCCCCGCTGAAGCCCGGGCAGCCTTCCGGCCCTGAACCCAGGGGCTTCCTCCATGTTTCCAGCGATCTTAACAGGAAATTGACGGCAGAAGCATCACGCGATGCCGCTGCCGCCAACATTCCTCCGAGCGCTAGAGCTCCTCGCCCTCGACCTCGCTCATGCCTTGCAGTTCCTCGACGTGCTGGGCCATGCGGCTGTACTCGTCGTCGAAGTCGTCGAGGCCCAGGGCGTCCTGGTCGGAGACTTCGGGATACTGGCCTTCCTCGGTCTCGAGGTTCCGGTAGAGCTGCATGCCGGTGCCGGCGGGAATGAGCCGGCCCAGGATGACGTTCTCCTTCAGGCCGCGGAGGTAGTCCACGCGGCCCTCGAGGGCGGCCTCGGTGAGGACGCGGGTGGTTTCCTGGAAGGAGGCGGCGGAGATGAAGGACTCGCTGGTGAGGGCGGCCTTCGTGATGCCGAGGAGCTGGGGCTCGCAGGTGGCGGGGGCGCCGCCGTCCTTGAGGGCCTGTTCGTTGATCTCCTTGAACCGGTGCTTGTCCACCTTCTCATCGACGATCAGCGGGGTGTCGCCCACGTCGGTGATCTGCACCCAGCGCATCATCTGGCGGATGATGGTCTCGATGTGCTTGTCGTTGATGGTCACGCCCTGGGCCCGGTAGACCTCCTGGACCTCGTTGAGCAGGAAGGCCTGGAGGGCCTTGTCGCCCTGGATCTCCAGGATGTCGTGGGGGCTGACGGCACCTTCGGTGAGCTTTTCGCCCGCCGTGATCTCGTCGCCGTCCTGCACCTGGATGTGCTTGCCGCGGGGGATCAGGTACTCCTCGCGGTCCCCGGCCTCGTTCTCGACGATCACCTTCTGGTTGCCGCGGACGCGGTTCCCGTACTTCACGATGCCGGTGATCTTGCTGATGATGGCCGGGTCCTTGGGCTTGCGGCCCTCGAAGAGCTCGGTGACGCGGGGCAGACCGCCGGTGATGTCGGAGGTCTTGGCCTGCTGCCGGGGGGTCTTGGCCAGCACGTCGCCGGGCTGGACTTCCTGGCCATCCTCCACTTCGACGTAGGCGCCGGTGGGGATGTTGTAGCGCTGCATGACCTTGTGGTTGTCCCCCTTGATGTTGATGTGGGGGTGCAGCTTGTCGTCGGTGGGATCGATGACGCGCTTGCGGAAGCGGCCGGTGATCTGGTCCTTCTCTTCCTGGTAGCTGGCGTTCAGCTCGAATTCCTTGAAGTCGACGATGCCGGCCTTCTCGGAGATCAGGTAGTCGTTGTAGGGATCCCACTCGGCCAGGACGGTCTTGGGCTCGACCTCCTCGCCGTCCCGAACGCGGATGATGGCGCCGGGGGCGACCTTGTAGCGCTCGCGCTCGTTGCCGCTGGCATCCACCACGAGGATGTTGCCGGAACGGCTGATGGCGATGAGTTCGGTGGTCTCGGTCCCGGGCTTCTCGACGTAGCGGATGCCGTCCAGCTTCACGACGCCCTTGATCTGGGCCTCGTGGGTGGACTTCTCGGAGGTCCGGCTCGCGGCGCCGCCCACGTGGAAGGTCCGCATGGTCAGCTGGGTGCCGGGTTCACCGATGGACTGGGCGGCGATGACGCCCACGGCCTCGCCCATGTCGACCAGGCGGCCGGTGGAGAGGTTCAGGCCGTAGCAGCGGGCGCAGACGCCGCGCCGGGCCTCGCAGGTGAGCACCGAGCGGATCTTCACGGACGTGATGCCGGAGGTCTCGATGTGGAAGGCCAGCTCCTCGGTGAGGAGGGTGCCGGCGGGGACGATGACGGCCTTGGAATAGGGATCCAGGACGTCGTCCAACACCACGCGGCCCATGATGCGGTCGCGGAGGCGGGAACGGATGGTCCCGTCGCTGTTGACGATGGCCTTGACGACGATGCCGTCGAGGGTGCCGCAGTCGTCCTCGTTGATGATCACGTCCTGGGCCACGTCCACCAGCTTGCGGGTGAGGTAGCCGGAGTCGGCGGTCTTGAGGGCGGTGTCGGCGAGGCCCTTGCGGGCGCCGTGGGTCGAGGTGAAGTACTGCAGCACGCTCAGCCCCTCCTTGAAGTTGGAGGTGATGGGCGTCTCGATGATGTCGCCGGAGGGCTTGGCCATCAGGCCGCGCATGCCGGCCACCTGGCGGATCTGGGTCTTGGAACCGCGGGCGCCGGAATCGGCCATGATGTAGATCGAGTTGAGGTACTTGCCGGTCTCGTTCCGCTTCTCCAGCTCCTTCATCATGTCGGAGGCCACCTGCTCGGAGGTGCGGCCCCAGACTTCCAGGATCCGGTTGTAGCGGGTGGCGGCGTCCAGCTTGCCCTCGTGGTAGTACTCGTGCTCGATCCCGCGGACCTCGTCGCTGGCGGCCTTCAGGAGGGCGCTCTTGGTGTCGGGGACGACGATGTCGTCGATGCCCACCGAGACGCCGGCCTTCATGGCCCAGAGGAAGCCGATGTCCTTCATGGCGTCCAGCAGCTTGATGGTGAGCTCGGGCCCGTTGATCTTGTAGGCGCGGTTCACCAGGCTCAGGAGGCCCTCCTTCTTCAGGAGGCCGTTGATGTAGGGCAGGCCCTGCGGCATGGCGCGGTTGAAGATCACGCGCCCGACCGTGGTGGTGATGAGCTCGCGCTTCACCTCATGGCTGGGGCACTCGAAGACCTCCTGCTCGGAGTGCTTCTTGGGATCCTTCTTGTGCCAGGCCTCGGTGTCCACCATCTCGCCCTCGTAGCGGAGCTGGATGATGGCGTGGGTGTCGACAACCTTGGCCTCGTGGGCCGCGACGACCTCGTTCATGGTCGCGAAGACCATGCCCTGGCCCTTGCGGTCCTTGCGCTTCTTGGTGAGGTAGTAGCCGCCGAGCACGATGTCCTGGGAGGGCACCACGTTGGGACGGCCGTTGGCGGGGTTGAGGATGTTCTGGGTGGACATCATCAGCACCCGGGCCTCGATCTGGGCCATGGGGCTCAGGGGGACGTGCACGGCCATCTGGTCGCCGTCGAAGTCGGCGTTGAAGGCGGTGCAGACGAGGGGGTGCAGGCGGATGGCCTTGCCTTCCACCAGGACGGGCTGGAAGGCCTGGATGCCGAGGCGGTGGAGGGTCGGGGCGCGGTTGAGCATGACGGGGTGGTTCTGGATCACCTCGTCGAGGACGTCCCAGACTTCCGGAACGCCCTGCTCCACCATCTCCTTGGCCTGGCGGATGGTGGCCGCGTGGCCCTTGTGCTCCAGGCGGTTGAAGATGAAGGGCTTGAAGAGCTCGAGGGCCATCTTCTTGGGCAGGCCGCACTGGTGCAGCTTGAGGTCGGGACCCACGACGATGACGGAACGGCCGGAGTAGTCGACGCGCTTGCCGAGCAGGTTCTGGCGGAACCGGCCCTGCTTGCCCTTGAGGGCGTCGCTGAGGGACTTCAGGGGGCGGTTGGAGACGCCGCGCAGGAGGCGCCCGCGCTTGCCGTTCTCGAAGAGGGCGTCCACGGCCTCCTGGAGCATGCGCTTCTCGTTGCGCACGATGACTTCGGGGGCGCGCAGCTCGAGGAGCTTCTTCAGGCGGTTGTTCCGGTTGATGACGCGGCGGTAGAGGTCGTTCAGGTCGGAGGTGGCGAAACGGCCGCCGTCGAGGGGCACCAGGGGGCGCAGCTCGGGGGGCAGCACGGGGACCACGTCCAGGATCATCCACTCGGGCTTGTTGCCGCTGCGCTTGAAGGCCTCGGTGACCTTGAGGCGCTTGGCGATCTTCACGCGCTTCTGGCTGGAGGTCTCCTGCTTCATCAGGTGGCGGAGCTCGATGGCCAGGGCCTCGACGTCAACGTGCTTCAGGAGCTCCTTGATCGCCTCGGCGCCCATCTGGGCGCGGAAGCCCTCGCCGTACTCGGCCTTGTACTCCCGGTACTTGTCCTCGGCCAGGATCTCCTTGGCCTTCAGGGGAGTCGTGCCGGGATCGATGACCGCGTAGGCCTCGAAGTAGAGCACGCGCTCCAGGTCCTTGAGGGGGATGTCCAGGAGGTAGCCGATGCGGCTGGGGACGCCCTTGAAGAACCAGACGTGGCTCACGGGCGAGGCCAGGGCGATGTGGCCCATGCGCTCGCGGCGGACAGCCTTCTTGGTGACTTCGACGCCGCACTTGTCGCAGATGACGCCTTTGAACTTCTGGCGCTTGTACTTGCCGCACAGGCATTCCCAGTCGTTCACGGGGCCGAAGATGCGCGCGCAGAAGAGGCCGTCGCGCTCGGGCTTGAGGGAGCGGTAGTTGATGGTCTCGGGCTTGGTGACCTCGCCGCGCGACCAGGAGCGGATCACGTCCGGCGAAGCCAGGGTGACCCGGATGCATTCATAGGCGTTGATGTTCTGCTGCTCGGGATACATATCAGACCTCTCTAGTTCGTGTCGGTTTCAGCAGGGATCGCGTGGGGCTAGCCTTCGATGGTGAAGGCCGGCTCCTCGACGTCCTGGAGAGGTTCGAGCTGCTCCCTGGTCAGCATCTCAACCTCGATGCAGAGCGCGTTGAGCTCCTTCTTCACGACGTTGAAGCTTTCGGGGAGGCCCGGATCCTTGATCGTCTCGCCCTTGATGATGGCCTGGTAGATCTGGGTGCGGCCATGCATGTCGTCGGACTTGTACGTCAGCAGCTCCTGGAGCACGTGGGCGGCGCCGTAGGCCTCGAGGGCCCACACTTCCATCTCGCCGAAGCGCTGGCCGCCGAACTGGGCCTTGCCGCCCAGGGGCTGCTGCGTGATCAGCGAGTAGGGTCCGATGCTCCGGGCGTGGATCTTGTTGTCCACGAGGTGGTGCAGCTTGAGCATGTAGACGCAGCCCACGTTCACGGGCTGCTCGTAGGGCTCGCCGGTCATGCCGTCGAAGAGGATGGTCTTGCCGGTGACGTCCGGACCGACCTTCCCGTTCTTCTCCCAGGCCTTGACCAGCCATTCCTTGATGTCCGTCTCGCGGGCGCCGTCGAAGACGGGGGTCGCGAAGTGGACGCCGAGGACCTTGCCGGCCCAGCCCAGGTGGCACTCGAGCACCTGGCCGATGTTCATGCGGGAGGGCACGCCCAGGGGATTGAGCACGATGTCCACCGGCTTGCCGTCGGGCAGGTAGGGCATGTCCTCCACGGGGAGGATGCGGCTGACCACGCCCTTGTTGCCGTGGCGGCCGGCCATCTTGTCGCCGACCTGCAGCTTGCGCTTCACGGCCACGTAGACCTTCACGGTCTTGAGGACGCCGGGCATGAGCTCGTCGCCCTTGACCAGGCGGTCGATGCGCTCGTTGAGGATGTCGCGGAGGACGTTGAGCTGGCTCTCGGTCTTGTCGAGGATGTCCAGGACCTGGGCCTCGAGCCGCTCCTTGCCGGCGGCGACGCTGACCTGCCGGAAGCGCCCGTAGGGGACGGCCTCGAGCATGTTCTGGGTGAGCTTCTTGCCCTTGGGCAGCAGCTCCTTGCCCTTGTCGTCGGCCAGGGGCTCGGCGAGCTCCTTGTTCTTCAGGAGGGCGACGATCTTCTTCTTGGCCTCGGCGCGGATGATCCGCTCCTCGTCCTCGAGGTCGCGCTCCCACTTCTGGATCTGCTCGCGCTCGATCTGCTGGGTGCGGAGGTCCTTCTCCTGGCCCTTGCGGGTGAAGACCTTGACGTCGACGACCGTGCCCTCGATGCCGGGGCCGACCGTGAGGCTGGCGTCCTTCACGTCGGAGGCCTTCTCGCCGAAGATGGCGCGGAGGAGCTTCTCCTCGGGGCTGAGGATGGTCTCGCCCTTCGGGGTGACCTTGCCCACCAGGATGTCGCCGTGGCGGACGGTGGCGCCGATGCGGATGATGCCGGACTCGTCGAGGTTCTTGAGCATCTCCTCGCGGACCTGGGGGATGTCGCGGGTGATCTCTTCGGGACCGAGCTTGGTGTCGCGGGCGTGGACCTCGAACTCCTCGATGTGGATCGTGGTGTAGAGGTCCTCCTTGACGATGCGCTCGCTGATGAGGATGGCGTCCTCGAAGTTGTAGCCGCGCCAGGGCATGTAGGCGACCACGAGGTTCCGGCCCAGGGCCAGTTCGCCGTGCTCGCAGCAGGGACCGTCGGCCAGGATCTGGCCCGCGGCCACGTACTCGCCCTTCTTGACCAGGGGCACCTGGTTGAGGCAGGTGTTCTGGTTGGAACGGGCGTACTTGATCAGGGTGTAGATGTCGACGCCGCTCTCCACGCCCTCGGTCTCGGGGTCGTCCTCGACCCGGACGACGATGCGGTTGGCGTCCACCGTCTCCACGATGCCGGAGCGGCGGCAGAGGACGCAGGCGCCGGAGTCGCGCGCGGCGTAGTACTCCATGCCCGTGCCGACGAGGGGGGCCTCGGTGCGGATCAGGGGCACGGCCTGGCGCTGCATGTTCGCGCCCATGAGGGCCCGGTTGGCGTCATCGTTCTCGAGGAAGGGGATGAGGCTGGCGGCCACGGACACCAGCTGCTTGGGGCTGACGTCCATGAGGGTGACCTTGTCGCGCTCGACGGTCTTGGTTTCGTCGCCCACACGGGCCACCACGAACTCGTCCAGGATGTGGCCTTCCTTGTCCACGGCCACGTTGGCCTGGGCGATGACCTGGTCATCCTCCTCCCAGGCGGACAGGTACCAGGCGTGCATCTCGTACTTGGCGGGACGCTTGCCAGCCTTGTCCAGGGTGGCGTTCTCGGCCTCGAGTTCGTCCAGGCGAACGACCTGCATGTACCCGAACTTGGAATCGCCCACGCTGGTGACCTTGGCGTAGTGGATGATCCGGCCGTTGTCGACCTTCAGGTAGGGGCTCTCGATGAAGCCGAACTCGTTGATGCGGGCGTAGCAGGAGAGGCTGGAGATGAGGCCGATGTTCGGGCCTTCAGGCGTCTCGATGGGGCAGATGCGGCCGTAGTGGGAGGTGTGCACGTCGCGCACCTCGAAGCCGGCGCGGTCGCGGCTGAGGCCGCCGGGGCCCAGGGCGGAGAGGCGCCGCTTGTGGGTGATCTCCGACAGGGGGTTGGTCTGGTCCATGAACTGGGAGAGCTGGCTGGAGCCGAAGAACTCCTTCATGGCCGCGATGACCGGCTTGCTGTTGATGAGGTCGTGGGGCTGCAGGGGGCTGTTGGGGTCCTGCGCCATGGAGAACTTCTCCTTGATGGCGCGCTGCACGCGGACGAGGCCCACGCGGAAGCAGTTCTCCAGCAGCTCGCCGACGCTGCGGACGCGGCGGTTGCCCAGGTGGTCGATGTCGTCCTTGCGGACCGGCGCCTTCTCGTCCACGCGCTCGGAGCGGGTGGTGTCGTACTTCTTCAGGCGGAGCAGGTAGTGGACGGTGGCGACGAAGTCCTCGACGGAGAGGGTGCGGGCCTCCAGGTCCGTGTTCAGCCCCAGCTTGGCGTTCATCTTGTGCCGGCCGACCTTGGACAGGTCGTACTTCTGGGGGTCGAAGAACATGGAGTAGAGGAGCTTCTTGGAGGATTCCAGGGTGGCGGGTTCGCCGGGCCGGATCTTCTTGAAGAGCTCCTTCGCGGCCTCCTCGCTGTCCTCGGTGTGGTCCTTGGAGATGGTCTCGCTGAAGACCTTGCCGGTGTCGTCGTTCTCGGGGAAGCAGACGGTGAAGTCGGAGACGTTGTTCGCCAGGAACATCTCCAGGTGGGTCTGCACGAAGGCGTCGTTGGCCTCGAGCAGCACCTCGCCGGTGTTCATGTTGACCACGTCCTCGAGCAGGACGGCGCCGTCCAGGAGGCTGCGCTCGACGGCGACCTGGTCGATGCCCGCCTTGACGACCATGTCGAGGAGGCGGCGGCTGAAGATCTTGCCCTTGGGGACGATGGCTTCCTTGGTCTTGGGATCCTTGATGTCGTCCATCGCCTTCTGGCCCACGAGCATCTCGCTGGGCTTGAGGAAGACGGTGGCGCCCTTCAGCGTGAAGCGCTGGGGCGTGTAGAAGTGGGCCAGCATGGACTGGTTGTCGGCGAGCCGGTCATCGAAGAGGCCGAGGGCGCGCAGGAAGGTGGCGCCCAGGAACTTGCGCTTGCGGTCGATGCGGGCGTAGAGCAGGCCCTTGGTGTCCAGCTCGAACTCGATCCAGCTGCCGCGGTAGGGGATCACCTGGGCGCTGTAGAGGCTCTTGTCGCCGGTGATGGAGAAGAAGACGCCGGGGCTGCGGTGCAGCTGGCTGACGATCACGCGCTCCGTGCCGTTGATAACGAAGGTGCCGCGGTCGGTCATCGTCGGGAGGTCGCCGAAGTAGACCTCGGACTCCTGGCTCTGCTTGTAGCGGCGGTTGCCCTTCTCGTCCTTGTCGAACTGGTTGAGGCGCACCCGGATCTTCAGGGGAGAGGCCATGGTGGCGCCGCGCTCGACGCACTCCTCCATGCTCATCTTCTGGTGCAGGCCGACGGGCTCGCTGCACACGTCGCAGATCTTCGCCTGGTTCTTGTTGCGGGTGCCGCACTTGGGGCAGTCGACCGTGGGATCCTTCGGGTGGTCCGTCACGATGTGGTGGCCGCAGCTCTTGCACTCCGTGCGGAGGTGCTCGAGGCCCTCGTTCTTGCCGCACTTGCAGGCCCAGTGGCCGACCGTGTAGTCGACGAACTCGACCTCAAGGCTCGCGTCGCCGCCATCCAGGTTCTTGCCGTTGTGCACGGGGAACATGGACTCGAAGACGGCCTTGAGGCCGCGGCCCTCCCGCTCGACGTGGAGCAGGTTCATCTGCAGGAACTCGTCGTAGCTGCGCTTCTGGATGTCGATCAGGTTCGGAATGGGAACCAGGGAGCGGATTTTCGAGAACTGAACCCGCTGGCGGTAGATGTTCTGTTGAACGCTCATGGTTCACTCCGGAAGGCGCCCCGCCGGACCCTTGTGGGGCCTGCGGGAAAATCGTGGGGAGGTCGTACGGGGCTCACCGAAAGGACAACTGAAGACGCGACTGGGGCCAGACATCCATCGACGAGGATGGATGCTGACCCTGCGGATCGCGATGTGATGGCACACGGAACGAGGTGCAACCGGGGCCCTTTGTGGTGGCGAGGAGGAAATCCCCCGGACCGGGGTCCAGGGGCAAGGAATAAGCATACCACTTTTTCACAAACCACAAAGCGCAAGGTGTACAAGACACCTCGCGCTTTGGATTCGACGCGGTCGGTCGCTTTTTTACTTGATCGTGACCTTGGCGCCGGCGGCTTCGAGCTTTTCCTTGATCTTGGCGGCCTCTTCCTTGGAAGCGCCTTCCTTCACGATCTTGGGGGCGCCGTCGACCATGTCCTTGGCCTCCTTGAGGCCCAGGCCGGCGACGAGCTCGCGGACGGCCTTGATGACGTTGAGCTTGTTCGCGCCGGCCTCGGTGAGCTCGACGTTGAACTCGGTCTGCTCCTCGGCGGGGGCGGCGGCGGCGGCGGCGCCACCGGCGGCGGGGGCCGCGACGGCGGCGGCGGAGACGCCGAAGCGCTCCTCGAGGGCCTTGACCAGGTTGGCCAGCTCGAGGACGGTCATCGTTTCGATTTCCTGGATCAGCATGTCAGCGGTGAGAGCCATGAAGTTCTCCTCTCGTATGCGATTTCAAAGGTTGGGTTCGGGGGGGGATGAAGACCCGGCCTAGGCCGCGCCTTCCTTCTGCTTGCGGATGGCCTCCAGGGCGACTGCCAGCCCGGAGATGGGGTACTGCATGAGGTAGAGCAGCTTGCCGATGAGCACCTCGCGGGAGGGCAGCTCGGCGATCGCCTTGAATTCCGCTTCCGTGACGAGCTTGCCGTCGAGGATCGCGCCCTTCAGGTTGGCGGCCGGGTTGTCCTTGAGGAAGTTGCTGACGGCCTTGGCCAGGGCAACGACATCCCCTTCGGTGGTGGCGACGGCGGTGGCGCCCTTGAAGTGCTCGGAGAGCCCCTCGAACGCCGATTCCTTGACCGCGATCTTCAGCAGGGTGTTCTTGGACACCCGGTACTGGGCCTTGCTCTCGCGGATGGACTTGCGGAAGGCCGTGTCCTTGTCGACAGTGAGGCCCTTGAAGCCGAGGACGACGGCGGACTTGGCCGCGGTGAACGTCCCCTTGAGCTGGGCCACTTCGGTGCGTTTCTGTTCGCGTTCCATGGTCAGCTCCTCCTACTTTTCCGCGATCGGGGCGATGGAGACGCTGGGGCCCATGGTGGAGGCCATGTGGATGGCCTTCACGTACTTGCCCTTGGCCGCGGCCGGCTTGGCCTTGACCACGGCGTCGATGAGGGCCTTGGCATTCTCCTTCAGCTTCTCGACCCCGAACGAGATCTTGCCGACGCCGGCATGGATGATGCCGGTCTTGTCGACGCGGTACTCGACCTTGCCGGCCTTGATCTCCTTGATCGCCTTGGCGACCTCGAAGGTCACGGTGCCGGTCTTGGGGTTCGGCATCAGGCCACGGGGGCCCAGCACCTTGCCCAGACGGCCGACGCCCTTCATCATGTCGGGCGTAGCGACGAGGGCATCGAACTCGAGGAACCCGCCGGCGATGCGCTCGACGAGATCATCCCCGCCCACGATGTCCGCACCGGCGGCTTCCGCATCCTTGATCTTCTCGCCCGCGGCGATGACGGCCACCCGCATGGTCTTGCCCGTCCCGTGGGGGAGGACAATCGTGCCGCGAACCATCTGGTCCGCGTGGCGGGGGTCGACGCCGAGCCTCATGTGCACTTCGACGGTCTCGTCGAACTTGGCGAACGCCAGGTTCTCGATCACGGCGATGGCTTCGGAGAGCTCATAGGGGCGATCTTCGATCTTGGAGGCGGCAGCCTGGTACTTCTTTCCAGGTTTTGCCATGTTAACTCCTGCTTTGAAGATCTTCCGCGATGACGGTCGCGGTTACCGGGATTCCCGCACGATGCGGGTTTCCGTCGTGAAAGGGTGCTACTTGACGACCTCGACGCCCATGGACCGGGCGGAGCCGGCGATGGAGCGCATGGCGGCCTCGAGGCTGCCGGCGTTGAGGTCGGGCATCTTGACCTTGGCGATCTCTTCCAGCTGGGCCTGGGTGATCTTGCCCACCTTGGTCTTGTTGGGGACCGCGCTGCCCTTGTCGAGGCCGAGCTTCTTCTTGATCAGCACGGCCGCGGGGGGGGTCTTGAGGATGAAGCTGAAGCTGCGGTCGCCGTAGACGGTGATGACGACGGGCAGGATCGTGCCCTTCTCCACCTGGGTCACGGACTTCGCGTTGAACTGCTTCACGAACTCCATGATGTTGACGCCGTGCTGGCCGAGGGCGGGGCCCACGGGGGGAGCCGGCGTGGCCTCCCCGGCGGGAAGCTGCAGCTTGATGTAACCGGTGATCTTCTTGGCCATTCTGTTCTCCCGCGACGGATTCCGGCAGATGCCGGCGACTGTCGCCTTGAAGGGTGGAGCGCGGGGCTAGCGCTTCTCCACCTGGATGAAATCGAGCTCCACGGGGGTGCTTCGACCGAACACCGTCACCATCACCTTGATGGTGGAGCGTTCCTCGTGGATCTCCTCCACGTCCCCTTCGAAGTTGGCGAAGGGGCCATCAATGATACGGACCTTTTCGCCCTTTTCAAAGTGGTATTTCGGCTTGGGCTTCTCCTGGGTCTCCTCGGTGTGGTTCATGATCTGCCGGACTTCGTCGTCCGTCAGGGGCGTGGGGCGCTTCTTGTTGGCGCCCACGAAGGAGGTGACCTTGGGGGTGTTGCGGACGAGGTGCCAGTCGGCATCCTCCATCTCGTAGTTCGCGCCCTTCTTGGTGACGGCGATCTGGACGAGGAGGTAGCCCGGGAAGGACTTGCGCTTCTTGAGGACGCGCTCCTTCCGGCCGGACTTGGCGTCGACCTTCATTTCCTCGTACGTCTCCTCGGGGATCTGGATGTCCCCGAAGTGCTCGTCCCGCTCTTCCATCTTGATCCGCTGGCGGAGGCTCTCCATCACCTTGGCCTCGTAGCCCGAGTAGGTGTGGATGATGAACCAGGCCATCTTGTGCTCGGTCGTGGCGCTCGCCGGGGCCTCTCCCTGACTGCCCAGAAGTTCCGTCATGGGTGCCTCCCGACTAGTGTTGGGGGAGGATGAAGGTCATCCCCCAGGAGATCGCCTTGTCCGCCGCCCAAAGGAACAGACCGACGAACGTCGACACAATGGCCACCGAGGTGGCCGCGCTGAGGACCTTCTGCTTGCCCGGCCAATCCACGCGCTTGAGCTCGCTGAGGAGCTCCTTGGCTTGATGCTTGATGGTTGAAATCAACGGGATCTCCCGGCTTTCAAAGGGCTTTGACTGAAAAGGCCCCAGCTTGGTGTCGCTGGGGCCGGGCAGAATTGGCAGGGGAGACAGGGTTCGAACCCGCGACCTGCGGATTTGGAGTCCGCTGCTCTACCAGCTGAGCTACTCCCCTATGGGCTTTGCAAGGAATTCGGCGGATTCCGCCGGGGACCCCGCCCGATGGGCGGGGTCCCCTGAGGATCACCTACTTGCCTTCCCGGTGGAGCTTGTGGCCCCCGCAGGCCCGGCAATGCTTCTTGAACTCGAGCTTGCCCGTGGTGGTGCGCTTGTTCTTGGTGGTCGTGTAGTTCTTGCGCTTGCACTCGGTGCAGAGCAGGTAAACGATGTCGCGCATGGCGCGCTCCTTTAGGCGATGACTTCGTCCACCCTGCCGGAGCCGACAGTGCGGCCGCCTTCACGGATGGCGAACTTGAGGCCCTTCTCCATGGCGATGGGGACGATCAGCTCAACGGTCAGGGTGACGTTGTCACCGGGCATGACCATTTCGCGGCCGGCTTCCAGCTCGATGGAACCAGTCACGTCCGTGGTGCGGAAGTAGAACTGGGGGCGGTACTTGTTGAAGAAGGGGGTGTGGCGGCCGCCCTCGTCCTTGCCCAGGACGTAAACGGCGGCGGTGAACTTGGTGTGGGGGGTGATGCTGCCGGGCTTGGCGAGCACCATGCCGCGCTCCACGTCCTTGCGCTCGACACCGCGGAGGAGGACGCCCGCGTTGTCACCGGCCTGGCCCTGGTCCAGGGACTTCTTGAACATCTCGATGCCGGTCACGACCTTCTTGACGGTCTCGCGCAGGCCGATGATCTCGACTTCGTCGCCGACCTTGACGATGCCGGCCTCGACGCGGCCGGTCACCACGGTGCCGCGGCCGGTGATCGTGAACACGTCCTCGACGGGCATGATGAAGGGCTTGTCGACGGGGCGGGCGGGATCGGGAATGTAGCTGTCCACGGCCTCCATGAGCTCGTAGATGCACTTGCACTCAGGAGCGCCGGGGTTGGTGGCGTTGTCCATGGCCAGCTTCGCCGAGCCGCGGATGATGGGAATGTCGTCGCCGGGGAAGCCGTAGGAGGAGAGCAGCTCGCGCAGCTCCATCTCCACCAGGTCGGTCAGCTCGGGATCCGCGATGTCGATCTTGTTCATGAAGACGACGATGTAGGGCACGCCCACCTGGCGGGCCAGGAGGATGTGCTCGCGGGTCTGGGGCATCGGGCCGTCGGTGGCCGCGACGACGAGGATGGCGCCGTCCATCTGGGCCGCGCCGGTGATCATGTTCTTGATGTAGTCGGCGTGGCCGGGGCAGTCCACGTGGGCGTAGTGCCGACGGGGGGTCTGGTACTCGACGTGGGCGGTGTTGATCGTGATCCCACGGGCCTTCTCTTCAGGAGCGGAGTCGATCTGCTCGTAGGACTTCGCCTGCCCGCCCTGGGTGACGGAGAGCAGGGTGGCAATGGCGGCCGTCAGGGTCGTCTTGCCGTGGTCCACGTGACCGATGGTGCCGATGTTGACGTGAGGCTTAGAGCGATCGAATTTCTCTTTGGCCACAGGTGCCTCCTGGAGGTGGTAGGGGATGGGGATGTTGAACCGTTGGATGGATGCGCGGCAGAAAAGTGGAGCCCACAGGCGGGATTGAACCGCCGACCTCGTCCTTACCAAGGACGCGCTCTGCCACTGAGCTATGTGGGCCTGAACTTTTCTGGAGCGGGAAACGGGGTTCGAACCCGCGACATTCAGCTTGGAAGGCTGACGCTCTACCAACTGAGCTATTCCCGCAATCAACCAGTCTTCCGCGAAAGAACTGGTGCCTAGAGAAGGATTCGAACCTCCGTAGGGCGGAGCCCGGCAGATTTACAGTCTGCTGCCATTAACCACTCGGCCATCTAGGCGTTTGTCAAACAACCCCATCGGTGCTCTGTAAGGCAAAGCTTTCCTGACAGGGAACATCCAAGGTAACACGCCCCTCCGGGGGGCACAAGGGAAAAGATTCACGCTCCGCCCGACTTCCTGCGGGCAAGCACCCGGAACAGCATGACGGCCGCCGCGGCGGACACGTTGAGGCTCTCGATGCCCCCCGGCATGGGGATCCGCAGCAGGCCGTCGCACCGCTCCCGGATCTTCTGGTGGAGGCCTTCGCCCTCGGAGCCCAGGACGAGGACCGTGGGGCGGTCGAAGGGCTCCTCCAGGTAGTCCCGGCTCCCTTCGCCGGCCGCCAGGCCGTACACCCAGGCCCCGGCCTCCTTGAGCTCGTCGAGGGCCCGGGAGAGGTTGACGACGCGCACGAGGGGCACGCGCCCCGCGGTGCCGGCGCTGGCGCGGACCACCGTCTCGTTGACCTGGGCGCTGCGGCGCTCGGGGAAGATGATCCCGTCCGCGCCGGCGCCCGCGGCGGAGCGGAGGATGGCGCCGAAGTTGTGGGGATCCGTCACGCCGTCCAGGGCCAGGACGAGGGCGCCGGGGCCCTTCGCGCGGATGCGCTCCGCCAGTTCATCCATGCCCGAGAGGGCGAGGTCGGCGCCCTCGCCCAGGACGCCCTGGTGACGCTGGCCCTGGGCCCGCCGGTCCAGGCTGTCCATGGGTTCGCGATGGACCACGACGCCCCGCTCCCGCGCGGCCGCGCGCAATCTGGCGCACCTTTCCCAGGCGGAGGGCGCGATCCGGAGGGTCTGGACCTCTCCGCGCTCCAGCGCCTCCTCGCAGGCGTGAGGACCCAGGAACTTCATGCTAGAAGCTCCTCCGGTAGCCGATGGACCACAGGTGGCCCATGCTCTCGACCCGGGTCTGGGTCCCGGTGGTCGCGTAGCCGGCCAGGTTCCAGGCGCCGTCGAGGCGCCGCACGTCCCGGTCCTGGCTCTGCCGGATCTGCCAGCCGACGCTGATCTCGCCGCCGAAGGCCTTGAGGCCGAGGCCCATGGAGAAGGCCGCGTTGCGGCTCCCGCCCAGGAGCGGCTCCACCGAGGGATCCTCCCGGAGGGAAGGGTCGGAGGAGAATCCGAGCCTGCCCGTGAGCCGCTTGGTGAGCGTCATCTCGCCGGCCAGGCTCAGGCCGAAGCCGCTGTGGTAGGTGCCGGGCATGCCGGAGCCGGTGGCGGTCCCGCTGGAGGTCGTGATCACCGGGTAGCCCGGGATGCGGGTGGAGCCGCCCTGCACGAAGCGGAGGTCCGCCTCCCAGGTGAAGATCTGGTTCACGCGCTGCCGAACGCCGAGGGTGAAGCGGCCCGGAAGGGTGATGTCGCCCGACCCGGGCGCGACGGTCGCCGCGGCCTGGACCCCGGGGGCCGCGGCGTTGGCGATGGCGTCGGCGGGACCGTAGCCCGTGACGGAGGTGACGGTGGCCTTCGAGCCGTCGATGCCCGCGGTGAGGCCGAGGGTGCCGCGGATCGGGCCCTGCCAGGCGCCGGCGAGGGTCCAGCGGGGATTGATGGCCCAGCGGAAGCCGGCTTCGAGGGACGGGAGGGTCTTCGCGCCGGACTGGGTGAGCCCGACCTCCAGGAGGCCCAGGGCCGGATTGGCGGTGGACATCGGGGCCTGGGGATCGGCGGTGACCGGCACCCGAACGGCGTTTGAGAAGGCGTACTGGACCCGGGCGGCCCCCACGGACAGCCCGAGGGAGAAGGCCGGGGTGACGGCGTAGCTGAACTGGAGCGAGGCCCGCCGGGCGGTGAGCTCCAGGCTCTGGCCCTCGAACCGGCCCGTGTAGTCCGACTCGAACCGCGCGTGCCGCATGAAGGGGTTGTCCACCTTCAGGCCCATGTAGAAGTGGTCCTTGATCTTCCAGGCCGCGCCGAAGGCCGGCAGGAAGCGGTTCCGGTCGGAGCTGAAGAGCACCTGGGAGTTGGACTGGAGGGTGGCCTGGGAGGACATGAGCTCCATGCCCGCCGCCACGTAGGCCGCGCCGTCCTCCCGGAGGGTCACCAGGAGCGCGGGGTTGATGGCCCCCGCCTCCAGGCTCTGGCCGAAGGCCACGCCGGCCCCGGCCCGGGCGATCCCGACCGGGTCGGAAGCCGGGGTCCAGAGGGTCTGGCCCGACAGGGGGGCCCCGAGGAAGGCCGCCAGGGCCAGCAGCCCGGACACGCCCATTCCCGTCTTCCTAGCACCGTACGCCATACCTCGATCTCCAATTGGATTGCCCACTGACCTTGTGGCGCGGGCGCCCGATAGGTTCAAAACCGGAACATCCAGCATGGCCTGGAATGCCTTCCGTCACCAAGCGGCGATTCGGCCCCCACGAGAAAGGCCCCGGAGGGCTCCGGGGCCTAACTCAATAACTGGCAACGCTTGACCTTCTAGACGTCGTAGTAGCGGGCCACCTCGTAGGGGGTGGGCCGGTTGTTCACTGCGTTGAAGTCGGCCATCAGGTGCTTGATCCAGTCCTGGATCTGGGCCTCGTCGAAGACCCCCCCGGCCAGGAGGAAGTCGTGGTCGTCCCGGAGGGCGTCGCAGGCCTCCTTGAGGCTGGCGGGCAGGGGCTTGATGGCCTTCCGCTGCTCGTCGGTCCAGCTGAAGATGTTGGCGTCGAAGGGGCCGAAACCGTTGGCGGTGGGGTCGATGCGGTTCAGGATCCCGTCGATGCCGGCCATGAGCTGGGCGGCGAGGGCCAGGTAGATGTTGCAGGTCGCGTCGGGGGGACGGAACTCGAACCGGGCCGTCTCGGGCTGGTCGGCGTACTTGGGCACGCGGATGGCGGCGCTCCGGTTCCCCAGGGAGAAGAACGCGTTGACCGGCGCCTCGAAGCCGGGGATGAGGCGGCGGTACGAGTTGGTGCTGGGGTTGGTGATGGCCAGGAGGGCCGGGCCGTGCTTCAGGATGCCGCCGATGTACCAGAGGGCCTCCTGGCTGAGGCAGCCGTAGCCCTTGGGATCGTAGAAGAGGTTCTTGCCGCCCTTCATGAGCATCTGGTGGAAGTGCATGCCGCTCCCGGCCTCGCCGAAGAGGGGCTTCGGCATGAAGGTCGCGCTCTGGCCGTTGCGCTGGGCCACGTTCTTGATCACGTACTTGATGATCTGGGTGGCGTCGCCGGCCTTGAGGATGTCGAAGAGCGGGGTCTCGATCTCGCACTGGCCCGGGCCGCCCACCTCGTGGTGGTGGTACTTGACCGGGACGCCCAGGTTCTCGAGCTCGATGCACATCTCGGCCCGGAGGTTGGCCAGGGCGTCCTTGGGCGGGATGGCGTGGTAGCCCCCGTGGAAGGGGATCAGGTGGCCGTGCCCGGCGGTGGGGGCGTTCCAGGCGCCTTCGACGCTGTCCAGCCGGTAGGCGGCGACGTTCACGTCGTTCTCGACCGAGACGTCGTTGAAGACGTAGAACTCGTACTCGGGGCCCCAGATGCTGCCGTCGGCGATGCCGGTGGCGCGCAGGTGCTCCTCGGCCCGGGCGACGATGTTGCGCGGATCGAAGGCGAAGGGCCGCTTGGTGTCGGCCTCGTAGGCGGAGCAGATGAAGCTGAGGGTGGGGAACTGGCAGAACGGGTCCACGAATCCGGACGCCAGGTCGGGGAGGAGGACCATGTCGCCCGACTTGACGGACTTGAGGCCCACGCTGGAGCCGTCGAAGCCGACGCCGTCCCGCATCATCTCCTCGGTGAACTGGGACGCCGGGATGGTGACGTGGTGCCAGTTGCCCCACATGTCGCTGAATTTCAGGTCGATCATCCGGTACTGATTTTCCCTGATGAAATTCCTTGCCTCATCGAAGGTCCTGAACACGGACGCCTCCCTGTAAATGATTGATTACCGAGCCGTTTGTAACAGTCGTTTCCGGGTGTAGGGGATCAGGCCGCCGGCGTCGATGATTGCCTGCCTGGCCTCTGGAAGCCTAACCGTTTCGAACGTCCTGCCGGTGGTGACGTTTGTCACTTTGCCGGCCTCGAAAGCCAGTTCGTGGCCTTCCTCCGCCTCGATGCCGGGGCACAGGACGACGTTGAGTCCGAGGTTGATGGCGTTCTGCAGGAAGATGCGGCTCATGCTGCGCGCGACGATGGTGAGGTCGTAGCCCTTCAGGGCGCTCGCGGCCTGCTCGCGGGAGGAGCCGCAGCCGAAGTTCTGGTCGGCCACGATGACCGAGCCCTTGGGGAAGGCCCCGGACTTGAGCTTCTCGTTGAGGTCGGTGCGGTTGGCGAAGCAGTACTGCGGCGTCTCGGTGGGGAGGACCGTCGCCATGTAGCGGCCAGGGTAGATGTCGTCGGTGGAGATGTCGGCTTCGAGGGTGATGATCACGTTGGGCATGGTGGCTCTCCTCAGGCCTTGCGGGGGTCGGTGATGACGCCGGTGATGGCCGACGCGGCCGCGACGGCCGGACTGCAGAGGTAGACCTCGGATTTGGGGTTGCCCATGCGGCCCTTGAAGTTGCGGTTCGTGGTGGACAGGGCGACTTCGTCGTCGCCCAGCGCGCCTTCGTGGACGCCGAGGCAGGGCCCGCAGCCCGAATTCATCACGACCGCGCCGGCCCGCATGAACTCGTGGATGTACCCGCGGTCCAGGGCCTGCCCGAAGATCCGGCCCGAGGCGGGGAAGACCAGCATGCGGGTGCCTTCGGCCACCTTGTGGCCCTTCAGGATCCCGGCGGCGACGGCCAGGTCGTCGAGGCGGCCGTTGGTGCAGCTGCCGATGACGATCTGGTGGATGCGCTTGCCGGCGACCTGGTCGATGGGCTTCACGTTGTCCACGGTGTGGGGGCAGGCGATCTGGGGCGACAGGGCGGAGACGTCGATCTCCACCACGCGCTCGTAGACCGCGTCCGCGTCGGGGGTGACGGGGCTGATGGCGTCGGTCACGCCGGCCTCCTCCCGGAGGTAGCGCAGGGTCTCGGCGTCGGCGGGCACGATGCCGCTGGTGGCCCCGGCCTCCACGCTCATGTTGCAGACGGCGAGGCGCCCGGAGGTGCTCATCTTCCGGATGGTCTCCCCGTGGTATTCCAGGACGCGGAAGTTGGCGCCCTGGGCGGTGAGGACGCCGATCAGGTGGAGGATCAGGTCCTTGGGGCCCACCATGGGCGGGAATTCGCCGTTGACCACCACCTTGATGGTGGGGGGCACTTCGATGTTCACCGCGTAGCCGAGGGTCCAGGCCGAGGCCATCTCGGTGGCGCCGACGCCGAAGGAGAAGGCGCCGAGGGCGCCGTGGCTGGTGGTGTGGCTGTCGGTTCCGACCACCACGAAGCCCGGCCGCACATAGCCGTACTCGGGCAGGACCTGGTGGCAGATGCCGCCCACGTCGCCGCGGATGTCATGGAACTTGGCGATGCCGTGCTTGGCCACGAAGCCGCGGATCTTCTTCTGGTTGGTGGCCGTCTTGGGGCTCTCGGCCGGCACGCGGTGATCGAAGATGATGGCGATCTTCGACGGATCCCAGGGCCGGACCTCGATGCCGGTGCCCTCGTGGATGGCCTCGAACTGGTTGATCACCAGCGCCGCGTTCTCGTGGGACATGGCCAGGTCGACCTTCGGCTCCAGCACGTCGCCGGCCTTGACCGCCTCGCGGCCGGCGGCCCGCGCGAGGATCTTCTCTACTACCGTCATTCCCATGGTGTCCTCCTGGAGGGTTCAGATCACGCCCTGGGCCTTGAGCTCGGCGCGCCGCGCCTCGTCAATCCCGAGCCTGCCGTAGATTTCCGCGTTGTGCTGGCCCAGGGTCGGGGGCGGCGCGGTGACGTCCCCTGAGCATCCGTCGAACAGCGCGGTGAGACCGAATACCTCGATCTCGCCCACGCCCTCGGCGCTGGTCTTCTGCAGGACGCCGCGGTGGCGGACCTGCTCCTGCTTAAGCGCGTCCCGCAGGGAGAGGATCTCTCCGCTGGGGACGTCGTTGGCGTTCAGGCGCTCCACCCACACGGCGGTGGCCTCGGTCTGGAGGCGCGCCTCGAGGAGGGGGGTGAGCTCCTTGCGGTTCCGCTTGCGGGTGTCGCGCTCCTGGAACCGGGGGTCGGTCTTGAGCTCGGGCACGCCCAGGACGTCGCAGACCGCTTCCCACTGCTCCTGCTTGTTGGCGGCGATGTTGATGAAGCCGTCCCCGGTCCGGAAGGTCCCGGACGGCGCGGCCGTGAAGTTGTCGTTGCCCATCACGACGGGGTCCTGGCCGCCGATGAGGAGGTTGGCGGCCACCCAGCCCATGAGGGGCATGATGGAATCGAGCAGCGCGATGTCGATGAACTGCCCCTGCCCCGTGCGCTCGCGATGGAACAACGCGGCCATCAGCGCGAAGGCGGCGTTGAGGCCGCCCACGGTGTCGCAGACCGGGAAGCCGGTGCGCAGGGGGTTCAGGCGCTCGTCGCCGTTCACCGCCATCTCGCCCGAGAGGCCCTGGATGATCTGGTCGTAGGCGGGCTTGAAGGCGTCGGGCCCGGTCTGGCCGAAGCCGGAGATCGCGCAGTAGATGAGGCGGGGGTTGATCTCCTTGAGGACCTCGTAGCCCAGGCCCAGGCGGTTCATGACCCCCGGCCGGAAATTCTCCACGAGGACGTCGGCGTCCTTCACCAGCCGCTTGAAGATCTCCTTGCCCTCGGCGCTCTTCGTGTTGAGGGTGACGGAGCGCTTGTTGGCGTTCTGGGCCAGGAAGCTCGTCCCCATGAGGGCCTTGTTGTAGGCCGGAACGATGCCCAGCTTGCGGGCCAGGTCGCCGTCCTTGGGATTCTCGACCTTGATCACGTCCGCGCCCAGGAGGGCGAGGTGGAGGGTCGCGAAAGGCCCGGAGAGGACATTGGTGAGGTCGAGGACCTTGATGCCCTCGAGCATGCGCTGCTTGGTCATGTCAGTACCCCAGCGGGCCCGCGCGGTGGACGCGGCCCGTCATGTCCCGGCCGAAGAAGGCCGCGACGTCCTTGGCGATGTCGATGAGCGCCGGCAGGTCCACGTCGGTGCGGAGGCCCACGCGGCGGAGCCCGTGGACCAGGTCCTCGGTGGCCACGTTGCCGGCCGCCACCTTGGTGAAGGGGCAGCCGCCGAGGCCCGCGAAGCTGGTCTCGAACGTGGTGACGCCCTGGCCCATGGCCGCATAGACGTTGGCCATGCCCAGGCCGTAGGTGTCATGGAAATGGGCCGTCGCCTGCACGGGCCCGAGGGCCAGGATGGCCCCGAAGAGGTCCTTGACCTGGTCGGGGTGGGCGTGGCCGGCGGTGTCCGCCAGGCTGATCGAGGTCAGGCCGGCGTCCAGGTAGGCCCTGACGATGTCCAGGACCCGGGTCCGGTCGATCCGGCCCTCGAAGCCGCAGCCGAACGCGCTCTGGACACTCACCTGGACCTTCTTCCCCGCCTCCTGGGCCGCGCGGCCCATGGCGAGGATCCGCTGCTGGGCTTCCAGGCTTCCCATGCCCGTGTTCTTGCGGGAGTGCGTGTCGGAGGCGGAGACGCCCATGCAGAAGAGCTCGACGCCGCAGGCCATGCCCCGCTCCAGGCCCTTCTCGTTGAGGACGAGGCCGGACAGGACGGCGCGGGGCCCGGGCGCCAGGGACAGGCGGCGGAACAGCTCGTCGGTGTCGGCCATCTGCGGGACCTTCTCGGGATGGACGAAGGAGCCGACCTGCACGATATCCAGGCCCGAAGCCAGGAGCGCCCGGATCCAGCGCTCCTTGACCTCGGTCGGGACCACCTGGCGCTCGACCTGGAGGCCGTCCCGCGGCCCCACCTCGTGGAGGACGATGCCGGCCATGGCTAGAGCTTCCGGGCGATGGCCTCGCCCATCTCCAGGGTGGTGGAGGAACCGCCCATGTCGTAGGTGCGAACCTTGCCCTCCGCGATGACGGCGGCGGTGGCGTCCTCGAGCCTGCGGCCCATGTCGGACTCGCCCAGCCAGTCCAGCATCATCTTGGCGGCCAGGATGGTGGCGATGGGGTTGACCTTGTACTGGCCCGCGTACTTGGGGGCCGAGCCGTGGCTGGGCTCGAACACGGCCAGCTTCTCGCCGATGTTGCCGGAGCAGCCGAAGCCGAGGCCGCCCACGAGCTGGGCGCTGAGGTCGCTGATGATGTCGCCGAAGAGGTTGGTGGCCACCATCACGCCGTAGCTCTTGGGGTTCTTGAGCAGCCACATGCAGATGGCGTCGACGTTCGCGTCATCCAGGGCGATGCCCGGGTAGTCCTTGGCGACCCGCTTCGCGGTCTCCAGGAACATGCCCTCGGTGGCCCGCACCACGTTGGCCTTGTGGATGGCCGTGACCTTGGGGTAGCCGAACTTCTTCGCGTACTCGAAGGCGGCGCGGATGATGCGCTCGCACCCCTTGCGGGTGTTGATCTTGCAGGTGATCGCGTAGTCCTCGGGCTTGTTGGCGGCGAAGTGGGCGAAGGGCTTGGAGGCGTTGGCCAGGGCGGTTGAGACGGCCTCGGGGACGGGGCTGAACTCGACGCCGGCGTAGAGGCCCTCGGTGTTCTCGCGGAACACGACGAGGTCGATGCCCTCCTTGAAGTTGAGGGGGTTGCCCGGGTAGGCCTTGCAGGGCCGCAGGCAGGTGTAGAGGTCGAACATCTGGCGCATGCGGACGATGGGGCTCCGGTAGACCAGGCCCTTGCCCTTGAGCTCGGGGACCAGCTCGGCCTCGGCGTCCTTGGCCGGCTTGGAGGTGATGGCGCCGAACATCGCGGCATCGGAGCTCTTCAGGAGGTCCACCGTGCGCTGGGGGAAGGACTCGCCTTCCTTGCACCAGAACTCCCAGCCGATGTCGCCGTGCGTGTAGACGGCATCGAACTTGAGGGCGTCGAGGCAGATCCGGGTGGCCTCCATCACTTCCACGCCCACGCCGTCTCCCGGCAGCCAAGCGATCTTGTAGCTCATGGTTCCTCCGAATTGTTGGGGGGGTCTTAGGGTGGATCGATGCTATCAAGACCACCGGGATCCGATTTGCGGGCCTTCTGTGATGTAAGTCCCATTTCTCCGCTTGAGCCTCGGGCCAGGGCCTCGGAACGCAAGTGCGATCGACTTAATTCCCTGTTGGCAGAACTTAGCCCTTCTGGCCCAACCAGCCCCCCCTTTCCAAAGGTGAAACAAGGTGCCGCCAATGTTTTACATATTGGCAAGAAATTTCGGACAGATCCTCCGTCCGGGTCAACTCACCCGTATCGGCATCCAGCAGGGGTCCATTCAAACTTGGTAGGAAGCCAATCTGTTGGCCAACCAGCACCAGCGCCTGGCGGCGTCCGGCTGAAGGCTCGACATCCGTCCATAGATCTGCGCCAGGGCCCGCGGGATCTCACCCAAACGTTCAGGATGGCGCCTGTCCAGGAGGCCGGCAAATGCCAAGAAGTCCTGGGCGTTGGCCAACCCGCCAAGGCGGGGGGCGGCGACCCGCTCCAGGAAGGAAGCAAGATCCGAGGCCGGATTCCACGAACTCGCGAAATCCCTCAATGCAAGGTAATTGAGTTCAGCCCCCGTTTCGAAGGGGGAGACTTCGCCAAACAGGCTCATCGCTTCGAACCCAGCCTCACCAGATCTTCGAGCGAATTCCGCCATCCAGTCGAGGGCAACCTCGCCCCTGAAAGCACCCCACCCCCAGTTCGTGCCGAAATGCACCCTCAGGATGTTCCGGAACCCATTGCCGGCGACGCTCCCATCGGCCGTCCAGACGTAGGCGGGATCTTCCAATCTCAGATAGTTGTCTCCAACCCACTGCAGGAATGCTCCGTCCGGAAAAGCCGCCAGGGCCTCCCCGGCCCATGGCGGCGTGCCATCGCCGAACCCCGGAACCACCCGTGGCCCCACGTAGGGTTGGGGATGGGAGTACGTTTCGCAGATGACGCATGCCCCAGGCGCCACAGCCCGGACGGCGTTGGCGGCGATGGGGTACATCAGGGCCATGTCCTCCCAGGAGAATTCGGACACCGGGTACTTCCGGCGCTGGGAACAGAGGTTGCACTGGCAAACGCCAGTATCCCCGGTCTCGATCTGGACCCCGGCCAGGGGCAGGGTCTGGAACAACCAAGTCAGCGAATCCACCACGAACTCCTGGTTGAGGCGCTGACTGGGGCACGCATGGTAGAACCCCCTGGGTCCCAGGCTGGAAGGAGCACCAAGGTCCGTCCGATTCCCGTTTCCATCGACCATGAAGTTGATCGTCCGCCCGTCAGGTCCGGTGGCATACAGTTCAGGGTGGGCCCTCAGGTGGTTTTCAAGGTTGTAGGGCGAGGCGCCTTCATAATAAACGCCACCATAGCAATTCAACCCAACCCCGCACAGCAACTTAACGCCCCGCTCAGCGGCCAACTCGCAAATGGCCCTGGCGGCTTCGACGCCCCCATGGCCATCTCTGAGCAATCCCCAGACCACCAGGCCATCGATCCCGTTTTCGCTGCACCACGTAATCAGCGATGAGTAATCACTGATGAAGGCATCTGTCGTCCTATCGTAACTGTTGCAGGATCCATAGGTATGCGCACCTGGACGGTTCAAACGCCATTCGGTGCTGTGGTCCCAGGTCCAAAGAAATCGTGAATTAATAATGCCTGACCCAAGCGGTGGAACCCCTGGGGCTGTCCGAGTCTCCCCCAGGACCCTGGCGCAACCTGGCCCCAGGACTCCCGCAACGCCGCACAATGCGGCCATCTTAAGAATGTCCCTGCGGTGCCATTTCTGCATGGTTGACAACTGGAAGACTTGGCCCGTACGCCGAACAGCCAGTCTCAATATTGTCTATTTATTATTTTTGTCCACCCTCAAACCGGACTCCACCGCGATGGGTGACCTCAGGGCGCTGCCAGGGGCGTGCTGGGCGTGGACGCGTCGAGGCACGCAAGCGAAACGAGGGTTCCAGACGGTCTGCGACCCATGCATGGAGGAAGGACAGGAGACCATGGCCCCCTGAAGGTCCATGGCTCCCATCCCATGACGGACGAGGGTCGATACCCCGAAGCAGGAGACGCGCATCAGGGCAGACCCCTCCACGGCGCCTTGGGCCGGACCATCAGGGCGCCTGCGTGGGGGTCCGGCCCCGGGACGGGCCTCAGCCGTGAATCACGGAACGATATACAGGTAGGTCGCCCCTGTGCCAGCAGGATTCGCGGAGGTCGCGCCACCCGTGACGAGGACCCGTCCATCCTGGAGCGTGGCGACAGCATGGCTGTAGAGCGCCTCGGGCAGATCCCCGGTCCTGGAGAAGGTCAAAGTCGCGGGATTGAAGAGCATGGCCTTCGCCGTCCCCGTCTGGATGGACATGCCACCCGACACGGTGGTCCCCCCCGGAAGCAGGATTCTCCCATCGGCGAGCATGGCCGATGGGACTCCCATGGCCGGGTAGGGCTTGGAAGCCAACGGGGTGAATACGCGGGTTCCAGCCATGAAGAGCTCGGCCTCATCGGAAGCCACATAGGCCCCTTGGTAGACCCCGCCCTGACAGAGAAGGACATTCCCATCCGCAAGCCCCCGCGCCGTCCGCCCCGCGAGGCCAGCCTGCGCATCTCCGGTCAATGCCACCGTGGTTTCCTTGGATGGGTCGAAAAGCCCATTGCCGAGGAAGACCATCCCATCATTCAGCACCACCGGTTTGACGGTCGGGCCTGATCCCGCCACAGGGTAGAAAGTGTTGCCGGCAGGGTCGAACACCGCCATGGAACCGTCAGCACCCAGCAGGACCTTCCCGTTCTTCATCATGACTGCGACAGAAGGCGAGAGGGGGGGTTGCGGGAGGGCCGTGAATTGCCCCGTGGCGGGGTCATAGATCTCCGCTGAAGCATCCGGCCCGGCCATCAGCACACGACCATCCAGGAGCAAGGTCGCCGTGTGCCCACCTCTCACCTTGGCCATGGCGCCTGTGGCGGAGGCAGCATCCAGGCCGGGATCGTAAAGGTAGGCCACGGTCGATCCAGCGCTATCGCCACCCGCGACAAGGACCAGCCCATTCCCCAGTCGCGTGGCTGTTCCTCCCCGACGAGGCGGGATATGGGCCTGACTCAGGACGAACCGCCCCTCGACAATTTCCACGGTCGCGCTCCGACTCGAGATCGCATTCCCATATGCATCCACAGCCCTGTACCCGTAGGTCGCCCCCGAATCACCGAGTCCCAGGGCCGGCGTCACGTACGTCGCGAGCGTCGCCCCGGGAATCGCCAGGCCATTCCGGTACCACTGGTATTGGATGGGTTCCGCTGCGCTCACAACGGCGACCCAGGTGGCGGAATCACCAGCCGCGACAGCCTTGTCGTCAAGATCCCTCAGGATGGAAGGCAGGTAAGGATAGATGGTTAGAGTAAAATCAGTAGAACAGGAACCCAGGGCATTGCTGGCCGTGATGGTATAGGAGGTCGGCAGGGCCGCCACCAGAGGCGCTCCGCTGATGACGCCGGTTGTGGTGCTCAGGCCCAACCCTGCGGGCAATCCAGGAGAGATGGCATAGGAAGTCGGCAGCCCACCAGTCGTAGCCGGGAGGTTGGCCTGGATGGGAACCACGCCCAGGGGATAGACAGCTGGATTGAGGGTGTAGGTCAGTGACCGCGGCGGAGCATCCGTGACGACGATCTCGGCAGAAGCCTCGGCTGAATCACCCAGGGCGTTGGCCACCTTGCAGCTCAGGGTCGATTTCCCGGGGCTGCCGGAGGTGAATTCGACGTGCGTCGAATCACTGCTGGAGGTCAGTTGGCCTCCCACAAGCGTCCAGGTGACGACCATGCCATCCTGGGCCGCGATCGAAGCATTCAGGCCAGGCGTGCGGGTCTCGACGGAGGAGGGGGCGACGATGACGGGCTGGGCGGGGGACGCCAAGACGTCGACCCTCGCGCTCCCCTGGGGGGACGCCTTGCCGTCAGCGTTGATGGCGGCGCAGGCCAACGTAAGCTTCCCTGGGCCCGCAGGGGTGAAAGTCACGGAGGTCCCAGTCATCCCGGCAGTCAGGACTCCGCCGGTGATGGACCACTGGAAGGTGCAGCCGGCCTGGGGCAACACACTGGCCTGATAACCCGGACGATAGGAGGTCACCCGGGCCGGGGCGGTGATGAGGGGCGTATCGGGTGGCCTGCTTTCATTTTTACCGCCCCCGCAGCCAGCAGCGAACAGTCCGACCACGACGAGCATGGAAGTATTAAATTTCATAGACTGTCCCAATGAAATTAGAGATGAATCATAGCACATGATTCCAACAGCCGGGGATCCACCGGAAGCCGACGCGGTTCCTGGACAGGATCATGCCTCCCCAGGTCAGCCCTGACCCAGGGAGGCATGTTCAATCCCGGAGCCGGGTGCCGATTAGAACTTGAAGCGCGCGCCCAGCTGGACTTCGCGCGTGTTGCGGTCCTGGATGTTGAGGGTGCCGAAGTTGGCGTTGGTGTACTGGGTGTTGCTGGTGGTCCAGTTGGCCCAGTTGAACACGTTGAAGATGTCGGCCTGGAGCTCGATCATCATCTTCCGGGGCAGGTTGAAGGCCCGGGTGAAGCGCAGGTCGAAGGTCTTGACGGAGGGCTGCCGGAAGGTGTTGCGGCCCGTCACGCCCACGGCGAAGTCGTTGGTCGTGGAGGTGTCGCCGTTGAGATCGCTGGTCATGTAGGCGGTGTAGGGCTGGCCCGACGTGTAGGTGGCGATGGCGGCGCCCTTGATGCCGAAGGCGACGGGGAAGTAGCCCGCGAAGACGCCGCGGAACTTCACGTCATTGTCGCTGGGGCCGTACGAGGCGTGGGGGTCGGCCGGGTTGTTGACGGTGGAGTTGGCCGAGGCGCTGGCGGTCACGCGCTCGTTGGAGTTGGAATCCTTGGAGCTGGCGAAGGTCACGCTGCTCTGGAAGCCGAAGCCGGAGTCGGACTGCTTGCTCGCGGTGATGGAAATGGCCTTGTAGTGGCCCACGCCCTGGTTCTCGGAGAGCCAGATGTTGCCGAAGCCGGTGAAATCCAGCATGCGGCCGCGCACGATGGCCATGCCGGGACGGCCGGAGCTCGTGAACAGGTTCCACTTGGTGGGGTAGCCGTCCTTCCAGTAGCCGTTGGGATCGGGGGACCCGTCCGCGAGGCGCTGGCGGAGGTTGATGTTGACGAAGTACTGGAGGTTCTCGAAATCGGCGTACGAGGCGCGGACGCCCAGCACGAGGCCGTTGTCCAGTTCGTGCTCGATGCCCAGGCTGGCGCGCTTGGCGCGGGGCAGCTTGTTCTCGGGGTCCCAGACCTGGCCGTCCTTGCTGGCGGAGCCGAGGGCGGTGAGGGTGGCGGGGCTGAGGGCGGACAGGCGGGTGCCGCCGCCGCTCACCAGGGCGGCGTACGAGAGGGCGCCGCTGTTGGCCGCGGTGCGCACGGCGGCGGAGGAGGCCGTGAGGGTGTAGGTGGAGGTGGTGTTCCCGTTGCTGTTCATGGTGTTGGACACCGTGAGGCTCGGATTGGGGCTGGAGAAGTAGCCCGCGCCGCCCCGCAGCATGGTCTTGCCCTTGCCGGTCAGGTCATAGGTGAAGCCGAACCGGGGATCCAGGGCCCGGGCGTCGTTGGCCTGGTCAAGGCCGGCCAGCTGGGCGTTGGGCCGCGGGTTGTTGGGCTGGTGCTCCCCGGTGTAGCGCACGCCCAGGGCCAGGGTCAGCCGGCGGTTCAGGAGGCCGCTGTAGCTGGCCTGGACGTAGCCGGCATAGAGGGAGGAGTCGTACGAGATGGTGCCGCCATAGTTGCTCAGGGCCTGGCGGTAGGTGAAGCTGTCCGTCGCCAGGAGGCCGCCGTTGGCCCAGCGGTTGGCCACCGCGTAGCTGCCGAAGGAGAAGGCCCCCATGTTGTAGCGGTAGAAGGTGTTGGCGAAGGAGAACCACTGGAGGTCGACGCCGGCCTTCACGGTGAAGTCGCCGTCGGTGTAGGTGAGGTTGTCGATGAGCTGCTTGCTGAACTCGTCCAGGCCGTTGGGCAGGAAGTTGTTCTGGCCGGCGTTGAAGCCGTTGGTGATGGAGATCTCGGGCGAAGCGGTGGAGTTGGCGTAGCGGGGCCGCCGCTCCGTGGCGATCTGCAGGCGGGCCTCGTTCACGAGCCGGGGCGAGAAGATGGCGTTCCACTCGGCCACCCAGGACAGGCCGTTGTCCTTCTCCAGGCCCTGCTGGGTCTGGCCCGTGATGGGGGCGGAGGAGCTGGTGAAGTCGGTGGTGCCGTTCTCGGAGTTCCAGTTCTGGATGTTGACGCGGAGGGTGAACCGGTGGCTCTCGTTCAGGTTATAGTCCAGGCGGGCGAAGGCGACGGTGTTCCGCTTGTCGTTCTCGTACTGGTAGCCGTTCTCCTGGGCCAGGGTGCGCCCGTCGTTCCCCACCTGGATGTTGCCGAACTTGCCCAGGAAGGTGTTCAGGTTCGCCTGGGAATTGTTGCCGCTGTCCAGGCCGAAGCTGGGGGTGAACTTCTCGGTGTAGTGGAAGACCTCCAGGCCCGCGAAGAAGAAGAGCTTGTCCTTGACGATCGGGCCGCCCAGGTTGAAGTTCCAGTCGAGCTGCTCGAAGTCCTTGGTGCGGGCCCCGACGCTGTTCTGGAGGGCCGTGGCGGCTGGGGCGGGCTTGATGCGCGCGACCAGGGACTTGGGGCGCATCTGGACCAGCACGCTGCCGGTGAACTCGTTGGTGCCGGTCTTGGACACGGCGTTGATCACGCCGCCGGCCGCGTTGCCGTACTGGGCGTCGTAGGCGTCGGTGATGATCTGGAGTTCCTTGATGGTGTCGATGCCGAAGGCGAAGGGGATGCGGGTGGAGCCGCGCTGCTCGCCGAAGAAGTTGGAGTTGTAGCTCGCGCCGTCGATGGTGAGGTTGTTGAAGATGCCGCGGCCGCCCTCCACCGAGAGGCGGTTCTGGTCGGCGGCGGTGGTGGCGCCGGGGGTCAGGCGGGCCAGGGAGGTGAAGTCCCGGGCTGCCAGGGGGATGGACTCCACCATCTTGCTGTTCAGGGCCACCGTGCTGGTCACCTGCTGGGCGTCGAGGGCGGCGGCCGCCGCGACC
Organism: Mesoterricola sediminis; assembly: GCF_030295425.1. Taxonomy (NCBI): domain Bacteria; kingdom Pseudomonadati; phylum Acidobacteriota; class Holophagae; order Holophagales; family Holophagaceae; genus Mesoterricola; species Mesoterricola sediminis. Next base: position 259,467 of record NZ_AP027081.1, on the reverse strand, counting down.
ACGGCGACGGTGGCGCCGGCCTCGGCCCGGTCCAGGGAGAAATTGGCGATGGACGTGGCGCCCAGGCTCACCCGGGTCGAGGTGTCCTTGAGGGTGCGCATGCCCGGGGCGGTCACGGTGATCTCGTAGGTGCCCAGGGGCAGGAGGGCGAAGGTGTACTCGCCGTTGGCGGCGGTGACCTGGGTGCGGGTCAGGTTGGTGGCCACGTTCCGGATCGTGACGGTGGCGCCCACGAGGCGGCCGCCGCCCTTGGAGGTGATGGCGCCCCGGACGGCCCCGGAGGTGGAGCTGCTCTGGGCGTTGGCCACGGTGGCGCAGGCGAGGGCGGAAAGCAGGACGAGGCTGAAGCTTCGGGTGTTCATGCGTGCTCCTGACCCGGATCGGGTGGGTGGGATGGAGGCAGGCCAGGGCGGCCTGCGTCTGAACGGTTCTTGAAGTTGATTCAAGATGCCAGACGACCAGGCACAAGGGAAGAATGGGATGTTTCCAGAATGAAACTTTTACGAGCCAACCGGCACATACGACCGCTGAGCGGCAACGTTTCCGCCCCCGGGGCTACCCGCGGGGCGCCGGGGCCTTGGGGCGCCTGGCTTTCCCTGGGACGGACGCCGCCGCGTCGGGCAGGAGGGCGGGCTGGACGGCGCCGTCCAGGAGGATCCGGGCGTGGGCCAGGGCCTCGGGGCGGTCCGGGTGGCCGGAGAGCAGACGAGCGAGCTCCCGGGTCCGGCCCTCGCCGGTCATCCATCCCAGGGAGCTCCGGGTGCGGCCGTCCTGGACCTCCTTGCGGAGGAAGCCGTGGTGCTCGGCCCGGGCGGCGACCTGGGCGAGATGGGTCACGGCCAGGACCTGGTGGCGGCGGCCCAGCTCGCGCACCGCCCCGCCCACGGCCAGGGCGGTCTCCCCGCCGATGCCCGCGTCCACCTCGTCGAGCACCAGGACGAGGGGGTCCCCGCTCCCGGCGCCCAGGGCCATGCCGGCGCCCTGGAGGGCGAGCATGATCCGGCTCAGCTCGCCGCCGGAGGCGATCTTGGCCAGGGGGCGGAAGCCCTCCCCGACATTGGGCTCGATCCAGATGGCGGCGGCGGAGAAGCCCTGGGCGGAGCACCGAACGGGCAGCCCGCCGCGCAGAACCGGGCTGGCGGGGTCCTCGGCGAGGCCCAGGCGCACCTGGACGCGGCACCCGGCCATGCCGAGGGCGGCGAGGCGGTGGTGCACGTCCTTCTCCAGGGCCTGCACGAGGGCGGCCCGCTGGCGGTGCAGGTCCTCGGCGGCGGCCAGGTAGGCCGCGGCGGCCCCGGCCAGGGCCGTCTCCAGTTCCTTGAGGGAGGAGCCGCCGTCCTCCAGCTCGCGCTGTTCGAGGCACAGGGCCGCCAGGACCTGGGCCAGGTCCTCCGGCTCGCAGCGGTGGCGGCGGGCCAGCTTCTCGAAGTGGGCGAGGCGGTCCTCGAGGGCCTCGATCCGGTCCACCCCCTCCCGGGACCAGCGCACGGCCTGGTCCTGGGCCAGGGCCTGGAGGTCCTCCAGTTCCAGGAGGGCGCTCCGCAGCCGGTCCACCTCGGGCTGGGCCGCGGGCAGGATGGCGGCGGCCCGGGCCTGGGCGCGGTGGGCCTCCTCGACGAGGCGGTTGGCCTCGCGGAGGGCCTCGGCGCCCTCGCGGAAGGCGGCCTCCAGATGGACGGCGTGGCGCAGGGGCTCCCGCTCCGCCCGGAGCCGGGCCCATTCGCCGGCCGCCGGGGCCAGCTTCTCCAGGTCGGCGATGTGCTCGGCCAGCCACGCCAGCCGTTCCACCTTCTGGGCCTCGCTCCGGCGCCGCGCGGCGAGCCTGGCCTGGGCCTCCCGGACCTCGCCGGCCTCCCGGGCGAGATCCGCCCGGATCCCGAGCACCTCGTCGAGCAGGCCCAGGTGGCGGTCCTCGGCCAGCAGGGACTGGTGATCGTGCTGGCTGGTCAGGCGCATCCAGATCCGGCCCGCCTCGCGGAGGTCGGCGAGGCTGCAGGCCCCGCCGTTGATCCAGGCGCGGCTCCGGCCGTTGGCGCCCACCTCCCGGCGCAGGACCACGGGCTGTTCCTCGGGGAGGCCCCGCTCCGCCAGGAAGGCGCTCCAGGCCGCGAAGGCGCCGTCGACGACGGCCTCGGCCAGGGCCCGCGAGGCCCCCTGGCGCACCATGTCCCCGTCGCCCCGGGCGCCCACGAGGAGGGAGAGGGCGTCCACGAGGAGGGACTTCCCGGCGCCGGTCTCGCCCGTGAGGGCCGTGAACCCGGGCTGGAGGTCCACGGACAGGTCTTCCACCAGGGCGAGGTTCTGGATGCGGAGGGAGGAGAGCATGGCATCAGCCTATCCTGATCCGGCGCCAAAGGCGCTTGACTCCGGCCGGGGGAACACCCATGATGGGACCTCTGAGTTCTTTGTCAGTTCCATAGTGAGCTATCCAGAAAGGTGGAGGGACGGGCCCTGTGAAACCTTGGCAACCTGCGAAGAGCAAGGTGCCAATTCCTGCCGGCGGCGACGCATGTCGCGACCGGATAGATACCGAACTGATTGAACTGCCGAAATCAGACGGAGAAGGGGGCCCGAATCATCGGGCCCCCTTTTCCGTCTTCTGAAGCTCGCGAGGAACCTGCAGACTCCCTCGACCTGTCCGGAGGCCCCGCAAGGGGAGACAAGGACACCCCAACCTCCCCCCTCCCGCGGGGCGGGGGGACCTCTGCCAGGAGTTCCCATGACCGGGCCCCAGCGCCAGTTCGAGACCATCGCCCTCCACGGCGGCCACACCCCCGACGGGGACACCCGGAGCCGGGCGGTCCCCATCTACCAGACGACGAGCTACGTCTTCGACTCCACGGACCACGGGGCCCGGCTCTTCGCCCTGGAGGAGGCCGGCAACATCTACACCCGCATCGGCAACCCGACCGTCGACGTCCTCGAGAAGCGGGTCGCCGAACTGGAGGGGGGCGTGGCCGCCGTGGCCACCGCCTCGGGCCAGGCCGCCATCACCCTGGCCGTGCTGACCCTGGCGGGGGCCGGGGGGCACATCGTCGCGGGCACCAACCTCTACGGCGGCACCCACACCCTCTTCAGCCAGAGCCTCCGCCGCCTGGGCATCGAGGCCTCCTTCGTGGACAGCGGGGACGCCGGGGCCTTCCGCGCCGCCATCCGTCCGGAGACGCGCGCCCTCTACGTGGAGGCCCTCGGCAACCCCAAGCTCGACGTGCCCCACTTCGAGGCCCTCGCCAGCATCGCGAAGGAGGCGGGGATCCCCCTGATCGTGGACAACACGCTGGCCTCCCCCTGGGTCTGCCAGCCCCTGAAGCACGGGGCCGACCTGGTCGTCCACAGCGCGACCAAGTACCTGGGCGGCCACGGCACGAGCCTCGGCGGCATCGTGGTGGACGGCGGAACCTTCGACTGGACCTCGGGCAAGTTCCCCGAATTCACGACCCCCCACCCCGCCTACCACGGGGCGGTCCTCGTGGACGTCGCCGGCCCCGCGGCCTTCGCGGCCAAGGCCCGCCTGGAGGGGCTCCGGGACTTCGGCCCCGCCCTCTCGCCCTTCAACGCCTTCCTGCTCCTGCTGGGCATCGAGACCCTCCCCCTGCGCATGGACCGCCACGGCGCCAACGCCCTGGCCCTGGCCCACTGGCTGGAGGCCCACCCCCGGGTGGCCTGGGTCAACTACCCCGGCCTGCCCAGCCACCCGAGCCACACCCTGGCCCGGCGCTATTTCCGGGAGGGGGCGGGCTTCGGCGGCATCCTGACCTTCGGCGTGAAGGGGGGGCTCGCGGCGGGGCGGCAGGTCATCGACGCGGTGACGCTCTTCAGCCGGCTGGCCAATGTGGGCGACGCCAAGAGCCTCATCATCCACCCGGCCACCACCACGCACCAGCAGCTCAGCCCCGAGGCCCGCGCCGCCAACGGCGTCACCGACGACCTCATCCGCCTCTCGGTGGGGCTGGAAAGCCTGGAGGACCTCCAGGCCGACCTGGACCAGGCGCTGGCGGGGGTGCGGGGGTGAGCCGGATCTTCCAGGCGGCCGAAGATCGCCGCACCGCCTACCGGGTCCACGGGGCCGGTCCCCGCCGGGTCCTCCTCCTCCATGCCCTGACCGGAGGCCCGGACGCGGCCGACGCGCCGGGCGTCAAGGGCTGGTGGGCCCCCATCTTCCAGGCGGGGGCCCCCCTGGGGCCCGCGCGCGCCACGGTGTGGACGCCAAACCTGGCGGGCAGCTGCTACGGCACCTCCGTGCCGCGCCCCGCGGCCGGCTACGACACCCGGTTCCAGGCGGAGGTCCTGGCCGAGTGGCTGCGGGCGGAGGACCTGCGCTTCGACGTCGTCCTCGGGGCCTCCCTGGGCGGCATGGTGGCCCTGGAACTGGCCCTGGCGGAACCGGACCGGTTCGGGGCCGTGGCCGTGGTGGGCTGCGGCGCCCGGGCCGACGCCTGGCTGTGGGGCACCACGGAGATCCAGCGGGCCATCCTGGCCAGCCCCTCCCTGGGGGACGGGGAGGCCATCTCCCTCGCCCGCCGGGCGGCCATGCTCACCTTCCGCAGCCCCGCGGGGCTCGCGGTCCGGTTCGACGCGGCCCAGCCCCTGCGGGACTGGCTGGCCTACCACGGGCAGGCCCTGGCGGCCCGCTTCACCCGCCAGGCCTACCTGAACCTGCTGGAGGCCATGGACGCCCACGACCTGGGCCGGGGCCGCGGCGGGGTGCGGGAGGCGCTCGGGCGCCTGCGCGCGCCCCTCCACGTGCTCGGCCTGCGCCCCGATCACCTGATCTCCTCGTCCTGCCTGGACGAGCTCATCACATCCGCCCGCGATGCCGGCCAGCTCGGCCACGTGGCCTGGGTGGACAGTCCCCACGGCCACGACGCCTTCCTCATCGAATGGGACCCCGTCGTCGCCTGGCTCCTGGAGGTGCTGTCGTGAAGGTGCTCAAGTTCGGCGGCACCAGCGTCGGGTCCCGCGAGGCCCAGCTCCTCGCGGCCCGCATCATCGCCCGGGAACTCCCCGCCGGGGGCCTGGTGGTCGTTTCGGCCCTTTCGGGGACCACGGACCTCATCCTCAAGGCCATGGCCGCTTCGGCCCGCGGGGACCTCGCCGGGTCCACCCGGTGCCGGGAGGCCCTGGAGGCCCGCCACTGGGAGGCGGCCCGGGCCCTGGACCTGGAGGCCGAGGTGCGGTCCGCCTGGGCCCCCCTCTTTCAGTCCCTGTCCAACCTTCTGCAGGGCATGGGCCTCCTGTGGGAGGCCTCCCCCCGCAGCCGGGACACGGCCCTGGCCGTGGGGGAGACCCTGTCCGCCCGCCTCATGGCGGCCCTCCTGGTGCGGGAGGGGCTTCCGGCCGCCTTCCGGGATGTGCGGGAGGTGCTGAGGACGGACGGCCGGCATGGCCGGGCCCGGCCGGACCTGGAGGCCATCCGGGAGGCCGCCGCCCCCTGGCGCGCCGCCCTCGGACCCGGGGCCCTCTGGGTGACCCAGGGGTTCCTGGGCCAGGGGCCCGACGGGGCGACCACCACCCTGGGCCGGGGCGGCTCGGACACCAGCGCCACCCTCCTGGGGGAGGCCCTGGGCGCCGCGGAGGTGCAGATCTGGACCGACGTGGACGGGGTGCTCAGCGCCGATCCCAGCCTGGTGCCCGGCGCCCGGCCCATTCCCGTCATGAGCCTGCCGGAGGCGGCGGCCCTCTCGGCCTTCGGGGCCAAGGTGCTGCACGCCGACGCCCTGGCGCCGGTTCGTCGGGCGGGCTTCCGGCTGGTGGTGGCCAACACCCACCGGCCATCAGCCGGTCGGACGGAGATCCGCCTCGATTCCCCGCCCCGCCGGCCCGGGGAGATCACGTCCGTGGCGTACAAGGAGGGGGTGAGTTGCCTCCGGGTCCCCCCGACCGCCGATGCGGAGCAGCTGTTCCAGGCCTCCACCCGCCTGCTGGAAGCCGGCGCCTCCCTCTACGGTCTGCTGGCCACCCCGGACGGGGGTCTCCTGGTCGCCCGGGCGGAGACCGCGGAGGCCGAGGCGGTGCTCACGGACCTGGCCGCCTCCGGCCTGGACGTGAGTCGGGGCTGGGCCGTCGTGGCCCTGGTGGGCGAGGGGCTCCGCGCCGCCCAGGGCCGGGCCCTCAGCCTCCTGGGCCCCCTTGTGGAGGAACCGGTTGCCGCCATCCTTGCGGGGGACACGGGGGTCTCCCTGGCCTTCCTCGTGCCGGACCCCAGGCTGGCCGGCCTGATTCCCCGCCTCCACGCCACCTGCATCGAAACGCCCCTTGGAGTCTGACCCATGACCCAGCCCATGCAGAACCAACGCATCCTCCTCACCGGCGGCAGCCGGGGCATCGGGGCCGCCACCGTGCGCCGCCTCTCCGACCTCGGCGCGCGGGTGGCCTTCACCTACCGCATCCGCACGGACGCGGCCGAGGCCCTCACCGCCCATCTCGCCGCCGAGGGGCGGGAGGTCCTGGCCATCCAGGCGGATCAGCGCTCCCGGGAGGACGCGGCGGCCGCGGTGGCCCAGGTGGAGGAGGCCTGGGGCGGCCTCGACGCCTTCGTGGGGAACGCCGGGGTCTGGCTGCCCACGCCCGTGGACCTCCAGGACGAGGGCAACCTCCTGGCCATCCTGGAGACCAACGTCACGGGGCTCTTCCGCTGGAACGCCGAGGTGGTCCCGGCCCTGCGGCGCCAGGGCCGCGGGGCGATCGTCCTCGTGGCCAGCACCGCCGGCCAGCGGGGGGAGGCCGGCTACGGCGGCTACGCCGCCAGCAAGGGGGCCGTCATCTCCCTCACCAAGAGCCTCGCCGCCGAACTCGGCCCCCTGGGCATCCGCGTCAACTGCGTGGCCCCGGGCTGGGTGGACACGGACATGTCCGCGGGCACCCTGCGCTCCCCCCGGCGCGGGCAGGTGGAGGCCGCCTTCCCCCTGGGGCGGATCCCCACCGCCGAGGACATCGCCGGCCCCATCGCCTTCCTCCTGGGCGACGCGGCGGCGGCCGTCCACGGTGAAATCCTCAACGTGAACGGCGGCACGGTCCTCTGCGGCTGAGCGCCTTGACGATCCCGGCCCGCCGGGATCATGCTTCCCCCACCTCCCCGAACCGGATGCCCATGAACGCCACGTTCCACGATGCCCTCCGCGCCGGCCAGTGCTTCCTGTTCGATGGATCCACGCCGACGGTGCTCTATGAGCGGGGTGTGTACATCAACCGCTCCTTCGACGAGGCCAACCTGGCCTCCCCCGACCTGGTGGAGGCCATCCACGGGGAGTTCCGCGCGGCCGGCGCCCAGGTGCTGACCACCAACACCTGGGCGGCCAACCGCATGAAGCTCCAGGGCTACGGCCTGGCGGAGCGCCTCAAGGAGATCAACCTGGCCGGGGCCCGCCTCGCCCGGCGCGCCCTCCAGGCGGAGGGCGCCGGCTGGGTCGCGGGCTGCATCGGCCCCCTCGGGGTCCGCATCGAGCCCTGGGGCCCCACCAGCTTCGAGGAGGCGCGGGCCTGCTTCGCGGAGCAGGCCCTGGCCCTGATGGAGGGCGGGGTGGACCTCTTCGTGCTGGAGAGCTTCGCCGACCTCAACGAGATCCACCAGGCCATCCTCGCCATCAAGGAGACCTGCGGCCTCCCCGTGGTGGCCCAGATGACCCCCAACGACGAGGGCCAGACCCTCTACGGCACGGAACCCGAGTGGTACGTCGCCAAGCTCGCCGAGTGGGGGGCCGACCTCGTCGGGGTGAACGGGGGCACGGGCCCCGCGCCCCTGCTGGACCTGCTCAAGCGCTTCCGGACGGCCACCGCCTGCCCCCTCATCCTCCAGCCCAGCGCCGGGCTGCCCCGCATGGTGGACGGCCGCTACCTGTACATGGCCAGCCCCGAATACCTGGGTGAGTTCGCGCGCCAGGCCTTCCAGCTCGGGGCCCGGGCCGTCGGGGGCTGCGCGGGCACGACGCCGGCCCACACCCGCGCCATGCAGGGGGCCCTCCGCCAGGAGCGCGCCTTCGTGGAGGGGGGCGTCGACCGCCCCCTTCCGGAGGCGGGGGCCGCCTCGGTCCCCCGGGCCGAGGCCAGCGCCTTCAGCCGCAAGCTCTCCGACGGCGGCTTCGTCGTGTCGGTGGAGCTGGTGCCCCCCCGGGGCGTCGGCGTGGACAAGCTGGTGGAGAAGGCGGCCTACTGCCGGGACCGCGGGGCGGACACCATCAACGTGCCCGACGGCCCCCGGGCCATGGCGCGGCTTTCGGCCCTCGCCACCGCCGTGATCATCCAGGAGCGGGTCGGCATCGAGGCCCTGATGCACTTCGCCTGCCGCGACCGGAACCTGCTGGGCATCCAGAGCGACCTGCTGGGGGCCGCGGCCCTGGGCGTCCAGAACGTGCTGGCCATCACCGGGGATCCGCCCAAGCTGGGTCCCTACCCCAACGCCACCGCGGTCTTCGACGTGGACGCCATCGGCCTCACGAACATCCTCCGCCAGCTCAACTCCGGGCTGGACCTGGGCGGCAGCCGCATCGGGGTGCCCACCCGGTTCAGCTTCGGCGTGGGGGCCAACCCCGTCGCCGTGGACCTGGAGCGGGAGCGGGCGCGCTTCCGCTACAAGGTGGAGGCCGGCGCCGAATGGGCCATCACCCAGCCCGTCTTCGACGCCGACGCCCTCTTCCGCTTCCTGGAGTTCGCCGACCCCTTCGGCATTCCCGTCATCGCCGGGATCTGGCCCCTGAAGAGCCTGCGCAACGCCGAGTTCATGGCCAACGAGGTGCCCGGGGTCACCCTGCCCCCGGCCCTCCTGAAGCGCATGGCCCGGTGGCCCTCGGCCGAGGACCAGCTCAAGGAGGGCCTGGACATCGCCCTGGAGATCATCGCCAGGGTCCGCCCCGCGGTGCGGGGCCTCCAGCTCTCGGCGCCCCTGGGCCAGGTGGAGCTCCTGGACACCCTCCTCGACGCGGGGGTGGGCCGTGGCTGAGACCGTGACCGTGCGCTTCCTTCCGGAGGACCTCCTGGCGGCCTGCCCCGCCGGAACGCCGCTCCAGGCCGTGGCCGACGCCGCCGGGGCCGACATCACCTTCGGCTGCCGGAGCGGCTCCTGCGGCACCTGCCGCGTGCGCGTGGTCCGGGGCCTGGAGCACTGCTCGCCCATGGGCCGGGAGGAGCGCGATTTCCTGCGCGGCCTCGAGGCGCCGGAGGACCAGCGCCTGGCCTGCCAGGTGCGCGTCCTCGGCGACGTCGAGGTCGAATACCTGGGAGCCTGCCTGTGACCGCCCTGTCCTCCTTCCTCCTCGACCAGGTCCTGCTCCTCGACGGGGGGATGGGCACGCAGATCATGGCCCGGCGGCCCACCGTCGACGACTTCGGCGGGTCCGCCCTGGACGGGTGCATGGAGGTCCTGAACGCGCGGCGCCCCGACTGGATCCGCGCCATCCACGCCGACTACCTGGACGCCGGGGCCGACGCCGTGGAGACCAACACCTTCGGCGCCAACGAGGTGGTCCTGGGGGAGTTCGGGATCGCGGACCGGACCGAGGAACTCAACGCGACCGCGGCCAGGCTCGCCCTGGAGGTCGCCCGCGACTACGACCGGCGGCGCTACGTGATCGGCAGCGTGGGCCCCGGCACCAAGCTCCTCACCCTGGGCCACGTCGGCTACGACGCCCTCTTCCGGAGCTACCTCGCCCAGATGCGGGGCCTCCTCCGGGGCGGCGTGGACGCCGTCCTCATCGAGACGAGCCAGGACCTGGGCCAGATGAAGGTGGCCGTCAGGGCCGCGCGGGCCGCCATGGCCGAGCTGCGCCTGACGCGGCCCCTCTGGGTCCAGGCCACGGTGGAGACCACCGGCACCCTCCTCCTCGGCACGGAGATCCAGGCCGTCATCACCACCCTGGAGATGCTGGGCATCGACGTCCTGGGGCTGAACTGCGGCACCGGGCCCGACGAGATGCACGCCCCCCTGCAGGCCCTCGCCGAGGCCTCCCCGTGCAGGATCAGCTGCCTGCCCAACGCGGGCCTCCCCGTGAACCGGGACGGGGCCCTGGTCTACCCCCTGGAGCCCGAGGCCTTCGCCGCCAAGGTGGCCCGCCTCGCGGGGACCTTCGGCCTGGGCATCGTGGGCGGCTGCTGCGGCACGACCCCCGCCCACATCCGGGCCCTGCGGGCGGCCCTGGGCACCGCCCCGGCCACCCGGCGCGTCCCGGCCGTGGACCGGTCCGTCTCGAGCCTCTACCAGAGCGTGGCCCTGCGCCAGGAACCCCGCCCCCTGATCGTGGGCGAGCGCACCAACGCCAACGGTTCCAAGAAGTTCCGGGACCTCCTGGCCGCGGAGGACGTGGACGGCCTCGTGGAGATCGCCCAGGACCAGCAGCGGGAGGGCGCCCACATGCTGGACGTGTGCGTCGCCTACGTGGGCCGGGACGAGGCGGCGGACATGGAGGCCTTCCTCGGGAAGGCCGTCACCCAGGTCACCCTGCCGCTCATGATCGACTCCACCGAGGTGCCCGTCATCGAGCGCGCCCTGCGGGCCGCCCCGGGCAAGTGCGTGGTCAACAGCATCAACTTCGAGGACGGGGACGCCCGGGCCCGCAAGGTCCTGGACCTCTGCCGGGAGTACGGCGCCGCGGTGGTCGGCCTGACCATCGACGAGCGCGGCATGGCCCGGACCGCCGGGGACAAGGCGGCCATCGCGGCACGCCTCGTGGACCTGGTGGTCGGCGAGTACGGCTTCAACCCCTCCGACCTGATCATCGACCCCCTCACCTTCACCCTGGGCAGCGGCGAGGAGGGCATGCGCCGCTCCGCCCTGGAGACCCTGGAGGCCATCCGCCGCATCAAGGCCGCCCACCACGGGGTGCTGACCCTCCTGGGGGTGAGCAACGTCAGCTTCGGCCTGGCCCCAGCCGCCCGGCACGTGCTGAACGCCCTCATGCTCTACCACGCCGTCAAGGCCGGCCTCGATCTGGCCATCTTCAACTCCGCCAAGGTCATCCCGGTCGCGGCCATCCCCGCCGACCAGCGCGCCGCGGCCGAGGACCTCCTCTTCGACCGGCGCCGGGAGGACTACGACCCCCTCAAGACCCTCATGGCCCTCTTTTCCGGCGGCGCCGCCAGGCCCGAGGCCGCGGTCCCCGAGGAGGGCCTGCCCGTCGCCGAGCGCCTGCGCCGGGACATCATCGGCGGGGCCAAGCGCCAGATCCTGGCCGACGTGGACGAGGCCCTCGCCATCCTGCCCCCCCTGGAGATCATCAACGACATCCTCCTGGACGGCATGCGGGTGGTGGGCGAGCGCTTCGGGGCCGGGGAGATGCAGCTGCCCTTCGTCCTGGAGAGCGCCGAGGCCATGAAGGCCGCCGTCAAGCGCATCGAGCCCTGGATCCCCCGGGAGTCCTCGGCCGCCAAGGGCCGCATCATCCTCGCCACCGTCAAGGGCGACGTCCACGACATCGGCAAGAACCTCGTGGAGATCATCCTCAGCAACAACGGGTACGAGGTGGTGAACCTGGGCATCAAGCAGCCCATCGAGGCCATTCTCCAGGCCCTGGAGACCCACGGGGCCGACGCCATCGGGCTCTCGGGGCTCCTGGTCAAGTCCACGACGATCATGCGGGAGGACCTGGTGACCATGGCCGAGCGGGGCCTGGACATCCCCGTCCTCCTGGGGGGCGCCGCCCTGACCCGGGACTACGTGGCCCAGCAATGCCAGTCCGTGTACCCCGGGCCCGTCCTCTACGCCGAGGACGCCTTCGAGGGGCTCCGCCACATGGACCGGTTGACAGCCAAACGTGCAGGCGGAGGCGCCCAGCCGGCGCCGGCGCCCCCCGCGCCGGAGGCCCCCGCCATCACCGTCCTCCGGCGGGGGGGCGCCGCGGTCCCCCTGACCCCGGACGGGCAGAGCGCCTGGGTGACCCGCGACCTGCCGTCCCCCGAACCCCCCTTCTGGGGCGTCCGGGAGGCGGAGACCCCCCTGGCGACGATCTTCGACTTCCTGGACACCTTCACCGTGATCCGGAACCGCTGGTCCTTCACCCAGGGCCAGCTCAGCGACGCCGCCTTCGAGGCGGTCCTCCAGGAGAAGGCCGAGCCCCTCCTGGCCGCCTGGAAGGCCCGGATCCTGGGGGAGGGCCTCCTGGCCCCCCGGGCCCGGTACGGCTACTTCCCCGTCCAGGCCGACGGCGATGCGCTCCGCGTCTTCGACCCCGGCCGCGGCCGGGTGCTGGCGACCCTCCGCCTCCCCCGCCAGGCCACGGGCCGGCGCCTCTGCATCGCGGACTTCTTCCATCCGGCCGCCAGCGGCCGCTTCGATGTCCTGCCCGTGCAGCTGGTCACCCTGGGCCAGGGGGCCGCGGACCTCGCCCGGCGCCTGTACGCGGAGGACAAGTACCAGGATTACTTCCTCTTCCATGGCCTGGCCACGGAACTCACCGAGGCCTTCGCCGAGGGCCTCCACGCCCGGATCCGCCGGGAGCTGGGGATCCACGGCCGGGACGCCGCCCAGCTCCGGCAGCTCTTCAGCCAGGGCTACCAGGGGAGCCGCTATTCCTTCGGCTACCCCGCCTGCCCCGACCTGGCGGGGAACGGGGAGCTCCTGGACCTGCTGGACGGCGGCGCCATCGGCGTCACCCTGACCGAGCAGTGCCAGATGGACCCCGAGTACGCCACCTCCGCCCTCGTCGCCTGGCACCCCCAGGCCCGGTACTTCGCGGTGTAGGGACGGGCCGGGTCCAGGGCCTCCCCGATCCCGAAGGGTGCCCGGGGGAGAACGGAAAAGGAGCCGCCCCAGGGGCGGCTCCTTTGCCACGTGGGTGTCCGGAGGTCAGCGCTGGGCCATTAACCATTCAACCAAACGGGTGTGCCACCCGCTGGGGTCATCCAGGTCGCTGGGGCAGAGTCTGGGCGGGCAGGCAACCTTCATGTCCCCGATCTTCCCGGTCGCGGGAATGCAAATACTTGGATCCAAAGCCCTTTTTATGCTTCCGTCGCAGGTTGGGGCCGAATTCATGTTCGCCTCCGGCACTTCAAAGTCGCATCCAACAAGATAAGCCTCTGGCAATCTGATGCCATGGCGCGAATTCTTCAAACCCGGGTCGCCCCCCTCTTCCCCCCCGAGGGGGAGGTCCGCGTGATGCTCTTCGGGGAGGCCCCGGGCCCCCGGGGCGCGGACCAGAGCGGCATCCCCTTCTGGGGGGACCGGGCCGGGGGCTCCCTCTACCGGGCCCTGGAGGCGGCGGGCCTGGCCCAGGTGCCGCCCGAGGCCTACCTGGACTGGGACGGGGCGCGGTTCCGGGAGCTGGGCCTCGTCCCGGTCCTCCGGGGCGCCGCCCTCAGCAACGCCTACCCCCTGTGCCCCACCCGCGACTTCCAGAGCTTCCGGGCCCCCACGGACCGGGAGCTCCGGGACCCCGCCAACCTGGACCGCCTCCGGGCGGAGCTGGCCCTGGCGGCCGGTCGTTGCCACGGCCGTCTGCGGGTGATCGTCCTCGGCAAGCGGGCGGATTGGATCTTCTCCCAGCTCGAGGGGGTCCCGCCCTTCGACCGCCACGCCCTCCCCCACCCCTCCGCCCAGGGCCTGCTGCAGTCCGCCCCCGGCAAAGGCAAGGGCCTCCGGCTCGACGATCTGCGCCGCGCCTGGGAGGCCCGGCTCAGCTCCCTCCTGGAGGCCTGACATGGCAAGCCCCTCCCCCTCCCTCTGGCCCCGGGAACACGGCGCCTACGCCCAGCTCGGGATCGCCCTGGCCTGCGGCGCCGTCCTCGGGCACGGCTTCCGGGGCATCTGCCAGGCCCTCCTCACGCTGGCGCTCTTCCTGGCCAGCGAGCCCATCCTCGTCCTCCTCGGGCGCCGGGGCGGGGTCTCCCGGGACGCGGCCCAGGTGCGGGCGGCCCTGCGCCTCCTGATCCTCGGGTCCCTCATCATCCTCATGGCCGGCTTCGCCTGGGCGGGGGCCCCGGCTGGTCAGCTGGCTGGTATCCTGCCCGCCGCCCTCCTGGGCGCGGCCCTGTTCGGGCTCTTCCTCTTCAAGCTGGAGCGCACGGCGCCCGGCGAGCTCCTGGCCGCCTGGGCCTTTTCCGCCTCGGCGGGGGCCGTCGCGGCCCTCGGCGGCGCCGGCGGCCGTCGGGCCACCCTCCTCGCCCTCCTGCTGGCGGCCATGTTCACCCAGGCCACCGCCATCGTGCACCTGCACCTGATCGCCCTGAAGCGGTCCGCGCCCTGGCCCCGCGCCCTGGCCGCCATCTTCTGCCTGGCCACCGCCGCCGCGGCCCTGGCCCTCTCGAAGCCCGGCCTCGCCCGGGCCGCCGGCGCCGCCCTCCTGCCCATGGCCGCCGCCAGCGTCTGGGTCTGGTCCACCTCCGCCGCGCCCCGGAAGCTCAAGGAGCTGGGCTGGGCCGCGACCGCCTGCGGCTTCGTGGGCGGCGCCCTGGCAGTGCTCGGCCTCTGGTAGTTTCCGCTTGGGGCCGGCGCCCTTTGATGGTTACCTGTCTGGGAGGCCCAGCGTTTCAATGGACGCCGGGCAATGGAGGTGGCCATGGCCCGCAAGACGGAAACCTGGACGGATGCGCCCGAGGGCACGGCTCTCGCGGCGGAGATCCACCGCAAGCTGGAGGTCAGCCACCGGCAGGCCAAGGGCCTCATCGACGCCGGGTGCGTGAAGGTCAACGGGGCCGAGGTGCGGACCCACGGCCTGCGCCTCAAGCCCGGGGACCGCCTGGACGTGGTCTTCGATCCGGACATGGTCTACGCCGAGCTCCCCCGGCCCAGCAAGTCCGCCGATTCGCCCTTCGCCGTCCTCTCCGAGGACAAGCACCTGGTGTTCGTGGACAAGCCCGCAGGCCTCCTCACGGTCCCCGCCGAGAAGCACAACGACCCGTGCCTGGCCGAGGCGATCACCGACCTCTACCGGCGCCGGGGCTTCAAGCGCTTCCACCTCTTCATCGTCCACCGCCTGGACCGCTTCACCTCCGGCGTGCTGGTCTTCGCCAAGACCCCCGAGGCCCTCAACGGCCTCAAGCGCATCTTCGACGAGCACCACCTGCACCGGGTGTACAAGGCCATCCTGGTGGGCGAACTCCCCGAGAACGCCGGCACCCTCTCGGACCGCCTCGTGGAGCGCAAGTCCCTGCGCATGGCCGTGGTGCCCGAGAAGACGAAGGCCAAGCACGACCTCAAGGGCGCCAAGCTCGCCGTCACCCACTACCGCGTCCTGGAGCGCCTCCCGGGGCACACCGTCATCGAGGTCAAGCTCGAGACGGGCCGCCGGAACCAGATCCGCGTCCAGTTCGCGGAGCGCGGGTTCCCCCTGCTCGGGGACCAGGTCTACGGCACGAAGAGCCCCCTCATCGACCGCCAGGCCCTCCATGCGGAACTGCTCGGCTTCCGGCACCCCGTCACCGGGGAGGGCGTCACGGTCACGGCCCCCCTGCCCGCGGACATGGAGAAGGTCCTGAAGGCCCTGCGCAACGCCCGGCGCGTGGAGCGCGCCGAGGCCGGCATCAAGGGCGAGGAGGCCATCTACAAGCCGAAGATCACCGAGGAGCGCAAGCTCGAGCGGGTCCGCCGCGCCGCCCGGTTCGGCGAGGACCGGCCCGGCCGCGGCGAAGGCCGCCCGTCCCGGGAGGATCGCTCCGCCCGCGGTGAAGGCCGTCCGTCCCGGGAGGATCGCCCCGCCCGCGGTGAAGGCCGCCCATCCCGCGAGGATCGCCCCGCCCGCGGTCCCGAGGATCGCCCGGCCCGGAGCGGACCGCGCCCCGCCCGCGCCGAGGAGCGTCCCCCCCGCCACGGCGGCCGCCCCCACGCGGCCGCCGATGGTCCCAAGGGCCGCGAAGCCCAGCGGCGCCCCGCCTTCCGGGACGCCGGCCCCCGTCCCGCCCGGTCCGGCGGCCCCGGCAAGCCCTCGGGCCCCAGGCCCGCCGGCGCCCGCGGACCCGCCAAGGGGAAGGGCCGCCCCTAGCACAGCGTCCGCGGCACGTCCATCGGGGGCATCGCCCCCTGGGGGCCCCATGCCGGGCCCCCGGACCTCCGGCAGGGGCCGCTCCCATCGCGTACGGATGATCCAAGAGAGGTGGCGGACGCGGCGCCCGGGGTGGCCGCCCGAAGGACACCTCCCGCCTCGTCCAGCACCTTCACCCCGGGTCCAGGTTTCGTGGCGACGCAAGGATTGACTGACTAGCCAATCAGCTATAACCTGGGGTCCAGGGTGGAGGCGATGGCCAGACCGAAGAGCGAGGACAAGCGCAGCGCCATCCTGGCGGCGGCCACCCGGGTCATCGCGGCCCAGGGGCTGGGGGCGCCGACGGCCGCCATCGCCAAGGCCGCCGGGGTCTCCAACGGGTCCCTGTTCACCTACTTCGAGACGAAGCACGACCTGTTCGACCAGCTCTACCTGGAGCTCAAGGTCGACATGGCCTCCCAGGCGCTGGCGGACCTCCCCGCCGGGAGCCCCCCCCGGGCCCAGGTGCTGCACCTGTGGACCCGGTGGCTGGCATGGGCGCGGGCCTGCCCCGAGAAGCGCCGGGCGCTCGCGCATCTGTGCGTGTCCGACGCCATCACACCGGCGAGCCGCCAGATCATCGCGGCGTCCTTCGCCCAGGTCCTGGACCTGCTCGAGGGGATCCGCGCGGCCGGCCCCATGCGCGGGGTGCCCCTGCCGTTCGTCCTCTCCCTGATGAACGCCCTGGCGGACGCGACCCTCGACTTCGCCCTCCAGGACCCGGACCATGCCGACGCCCATGGACGGGAGGCCTTCGAGGCCTTCTGGCGGATGCTCTCCTGATTTTTTTGCACGAATCATGACTGACTAGACACCCACTCATTCCGGATCCGCGAAGAAGGACCGTCGCCCATGCCCCCTGCCGCCTCCCATCCCACGCCCCCGAAGACCTGCCGGCTCCGGTGCGGAAGCCACGGCGACTCCCCCCTGGCCTTCCGGATCCTGGAGGATATCGACGCCCCCGGGGCCTCCGGCTGGGACGCCCTGGCGGCGCAGGCGAGCCCCTTCCTCCAGCGCCCCTACCTCCGGGCCGTGCAGGGCGGGCTGCCGCCGGGGGAGGCCCTGCGCTACGCCCTGTTCCAGGAGGGGGAACGGGTGGTGGGGGTGGCGTGCTTCCAGCGGACCCGCTTCCAGGGGCGGCCCCTGGGGGAACGGTTCCAGGGACGCCCCGCCCTGGCCTTCCTCGCCCGCAGCCTCCGCCTCGCGGAGCGGCCCCTGGACTTCCAGGTGCTCGTCTGCGGCAACCCGATGGTCGCCGGGCAGCACGGCTTCCATTTCGATCCGGCCATCCAGCCCCGCCCGGCGATGGAGGCCCTCTCCGCCGCGCTGACCGCGGTGCAGCGCGACCTGGAGGGAACCGGGGCCATCGACGGGGTCCTCGTCAAGGACCTGGACGCCGCCGCCCAGCCCTTCGGGGAGACCCTGGGCCGGCACGCCTTCGCGGAACTGGGCCTCGAGCCCGCCATGGTGCTGCGGCTGGATCCGTCCTGGGACAGCCTCGAGACCTACCTGGGCTGCCTGGCTTCGAAGTACCGGGTGAAGGCCCGGCGCGCCTACGCCAAGTCCCGCACCCTGGCCGTCCGGGATCTCGACGCCGAGGATCTCCTCCGCCTCCAGGACCGCTGGATGGAGCTGTTCGACGCGGTCCACCTGAGGGCCGGCAACCGCCTCGGACGGCCCACCTTCGCCACGTTCCTGAACCTGCGCCGGACCCTGGGCCCCGAATTCATCGTGCGCGGCTACTTCCAGGACGGCGTGCTGGTGGGCTTCCTCACCGCCTTCGCCTGGGCGGGCATCCTGGAAGCCCACCTCGTGGGCCTGGACTACGCCCGCAACCAGGAGCTGTCCATCTACCCGCGCCTCCTGTGCGACTACCTGGACCTCGCCATCGCCCGGGGGTGCGCCCAGCTCCGGTACGGCCGAACCGCCGCCGAGATCAAGAGCACCCTCGGCGCCGAGCCGGTGGCGCAGGTCTGCTACCTGCGCCACCGCGACTGCCTTCCGAACCACGCGGCCCGCCTCATCGCCCCCCGCCTGCGGCCGGAACCCGCCCCCTTGCGCAGGCCCTTCACCCAGGGGTGGTATGACCTGCATCCCCAACCCGCGCTCGGGTGAAACCGCTCCCGATCCTTTGACCCGGACCTGACATGCTCCTCCGTTTCGCGATCTTCTTCTCCGTGCTGCTCCTCGTGCTGGGCGGCGCCGGAACCTACCTGTCCGAGCGTTCCATGGCCCTTTGGCCGGCCCTGGCCGCCCATGCCACCGCCGTGCGCCTCACCGTGGCGTCCCTGCTGGTGGGCATGCTGCTGGTCACCCTCCTGCAGCGGGTCCCGGTGCTGGGGCACCGCCTGGGCGCCCTGCTCTGGCTCAGCCACGGCTGCTTCAGCCTGGTCTCGACCTTCCTGGTCTACCTGGCGGTGGCGGACCTGGTCCAGGCCCTGGCGGGCCGGGCCACGGGATGGCAGCTGGGCCCCTGGGCCCTGGGGGTGGCCGCGGCGGCGGCCCTGGGCACCTCCCTGCTCGGCCTGGCCACGGCCCTGCGGCCGGTGCAGACGCGCACGGTGGAGATCCCCATCGCGGGGCTGCCGGCGGCCCTGGACGGCTTCCGCATCGTCCAGATCTCGGACCTGCACCTCAGCCCGACGACGCCCTGGTACCAGGTGGAGCACCTGGTGCGCGCCGCCAACGCGCTCCGCCCCGACCTGCTGGCGGTCACCGGCGACCTGGTGGACGCCGAGGCCGATGGGGTCCGGCCCAAGGCGGAACGCCTGGGCGCCATCCAGGCCCGCCATGGCGCGGCCTTTGTGACGGGGAACCATGAGTACTACTCCGGGGTGGGGCGGTGGCTGCAGGTGATCCGGGGCATGGGCTGGCGGGTCCTGGACAACGCCCATGTGGTGCTGGAGCACGACGGGGCCCGGCTCGCCGTGGCCGGCATGCCCGACCCCACCGCGGCCCAGCTGGGCCAGGGCCCGGACCTGGCGCGGGCCCTGGCCGGCGTTCCCGCGGAGGCGGTGCCCATCCTGCTCTTCCACCCGCCGACCGGGACCCGCGCCGCCTCGGAGGCCGGGGTGCGGCTGCAGCTTTCAGGGCACACCCACGGCGGGCAGTACTTCCCCTGGAGCCTCCTGGTGCCGTCCCTGTTCCGGCATGGCAAGGGGCTGTCCAGGGAGGGCGATCTGTGGGTCTACACCAGCGTGGGCACCGGCGTCTGGGGCCCCCCCAACCGCTTCCTGGTGCCCCAGGAGCTCACCCTCCTGGTGCTGCGGCCCGGAGCCGGCAAGGGCTGAGCGGGGCCCGGCGATCAGGGCTGCGGCTGCCGCCCCAGGCCCGCCTGGATCCCCTCGCGCAGCTTCTGGAGCAGGTCGGTCAGCGTCCGGTTCTCCTCCGCGGACAGGATGGCCCCCACCTCGGCGCACAACGCCGAGTGGAGGGGGGCCAGCCGCGCCTCCAGCGCCCGGCCTTCCGGCGTGAGCTGGACGAGGCAGCCGCGGCGGTCCGAGGGGTCCTCCCGGCGCCGGACCAGGCCGGCCTTCATCATGCGGTCCACGAGCCGGGGCACGTCCGCGCTGCGGGAGATGATGCGCCGGCGGAGCTCGCGGATGAGGTAGCCCTCCTCCGGGCCGCCCTTGAGGATGCGGAGCACGTTGAACTGCTGGTCCGTGATCCCCGCGGGCTTGAAGAGGCGTTCGTCGGTGAGCCGCGTGACGAACTCGCGGGCCAGGAGGATGGACAGGAGCTGCTCCTGGCCGGGTTCCAGGGGCTTGCCGATGAGGAGTTCTTCGCGGATGTCCATGGTTTCGAGCGGTCCTGCGCCGTGGGGCGCCTCCCAGTGTAGGGAGGGGCGGCGGGTTTCCACAGGGGGGCTTCCGGCGGCTCCTCCGATTTTTTTCAATTTCATGTTGCGTTCCCCCAAAAGCCGACTACATTGGTAATAGATGTTACAACATCTTTTGAGGAGATCCCGATGAACTTTTCCCGCCGCCTTCTGATTCCCGCCGCCGCCCTGCTGATGGTCCTGCCCGCCGTGGCCGGCGACGTCGACACCTACAAGATCGACCCCGTCCATTCCGCGGTCGCCTTCAAGATCCGCCACTTCGTGGCCCGGACCACCGGCGGCTTCGCCAAGTACGAGGGGACGATCAACGTCAACACCAAGGACATCACCAAGTCCTCCGTGGACGTCACCATCGACGCGGCCTCCATCAACACCGGCAACGAGGGCCGCGACAAGCACCTCAAGAGCCCCGACTTCTTCGACGTGGCCAAGTACCCCACCCTCACCTTCAAGAGCACCTCCGTGAAGGAGGTCGCCAAGGGCAAGCTGGAGGTGACCGGGGCCTTCACCCTCCACGGCGTCACCCGCACCCTCACCATCCCCGTCTCCAACCTGGGCACGATGGCCGGCATGCAGCCGGGCTCCGTCGTGGCGGGCTTCGAGGGGACGGTCACGATCAAGCGCTCGGACTACGGCATGGCCGGCATGGTCGGCCCCCTGGGCGATGAGGTGGAGATCAGCCTGAACATCGAGGCCGGCAAGGTCCACTGACCCCGCCCCGCCCCCCGGATCGAGCCCCCCGCCCCGGGGGGCTTTCCTGTGCCCGGCGGCCCCTGGATCCAGGTTAGAATCGGATCTCCAGGCCTTTCCAACGGACGAGCCCACCTTATGAACCATCCCCTGCCCCCCGAAACCAGCGACGCGCCCCTCGCCCCGGGCGAGCGTCTGCCCAAGGCCAAGCGCGAGAAGCTGAGCCCCGAATCCGTGGCCAAGATCCAGGAGATCGCCGCCCGGTTCCCGGACAAGCTCGCCGGCACCCTCCCGGCCCTCTACATCGCCCAGAAGGAATTCGGCTTCCTCAGCCTGGGGGCCATGAAGGAGGTCGCCGCGGCGCTGGGGGTGCCCGAGGGGCACGTCTTCGGCGTCGCCACCTTCTACACCATGTTCCGCAAGCGCCCCGTGGGCCGGTACCACTTCGAGGTGTGCACGAACCTCAGCTGCGCCCTGAACGGCGCGGCCGAACTCCTCCAGAAGGTCATCGACAGGACCGGGGCCCGCCCCGGCGAAGGCCCAACGGCCGACGGCATGTGGAGCGTCGAGGAGGTGGAGTGCCTCGCGTCCTGCGGAAGCGGCCCCTGCATCCAGATCAACCACGGCGTCTTCGACGAGTTCGTGGACGAGGCCAAGCTGGAGGCGATCATCGACGCCTGCCGGCGCGGCGAGACCGCCGCGTGGGGGGAGTGACCATGGCCGCCATCCGCACCAAGCCCGATCACCAGAGCTACACCTTCCCCGGCTTCGGCTCCGACAAGTACCCCAACCTCATGCTCCGCGGCGCGGGCGACCTGGACAACTGGCACCTCAAGGTCTACGAGGGCCGCTGGGAGGGCTACCAGGGCATGAAGAAGGCCCTGAAGATGGAGCCGACCGCGGTCACCGCCGAGGTCAAGGCCTCCGACATCCGCGGCCGCGGCGGCGCGGGATTCCGGACGGGCCTCAAGTGGAGCTTCATGCCCAAGGACACCCCCGAGCGCAAGCACACCCGCTACCTGGTGTGCAACGGCGACGAGGGCGAGCCCGGCACCTTCAAGGACCGCGCGATCCTCGAGTACAACCCCCACCAGCTCATCGAGGGCATGATCATCGGCGGCTGGGCCATGCAGTGCAGGATGGGCTTCATCTACCTGCGGGGCGAGTTCTCCTGGCTCATCGACAAGCTCGAGGCCGCCATCCAGGAGGCCCGGGACGCGGGCTACCTGGGCAGGAACATCCTGGGCACGGGCTGGGACTTCGACATCCTCACCTACCGGGGCGCCGGCGCCTACATCTGCGGCGAGGAGACCGCCCTCCTGAACAGCCTCGAGGGCCGCCGCGGCGAGCCCCGCGTGAAGCCCCCCTTCCCGGCCTCCGTGGGCGCCTTCGGCCAGCCCACCACCGTGAACAACGTCGAGACCCTGGCCGCGGTGGCCCCGATCCTCCGCATGGGCGGCGCGGAGTACGCCAAGCTCGGCACGCCCGGCAACACCGGCACCCGCATCTACGGCGTCTCGGGCCACGTGAAGCGCCCCGGCCTCTACGAGCTCCCCCTGGGCCTGCCCCTGGAATTCCTCATGAACGACCTCGCCGGCGGCTCCTCCACCGGCGCGAAGATCAAGGCCGTGATCCCCGGCGGCAGCAGCGCCCCCGTCTTCACCGCCAAGGACTTTGACTGCCCCCTCGACTTCGACACCGTGCGGGCCCGGGGCTCCATGGCCGGCTCCGGCGGGCTCATCGTGATGGACGAGCGCACCTGCATGGTCCAGGCCACCCTGCGCCTCATCAAGTTCTACGCCCACGAGAGCTGCGGGCAGTGCACGCCCTGCCGGGAAGGCTGCAACTGGATGGAGATGATCCTCCACCGCCTCGAGCACGGGCAGGGCCGCCCCGACGACCTGGACCTCCTGGCGAGCCTGCCCCCGCGGATCAACATGCGCACCCTCTGCCCCCTGGGCGACGCCGCCTGCGGCCCGATGGAGAGCATGCTGCAGAAGTTCCGGGACGAGTTCGAGTACCACGTGCAGCACAAGACCTGCATGCCCGGAACCCGCTCGATCCTCCCCGCCGCCGCCCTCGCGGCGCACTGATCCCCGCGGAGGGCCGTCCCGTCCCTGCGCTTCCTCCTGTCATGAGACAGGTGTATCTGCAGGCAAGTCACGGGTGCAGGTCGATCGAATCACCGGAACGAACGTGTCCCGACCCTTCGCGCTGGCGAGGGTGAGTAAAAATCCCGTACGCAGAGTGCGCCGAGACGTCGAGTCACGCTGAGCCAGCTTCGCGATCCACCGCGCCGCCCCACACCGCCCAGGCCCTGGCCCGCTGCCGCGGGCCGCGATGCTGCGCATCGCTCGGCTGGGGGCTCCGGGCCTTCCGCATGCACGCCTGCGGGTGCCCTGCGCCCCCAGCCTTGGACGGGCCTGGGCTCAGCCGCCTCGGTAAACCCCGGTTTCGGGAACAGGCGAGGACCTGCTGGACGTCCACCTGGACATCACCTTCGAGGGGCTTCTGATGCCCGACTCCTGCCTGATCGGTCTCAGGATCGACGACACGGTGATCGTGGAAGCCAAGGCCGGCTTCTCAACGTCTGGGCCTGCCCGTTGAATCTTGCGCTTCGGCTTGCTCCATGACCGCTCGCTATCAATCTGGATCCGGCATCTTGGGCTGAACCTCAAACCAGGCCCGTCCAAGGCTGGGGGCGCAGGGCACCCGCAGGCGTGCATGCGGAAGGCCCGGAGCCCCCAGCCGAGCGATGCGCAGCATCGCGGCCCGCGCCAGCGGGCCAGGGCCTGGGCGGCGCGGTGGATCGCGAAGCTGGCTCAGCGTGACTCGACGTCCCGGCGCACTCGGCGTACGGGAACTTTACTTACCCTTGCGTTACGAAGGAACGGGACACGATCGTTCCGGTGATTCGACCTGCCTGAACTAGCTCAGGATGCCGGCGATGCAGGCGGACATGAAGTTGGCCAGGGTGCCGGCGACCATGGCCTTCAGGCCGAGGCGGGCCAGATCCCCGCGGCGCTCCGGGACCAGGGCGCCGATGCCGCCGACCTGGATGGCGATGGAGGAGAAGTTGGCGAAGCCGCAGAGGGCGAAGGTGCTGACGAGGCGGGCCTTCTCGCTGAGGACGGGGAGGGAGCCCAGGTGGATGAAGGCGACGAACTCGTTGACCACCATGCGCTCGCCCAGGAGGGAGCCGACGATGCCGGCCTCCTTCCAGGGCACGCCCATGACGAAGGCGAAGGGCCGGAAGATCCAGCCCAGGATGGCCTGGAGGCTGGCCTTGTCGTGGACGGCGTGGATGAGGCCGTTGAGCATGGCGATGATGGCGATGAAGGCGATGAGCATGCCGGCCACGTTGATGGCCAGGTGCAGGCCCTCGGAGGCGCCGCGGGCGGCGGCGTCCAGGACGTTGGCGTCGGTGTTGGGGATGTTCACCTTGACCTCGCCGCTCGTCTCGGGGACGCCGGTCTCGGGCACGAGGATCTTGGCCATCATGATGGCGCCGGGGGCGGTCATGAGCACGGCGGTGAGGAGATGCACGACGTCCACGTGGGCCACCTGCACGTAAGCCACCATGATGGAGCCGGACACGTGGGCCATGCCGGCGGTCATGATCACCATGAGTTCGGAGCGGGTGAGGTTGGCCAGGTAGGGCCGGATGGTCAGGGGGGCCTCGGTCTGGCCCATGAGGATGCTGGCGGAGACGGAGAGGCTCTCGGCGCCGCTGACCTTCAGGAACCGGCTGATGGCGCGGGAGAAGGCCCCGACCACCCACTGCATGGCGCCCACGTAGTAGAGGACCGCGAAGATGCTCGCCACGAAGATGATGGTGGGCAGGACGACGAACGCGAAGATCATCCCGATGCTTCCCACGGTGACGCCCTGGGCGTTGGTCACCGCGGCGCCGGCGGGGGTGGCCAGGGGCCCGAACACGAAGGTGGCGCCCTCCTTGGCGAAGCCCATCAGGCCCTCGACGACGAGTCGGGCCTTGTCGAAGACGGAGCCGACGAGGTTGCCGCGCAGGAGGCCCAGCAGGGCCAGGCCGCCGAATGCGCGCCGCAGCCACGCGCCCGGGGGCAGGCCGGCCTTGCGCAGGATCATGGGCAGGAAGAGGAGGACCAGCACGGCCCAGCCCGCGTGCCGGGGCCAGGGAATGAAGCCCAGGGCGTGCGAGATCAGGTCGCCCTTCAGGACGATGAGGGCGAGGATCCACTGCAGGGCCATGCCCCACCCCACCGTCCGCCAGTGGATGGCCTTCCGGTTGGAGGACCAGGCATAGGCGAGACCGATGAAACAGACAAGACCGAGCAGACCCGTGAAGCGGACCATGTGACTCCCGAATGACGTTGGTTTTCAGTGGTGGGGAAGGATTCAGATTTCCTGGTTGAGGCGCTCCAGGGCCTTCTGCATCTGGAACCGGGCGCGGCCCAGGATCCCGTCCCGCCGCATGACGAGCACCAGGGAGGTGTGCTCCGCGCCGCCCATCATCAGGATCCAGTGCTGGTCGGTGCAGAAGGCCACCTGGTCGACCTCGCCGCGGTCGAATTCCTCGACGGCCTGCTGAAGGTGGCGCTTCACCACGTTCCGGTAGGCCCCGAGGAGCTGGAGCGCGTCGTTGGGAACCTCGATCGTGCGCGAGCAGAGCGGGTCGCCGTCCTTGTCGTTGAAGGTGGCGGCGATCGCTTCGGGCACCTGCGCGATGAGGTTGTCCAGAATGGTCTGGAAAGCCATGGAGGATCTCCCTGCGGGGAAGGTCTGTCCATGATGACCTGTCCGACGGGGGAATGCCAGGAGAAGGCTCAGACCGCGATCCAGGCCGCCAGGGCCGCCAGGACGAGCAGGGCGAGCATCAGGAGGCCCGCCACCAGCACGTTGAGGACGGTGGCGGCGACGCCCTTCCAGAGGGGGCATCCGTGCCAGGCCGCCAGGGCCTGCCCGCGCAGGTACCAGCACCACAGGGCCGCCGGCGCCAGGAGGAGGCCCAGCCACCAGGGAGCGCCCGGCACCTCGCCGGGGAGGGCCGCCAGGGCGCCCAGGACGCCCACCCGGAGGGCCTCCGCGTCCGCCGTGAGGGTCCCCCGGAAGCCCTTGGCGCGGTCGGCGCCGCCGAGGAGGAGGAGGCCCGCATGGTCGAAGGTGGCGTGGTGCAGCCAGAGGCTGGCCACGCTCACCGGCGCCAGGAGGGCCATCCACGGGAGCGCGGCGCCCAGGGAGGGCAGGCGCGGCACGCCGGCCAGCGTCTCCGCCAGCTGGGCCGGGTCGAGGGTCCCCGGGAGGGCGGCCAGGACCTCGCGCCACAGGGCGCTGCCGGGATCCCGCAGGGCGTCGCAGAGCGCCGTCAGGCGGATCCAGAGCAGGAGGGAGGAGAGGAAGGCCACGGGGGCGCGGAGGGCCAGCATGGCCCCGAAGGCCCTTCCGGCGGAGGGGGCCTCCTCCGCCCGCGCGGCGAAGGCGGGACCGGGCCGGGCCGCCAGTTCCCAGAGGCCCCGCGGCCCGTCCATCAGTGCCGCGGGAAGAGGCTGTCGTACTCGCGGATGGCGACCGGATCGCCCTCGTGGCGGAGGGGCTCCCGGAACTCCCTCGGATCGATCTCGGTGAACTGGCCGAAGGTCGCGATGTTCCCGTTGATGTAGGCGATGAACTCGTCCTGCCGGTGGCGGATGTAGCCCTGGAAGGGCCTGGCCGCGATGCCCAGGACGGCGGAATCCAGGAGGGTCCAGGTCTGGAGGTGGGTCTCGAAGCCCTTGGGCGTCTCCCAGTACCGGTAGGCCACGGCCATGCGGGCCCCCACCGCGAAGGGGGTCTTGAGCCGGCCGGCCTCGGCCCTGCCCTCCACGAGGTAGACGCGGAAGCCCGGCTTCTTCAGGACGCACCGGAGGCGCCCGGTGAGGCCCCGGGTGTCGTCGATGGAGAAGTCGCCGTCGGGATGCACGAAGGCGTAGAAGCGCGGGACGAACTGGCAGTAGCGCCACAGGGCCGCGCCGAGGTGGGGGTGGTCGAAGAGCTTCTCCATCGTGGCGACGTGGACCCTCACCGGCTGCGTCCGCGTCTGGAACGCGAAATCCGCCTTCTTCACGATGTGCTGGGCCTCCTCCCGATCCAGGGGCGCGAGTTCCGCGAAGGGAATCTGGGCCTGAAGGGCGGCCGCGATGGCCAGGGTGGGGAAAATGGAGAGGCGCATGGAGAAACGCTAGCGAATCGCGCGGTTTGTGAAAAGAATATTGCTGAACGCATTCGCCCAGGTAGCAATGTCAAGCCCCCCCCGGAAGACCCCGCTCACGCCCCTGGACAAGCTCCGGGAAACGCTCAAGGAATACGCGGAAGGCGACGCCCAGTTCGCCCCGCGCCTCGTCTCGCAGGTCCAGGCCCTGCGCAAACAGGCGCTGTCGGAACTCGGCGGCCGCCTGAGCTCCCAGGGCACCCCCCGGGGCCTCCGCAAGACGATCCTGGGACTCGTTCCCAAGTTCGATTGGCCGGAATGGACCCCCTGGATCGCCCGGGCCCTGCGGGACGAGCGCGACCTCGGCCTCTTCGACGAGGGCTGCGCCGCCCTGGGCGCCCTGGGCACCCGCGGGGCCCTGGAGGCCCTGGAGCACCTCAAGGCCACGCGCACGGAGCCGGATTTCCAGGTGATCCTCAACCGCGAGCTGGGGAATTTCCAGAGCCAGCAGGGGGTCCCGTACCACGTGAGCCGCCTCATGGAGGGCCAGGGGAACCCCCGCATGGCCTCCCAGGGCGCCAAGCACCTGGCGGCCCTGGCCGGCCCCCAGGACCTGGGCGCGATCATCGGGGCCTACCACGGGGGCGACGCCCTCACCCAGCGGCTGGTGATCCGCCTTGTCGGGGGCATACCAGGCGAACAAGCTAGCGACTTCCTCAAGAGCCTGGCCGTCCACGCCCGGGAGGAGTACCTCGACCACAAGCTCCTGATGGAAGGCCTGAACCGCCTCCAGACCCTCCAGCGGGGCTCGGTGCTGCCGGAGCTGGTCCGCCAGACCGTGGCCCACTTCGGGGCGACCTACCCGGCCACCGGGGACGGCCTCGCGGAACTCCAGCGCGCCGCCGGCCAGGAAGAGCCGAACCTGCTCCCCGCCCTGGAGGATCTCCGGCCCTGGGCCAAGGGGGCGTACGAGACCTTCCTCCTCGACGCCCTCGCCCTGATGGGCGAAGGCAAGGTGGCCCGCTACACGGCGGCCGTCTCGGACGCGGCCCACGCCACCGAGGAGAAGCTGGGAAGGCTGACCTCCCTCCTGGACCAGGCGGCGGAGGCCCTCGCCTTCCGGGTGGAGACCGGCCGCATGGACCGGGAGGAGGTCCTGCCCGTCCTGGTGCCGGTGCTGCGCAGCCGGGCCGGGGGGGACGGCCTCCTCACCGCCCTGCTGCGCCTGGTGCCCGTGGATGCGCCGGTCCTCGACGAGCTGCTCAAGGATCCGGACCCGGAACGGCGCGCCAAGTGCCTGGATGCCCTGGGCACCCGGGAGGACGACGCCCTCACGCCCTTCTTCCTCAAGGCGATGGAGGATTCCATCGTGGAGGTGGGCCAGCGCGCCATCCACCACCTGGGCAAGCTCCCCTCAAGCTACCCGGCCCTCATGGCCATGTTCGAGACGGGCCAGACGGAGCAGGTCCGGCTGGCGATCCGGGTCTTCGGGGAGAACCGCACGCGGATGGCCGCGGAGCCCCTCCTGGCCTTCCTCCAGAAGGACGCGCGGGACGCCCTCGTCGTCGAGGCGGCCGAGGCCCTCACCGCCATCGGCTATCCCGGGAGCGCCCCGGTCCTGCTGGACCTCCTCCACGACGGCAAGCCCTTCAACCTCCAGGTGGCGTTGGCCACCGCCCTGAAGGAGATCGCCACCGAGGAGGCCTCCCTCGGCCTCCTGCGCAAGGCGGCGAACCTCAAGCCCCCCCAGGTCCTCATCCTGGCCCTCGAAGGGGCGCTGGCGGCCTTCCCGGGCTTCGACCACCCGCTCCCCACGGAGGCCCTGCCCGACTTCCTCAAGCTCTTCGAGCGCTGCTGCGATGAGCGGGAGGGCGAGGGCCAGCGCCTCCGGGCCCTCCTGGCGACCCAGGATCTCTTCGTCTTCGACCGGGGGGCCTACTCCCAGCTCAAGGACCGCGTTTCCGACTTCCTCTTCGACATGCGGACCAAGGAGACCTGGGACCGGGAGTCCAACGACCGGGTGGCGGCCGTGGTCAAGGAACTGGGACGGCGCGGGGACGGCCTGCTGAACCTCGCCCAGAAGGAGGCCGGGATCCAGGCGCAGATCCAGCGGGTTCCCGCCCAGGGGCCCAAGAAGGCCGAGGCGCTCCTCGCGCTGCGGGACAGCCTGCAGGACCCGGAGCTGATCCTCCGCCCCGAGCTGGCCCAGACCCTGTCGACCCTGGTGCTCGACCTGCTCGCCGTCCCGGCCCAGGAGTGGCGGGAGACCGCCCACCTCTGCGAGATCGCCGGCATCATCCGCCAGCCCGCGCTCGTCGACCCCATCCGCGACATCTTCCAGTCCGCCACGGGCCTCGGCCTCAAGAGCGCGGCCCGGTCCGCCCTGGCCGCCCTCGGCCTGTCCGAGCCGGACATGAACCGCCGGCCCCGGCCGAAGTCCATCCTGCTGATCGAGCCCAGCGGGTTCTTCCGCAAGCGCCTCGCCCAGGCGCTGGCCGACGGGGAGCGGGAGCTCTTCGAGGCCCCGGGGCGCGAGGAGGCCGAAGCCGTCCTCGCGGCCCGCCCCGTGGACCTGGTCCTCTGCGAGATCAAGGACGCCGCGGGCGACCTGGAGCCCTGGCTGGAGGCGCAGCGGACCCAGGGCCGCTTCCGCTTCGCCCTGCTCTCCAGCAGCAACCGCGACCTGGGGACCCTCCGGGACCGCCCCTGGGTGGTGGGCGCCCTCTTCAAGCCCTATCCGACGGAGCAGGTGATCCAGGCGCTCGAAGGTTAAGCTATGTCATACCCTTACCGAGAGGCCCGCATGACCGAACCCGGAACCCGGCTCCGAACGATCGCCCTGGTCCTGGCGGTGGCCTGCGGGCTGCCCGCCCAGGACGGGGACATGGCGGAGCGCCTGTTCCGGTCCGGGGAGCGCGCCTACGCCGCCCACACGTACGCGGAGGCCCTGGACACCTGGAACCAGCTGGTCCAGGCCGCGCCCCAGTCCCCCTTCGCGGCCCAGGCCCTCCTGGCCCTGGCCCGGCACCAGCTGGAGGTGGAGCGCAAGCCCGAGGCCGCCCTGCCGCTGCTGGACCGGGTCCGGACGGAGCACCTGAAGACGCCCTACGCCGGGACCGCCCTGCTTCTCCTGGGCAACATCAAGTCGGACCGGGCCCGGACCCCCGCCGCCCTCAAGGAGGCCATGGCCGACTACAACCGGGCGGTGGACCTGTTCCCCGACCATCCCCTCGTCCAGGAGGCCCGCCTCCGCCTGGGCCTCGCCCACATGCGCATGGGGGAGTGGGGCCGGGCCCTCCAGTCGCTCATCGAGGCCATGCGCCTCGATCCCGCCAGCCCCTTCGCGCGGCAGGCCCAGCTCCAGGCCGCCGAGGTCCTGGACCTCCAGGGCGACGGCACGGGCTGCCTGCGCATGCTCCAGGACCTGCGGAACCGCCACGCCGGTTCCCCGGAGGCCGAGGAGGCCCGCTGGCGCATCCAGGTCCGGGTCCGGCTCCGCCTCCAGAAGCCGCCCCTGGCCTCCGAGGGGCCCTGGCCCCAGGGCCGCCAGAAGTGGCTCAAGACGCCCACCCTCCTGGCGATGGGGCCCGAGGGCGATCTCTACATCTACCAGGCCGATGACGACCGGCCCTACCGGTTCAAGGACGGGGCCCTCGCGCCGGCGGGGCCCGTCGCCAAGGGCGGAAAGGCCCTCCTGGTGCCCACCTCCGGCACGGCCTGGGTGGTCAGCGGCAAGTCCGGCCTGATCAGGGAGGACGGGGCCCCCGGGGCGCCGCCCGTGCCTTCCCCCTCAGGCGGCATGCTGGACACCTGGGGCAACGTCTGGGTCTGCGACCCCGGCGCCCCGGGGGTGGCGGTGATCGGCGGGGACGCGCCCCGGACCCTCCCGCTGCAGGGCGTCTCCCTCCTGGCGGCCCTGCCCACCGGCGGGGCCGTGGCGGCCTCCGACGCCGCGCGCAACCTCCGCTGGGTGGACGCCGCGGGCCAGGTCAAGTTCACGGTCCCCTACGGCAAGGACCTGCCGGCCCCCTTCCGGACGGTGGTGGCCCTGGCCTCCGACCCCCTGGGCCACGTGGCCGCCCTGGTGGACGGCGATTTCGAGGGGGTCGTGGTGTGGGGCCCCGAGGGCGCGGTGCTCCGCTCCGCCACCTACAAGGCCCTCGGCATCTCGGGCAAGTTCAGGGCGCTGGCCCTGGACCGCGCGGGGGCGGTGATCCTCGCGGACCGGTCCAACGATCTCCTCGTCAGGCTGCCATGATGCGACGCGCCCTCCTCCTCGCCACCCTCCTGTGCGTCCAGCCGGGCCTGCGGGCCCAGGATCCCGCCCTCAAGGACAACCTCCAGACCGCCAAGGCCCTGTGGGCGACCCAGGGGGACCGGGACGGCGCCGCGGCCCGCTTCGAGGCCATCCTGGCGGCCCTCGAGCCCTCGGCGAAGACCCTGGACGAGGGCTGGACCCGGATCCTCTGCGAGGCCTACAACTGGATGGCCGTCCTCGACGACCGGATCCCCGGCAAGCAGGCCCAGGCCGCCCGCCGCCTGGAGGCCCTCCTCGACCTGGACCCCGACTACGAGATCGACCGCACCGTCTCCAACCGGCGCCTGCAGACCGCCTTCGACGGTCTCCGGGCCCAGAAGTTCGGCCGGGTCAAGCTGGCCCTGGAGCCCCCCGACGGGATCCTGACCGTGGACGGCCGGCCCCGGCGCGCCGAGGGCGGGCTGCAGCACCTGACCCCGGGGCCCCACACCCTGGCCTACGCGCGCATCGGCTTCCAGCCCCAGGACGCCCGGGTCGAGATCGCGGCCAAGGAGACCCGGCCCGTGGAGTTCAAGCTCGCCCGGACCTCCTCCGTGGTCACGGTCTTCACCACCCCGGCCGGGGCCGAACTCCTCGTGGACGGCAAGCTCCGGGGCGTCACCCGGGGGCAGGTCCCGGCCGCCCTCAGCTACCTGGCCGACCGGACCGGGGTGAAGCCCGAGCAGCTCAGCGAGGGCTTCCGCCTCGCCGAGCTGGGCCCCGGCAAGCACCTCCTGGAGGTGCGCCTGGCCTGCCACCGCACCCGCCGCATCGAGATCGGGGAGGGCTGGACGACGCCCTTCGCCGACCACGACATGGACCCCGTGAAGCTGGAACCCTCCCGGGGGAGCCTGACGGTGCTGAGCCAGGCCCCGGGCGGCCAGCTCTTCCTCGGCGGCATGGACATGGGCCGCGTGCCCGTCCAGGATCTCCAGGTCTGCGCCCAGACCTTCGACCTCCAGGTGCGGTACCCCACGGGCAGCTACACCCAGCGGATCGAGGTCGGCGAGGGCAAGGCGGTCACCGTCCAGGCCCGGCCCAAGGCCCGGCTCGCCTACGCAGGCTTCGAGGGGAACGAGGAGTTCGCGGGGCGCGCCCGCATCCTCGGCATGCTCTCGGACCTGGGCGCCCGCCTCAAGGAGGTCGCCTTCCTCCCCGCGGCGAAGGGCGAATCCTCCCGGGACTGCCTGGCCCGCGTGCGCGCCGCGAAGGACGCCGAACTCCTCCTCTGGGCCCGGCCCGTGCCCGGCAGGCCCGTGCACCAGGTGGAACTGGTCCTCTCGACCCTGGGCGGCGAGGAGGAGCGCATCGTCGTCAAGCCCCTCGAACACGATCCCCTCGGCGCCCTCGTGGCGCGCATGGAGCGGCCCCTGGCCCTGTGGGAGCCCTGGGCCGGCCTCGTCCTCGTGGACATGCCCGAAGGCCCCTTCGTGCTGCAGGCCGACGCGGCCGCCCAGAAGGCGGGCATCAAGCCCGGGCGCACCCTGGTGGAGGCCGGCGGCAAGCCCCTCCGCACCGTCGCGGAATGGCAGACCGCCCTGGCCGAGGCCAAGGGGGGCCAGATCACCGTCAGCCAGGGGGAGGCTCCCGTCAAACTGGCTGTCCAGCTCCAGGCCCGGGAGCTTCCGGTCCAGGCGGCGGACCTCTGCTATCCGATGGTGCTCTCCGATCTCCGCCTCCGCTACCTCGGCGCCCAGGGCGACGAGGCGGCCCTGTTCCGCCTCCAGCAGGCGCTGGCGCTCATGCACTTCCGGGCCTACGACAAGGCCCTGGAGGTGCTCAGGGACGCCCGCATGACCGGCGTGCGCGGCGTCAGCCAGGGCACCCTCGACTACTACACGGGCGTCTGCCTCCTGCGCATGGGCAACGTCTACCTCACCGAAGCGATCCAGAGCTTCAACCAGGCGCTGAAATACCCCCAGGCCACCCTCTTCGGCCCCGACGGGCCCCTGCTGGCCCCCCTGGCCCGCCAGGCCCTGCAGGACCTCCAACCCTGATCCGAAAGGAACCCCATGACCACCACACGAACGCATGAACGGGGCGAAGGGAAGATCGGCTGCATCGTCTCCCTCCTGGTCTTCATCCTGCTCGCCGCCGTGGCCGCCAAGGTCGTCCCCGTCTTCTACGCCAACAACGAGCTCACCCGGGCCGCCGAGGACCTGGGCTCCCGGGCCGCCTTCCTCAACGCCCCGGGCATCGAGCAGCAGATCCGGGCCAAGGCCGTCGAGCTGGAGATCCCCGAAGCCCTGCAGAAGGGCGCCATCGACGTGAAGGTGACGGGCGACCGCAGCGGCGGCACCTGCACCATCCGCCTGAACTACAGCCGCAAGGTGGACCTCTACGGGGCCTACAGCTTCACGCTGGACACGGACAAGACCGTCAGCCGCCCCTGGATGGACGCGCGGTAGCCCTCAGCCCCGGGGGCCGGTGAGCCGGCGGCGGGCATCGGCCAGGCGACGGCCCAGGGTGCCGCGGAGGCCGCCGCCCTCGCCGCTGGCCTTGGGAATCCACGAGGCCCGGGGAAAGCGGGCGAGGTGGTCCACGAAGGCGGTTGGCCCGCCCGCCACGTAGACCGGGGGAACCTGGGCGCGGCCGGTCCGGGTGACCAGATCCTGGACGCGCGCCCGGGCTTCCGCGGCCTCGGCCGCCCCGGCGGTGACGAACACCAGGGCCACCGGGTCCGCCGGCGCGAAGGCCTCGAAGTAGCTCAACAGGACCTCGGCCCACCCGGCCCCGGCGAAATCGGGCTCGTGGAGGAAGGCGCAGGCCGCCGGCTCCGGGAAGCCCGCCGCCAGCGAATCGTAGGTGCCGAGGGTCGAGCCCCAGGCCTGCCGCGCGTAGACCGGCCCGGGACCGGTGTACCGGGCCCCGGTGAAGTGCTGCGGGAGGAAGAAGTGGCTGGGCAGGATCGTCAGGTTCGCGTAGGCGAGCCGCCGCCAGGTGTCCGTCAGGTACTGGGGCCCCACGGTCTCCCAGGCCATCCGGTCCACCACCGTGGGCCGGGCGCGGATGCCTTCGATCAGGTCCGCGAGGAAGGGGGTCCCGGGCACCGTTCCGAAATAGCCCGCGGCGATCAGGCCGGGCCGGACCAGCTCGTTCTCCCAGCAGGCGAAGGCCTCGCAGGTCAGCAGCCATTCGGGCAGGGGGCGGAGGCAGAGGCTGTCGGCGTCCACCAGGACCCCCCCCTCGGCGTGCAGGATCTCCCAGCGCATCATGTCGGCGACCCCGTTCCATTCCTTGGCGGCCATGGCCCGCATGTGGGCCGCGTTGATCCAGGCGCGGGCCTGGAGGTCCTGGTTGTCCCAGACCCGGACCGTCCAGTCCGGATGATGGTCCGCCCACGAGCGGATGCAGGCTTCGGGGCGCCTGGATTCGTCGCCGACCCAGATCAGGTGCAGCAGCTTCGGAATCATCGTCCCTCCTCCGCCGAGGCGGTCATCCACGCGCCGGCGAACCGTTCGCCGGCCTCGCCCTCGAAGGCGTCCCCGCTGGCGGGCCCGCGCGGGATCTGCTGGACGTGGGCGCAGGCGCGCAGGAGCTCCAGGAGGTCCGCGTCCCGGTCAATGATGGCGACATCGGGGATGGCCTCCAGGCCCAGATCCCGCGCCACCTCCACCACCGCGTCCTGGATGGGCTGGCTCCCGCCCTCGGTGCGGGTGGAGAGGACAAGGATCACCGGGTCCCCGGGCGCGAAGGCCCGCAGGTAGGCCCGCACCGCCGCACGGGGCAGGCCGTCCGGATCGTCGATCCGCGCCCAGAACGCCTCCACGCCGCCCGGCCCCGCCTCCCGCTCCAGCCGCCGCGCCTGTTCCTTCTGAAGCTCGAGCAGCCTCTGGAGGCCGGCCATCACCTGGTCGCGGTCGTCGCCATGACAGGCCCGGAGGAAGCCCGCCAAGTTGCCCGCCATCACCTCGAAGGCCCGGGAGGTGGGGATGAAGGGGGGCGCCGCGTCCAGCATCCAGTGCCGCCAGACCCGAAGGTAGGTCTCGGGATAGAGCCCCAGGCCGATGCCGTGGGTGGTGGTCACCTGGGACGCGTGGAGGCGGATCCGGGCGGAGGCCTCGCGCAGGAACCCGAAGCGGGTGCGCCGCGCCATCTCCAGCCAGAACTGCCAGTCCCCGAAGGGGCTGAAGGCCGGGTCTCCCAGCGGGCCGGAGGGCGGCGCCACGGCTTTGCGGAACATGGCGCAGGGCATGGCGATGAAGTTGGCGATGACCAGGGGCGGGAAGAAGTCCCGCCCGTCGAGGACGTCCGCCTCCGCCGCGACGCTCCAGGCGCCTTCGCCCTGGTCGGCGCCCGCCGCGTCCATCTGGCGCACGGGGGTGAAGACCAGGCCCAGCTCGGGGTGGGCGTCCAGGATGGCCATTTTCCGCGCCAGGCCCCCGGGAAGCATGACGTCGTCGTCGGCGAAGAAGTTGACGTACTCCCCCCGCGCCGCTTCCAGCAGGGCGGGGTAGGCCTCCCCGGCCCGGTTGGTCTCCCACCGCATCGGGCGCAACCGGGGCTCGCGGGCGGCCCACTGGGTCAGGATTTCCCAGGTATCGTCGGAGGACCCATTGTCGAGCACCACCACCTCGCAGTCGAGGCCGGGCTCCAGGACGCTTTCCACGGCCTCCCGCATCCAGCGGGATCGGTTGTAGGCGGGCAGGACAACACTGAGACGGGGTGTCATGGAATCCTCGGTTCGCGCGGGCGCACGGAGGATGCTAGGCAAGATTCGGTCCAAGGCTGAACGGGCAGGAATATTGCAATAGTCTCCACCGAAAGGCCCAACAAGTTGACGGGCCAGCCCCTTCCCTCGCCCGTCCCACACCCATGCCGACCCCCGCCCCCCCCCTTCCCGCCCCGGACCTGGAGGCCATCCTCGCCCGCACCGAACCCCTGTGGGCGGAGGTCGCGGATGCGCGGATCCTCGTCACCGGCGGCTCCGGCTTCTTCGGCACCTGGCTCGTGGAGAGCTTCGCCTGGATCCGCCGGCGCCTGGGGCTCCGGACCGAACTCCACCTGACCCTCCGGGACCCGGAGGCCTGGCGGGCCCGCTTCCCCCATCTGGCCGAGGCCCCCGGCCTCGTCGCAATGCAAGGTTCATTGACGGATTTCCGTCCCCCGGCGGGCACCTTCCATGGCCTGATCCACGCGGCCGTTGGCACCGAACCCCCGATCGACCATGTGCGCCGGAGCCTCGAGGGTGCCCTGCGCCTGCTCGACTTCGCGGAGGGAAGCGGGGCCCGGCGCCTGCTGTTCACGAGCAGCGGCGCGGTCTA
Source organism: Mesoterricola sediminis (assembly GCF_030295425.1). Lineage (NCBI taxonomy): Bacteria > Pseudomonadati > Acidobacteriota > Holophagae > Holophagales > Holophagaceae > Mesoterricola > Mesoterricola sediminis. The sequence goes on along the minus strand of NZ_AP027081.1, from coordinate 223,271 downwards.
CGGGCCCGGCGCGCGGCGAGGCGGCCCGATCCCGGAGGACGAGGAGCGGGCCGCCCCCACCCCCGAGCCCGGCACCGCCTACGGCCAGGCCAAGCGGATGGTGGAGCACCTGTTCTCCGCCTGGGCGCGGGAACACCAGGCCCAGGCCGTCCTGGCGCGCGGCTTCGCCTTCGTCGGCCCGCACTTGAAGCTCGACGCCAACTTCGCCATCGGCAACTTCATCCGGGACGCCCTCCGGGGCCGGCCCCTGGTCATCCAAGGCGACGGCACCCCCCGCCGGTCGTATTTGTACGCGGCCGACTTGGCGGCCTGGCTCTGGAGCCTCTACGCCCGGGCCCCCGGCGGCGTCTTCCACGTGGGAAGCGACGCGGACCTTTCGATCCTCGACCTGGCGCGGACCGTGGAAGGGACCCTCGCCCCCGGGGCGGGGATCCAGGTGGCCCGCGCACCCCTCCCCGGGGCGCTCCCCGACTGGTACGTGCCCTCCATCCACAACGCCCGCACCCGCCTGGGCCTGGAGCCCTGGACGCCCCTGGCCGACGCCGTCCGGAAGACCGCGGCCTGGCATGCGGCTTCAGGAGCCCGCCCGTCATGATGAAGCTCTCCGATTACGTCGCCCGTTTCCTGGACCAGCAGGGCCTCCGGGATATCTTCCTGGTCTCCGGCGGTGGCATCATGCACCTCCTGGATTCGGTGGGCAGGCAGCCGGGTTTGCGCTACTGGTGCACGTACCACGAGCAGGCCGCCGCCATCGCCGCCGAGGGCCTGGCCAAGGTCACCAACCGGCCAGGCGTGTGCCTCGTCACGGTGGGCCCCGGTGGCGTGAACGCCCTCTCCGGCGTGGTCGGGGCCTGGTTCGACAGCACGCCCATGCTCGTCCTCTCCGGCCAGGTCCGGCGGAACCTCATCGCGGACTACGGGAAGATCCGCCAGTTCGGACCCCAGGAGGCCGACGTGGTCGGCCTGGCCCGCCACGTCACCAAGCACGCGGTCACCGTGATGGACCCGGCCCGCATCCGCTGGGAGCTGGAGCACGCCCTCCACGTGGCCACCCACGGCCGCCCCGGACCCGTCTGGCTCGATCTCCCGCTGGACGTCCAGGGCGCCCTCCTCGACCCCGAGGCCCTGGAGGGCTTCCAGCCGCCCCCCGACGACCCCGGGGCGCAGGCGGCCCTGGAGGCCCAGGTGGACCAGGTGGTGGCGATGCTCCAGGAGAGCCGGCGCCCCCTCCTCCTCGCGGGCAACGGGATCCACCGGGCCGGCTGCGAGACCGAGTTCCTGGACCTGGTGGACCGGACCGGGTTCCCCGTCGTGCTGCCCTTCAGCGCCAAGGACCTCCTCTGGGAGGACCACCCCGGCAACATGGGGGTCTTCGGGGCCGCGGGCCAGCGCCGGGCCAATTTCACCCTCCAGAACGCGGACCTGATCCTGAGCCTGGCCTCCGGCCTCTGCGTGGCCAAGGCCGGCTTCGCCACGGAATCCTTCGCTCCCCGGGCCCGGAAGATCCTGGTGGACATCGACCCGGGCCAGCTCCACGACCAGCCCATCCGCGGAGAGCTGGCCGTCCAGGCCGACATCGGCGCCTTCCTTCGCGCCCTCCTCCGCAAACTGCCCGCTGGCGGCTTCCGGCCCGACCCCCGGTGGGGCGTCGCCTGCCGCGACTGGAAGGCCCGGTATCCCGCCCTCGCGCCGGAGTTCCTGGCGGTGGAGGACTTCGTGAACACCTATGTGTTCATGGACCGCCTCGCCGAGGCCATGGGGCCGGACGATGTGCTGGTCACCGGCAATGGGATGGACATCGTGAGCCACTACCAGGCCTTCCGCGTCCGGCGCGGCCAGCGCACGGTGGTCACCGCCAACTGGGGCGCGATGGGCTGGGACCTGCCCCTCGCCGTGGGCGCGTGCATCGCCCGGGACCGCCGGCGCACCGTGCTCGTCACGGGGGACGGGAGCGTGCAGCTCAACATCCAGGAGCTCCTCACGGTCAGCCACCACCGCCTCCCGGTCAAGATCTTCATCTTCAACAACGGAGGCTACTCCAGCATCCGCGCCACCCAGAACGCCTTCTTCCAGGGCTTCTACGTGGGCGCCGACGCCACCAGCGGCGTGGCCAGCCCGGACTTCCGGGCGCTGGCGGCGGCCTACGGCATGACCTACCGGCGCATCCCGGACCACCGGACCCTCGCGACCGTCCTGGCCGAGGCCCTGGCCGAGGAGGGGCCCTGCCTCACGGAGGTGGCCGTGGATCCTGCCCAGGCCATCAGCCCCAAGGCCTCGGCCTTCCGGCGCGAGGACGGCACCTTCGAGTCCCGTCCCCTCGAGGACATGGCCCCCTTCCTCCCCCGGGAGGAGGTGCACCGGAACATGCATCTCTTCGACGCGCCCTGACCCTGGAGCCCCCATGCCTTCCGAATCCATCGTCATCGCCGGACGCCCCCTGGGCGAAGGACACCCGTGCTTCGTGATCGCCGAGGCCGGCGTCAACCATGGCGGGCGCCTCGACCAGGCCCTGGCCCTCGTGGACGCGGCGGCGGAGGCCGGCGCGGACGCGGTGAAGTTCCAGACCTTCAGGGCCGACCGCCTCGTGACGGCGGAGGCGCCCAAGGCCCGGTACCAGGCCAGGAACACGGGGGACGAGGGCGGCCAGCTGCCCATGCTCAGGGCGCTGGAGCTGGACGAGGCGACCCACCGCGCCCTCCAGGCCCGCTGCCGGGAGCGCGGGATCCTCTTCCTCTCCACGCCCTTCGAGGAGACCTCCGCGGACCTGCTGGAACGCCTGGACCTCCCCGCCTTCAAGGTGCCCTCGGGGGAGATCACCAACCTGCCCTTCCTGGCCCACCTCGCCCGCAAGGGGCGGCCCATCCTCCTCTCCACGGGCATGGCCACCCTCGGCGAAGTGGAGCGCGCCCTCGCCGCCCTGCGGGAGGCCGGGGACCCGCCCGTGGCCCTCCTCCACTGCGTCAGCGCCTACCCCACCTCCCCCGCCGACGCCAACCTCCGGGCCATGGGCACCCTCCGCGCCGCCTTCCAGGTCCCCGTCGGCTACTCGGACCACACCCAGGGCCTCGAGGTCCCGCTGGCCGCTGTGGCCCTGGGGGCCTGCGTCCTGGAGAAGCACTTCACCCTGGACCGGCGCCTGCCGGGCCCGGACCAGCCGGCCTCCCTGGAACCGGATGAACTCGCAGCGATGGTGCGGGGCGTCCGCACCGTGGAGGCCGCCCTCGGCCACGGCCGCAAGGAGCCCGCCCCCTGCGAGCGGGACACCGCTGTCGTGGCCCGGAAGAGCCTGGTGGCGGCGGCCGACCTCCAGGCCGGCACCCCCTTCACCGCCGACCAGGCGATGCTTCTGCGCCCGGGCACGGGTCTGCCGCCCAGCCTGCTCCCCCTCCTGGAAGGGCGTATCCTCGGACGGGACGTGCCCAAGGGGCACCTCCTTCAGCTGGAGGACTTCCGATGACCCGCCTGGGGTTCGTCACCGTCGCCCGCTCCGACTACGGCATCTACCTTCCGCTGCTGCGCCGGGCCGCCCAGGTGCCGGGGCTGACCTGGGGCCTCTACGTGACGGGGATGCACCTCAGCCCGGCTTCCGGCATGACCGTCCAGGCCATCGAGGCCGACGGGTTCCCCATCCTGGATCGCGTCCACATGCTCATGGCCTCCGATGCGCCCGAGGGGATCACCCTCTCCATCGGCCAGGGGGTCGAGGGCTTCGCCCGTTCCTTCGCGCGGCACCGGCCCGATCTCCTGGTGGTCCTGGGCGACCGCTTCGAAATGATGGCGGCCGCCCTCGCGGCCCTACCCTTCCTCATTCCCGTCGCCCACATCCACGGGGGCGAGATCACGGAGGGGGCCATGGACGACGCCCTCCGCCACGCCATCACCAAGCTGAGCCACCTTCATTTCGCCAGCACCGAGGCCCACGCGCGCCGGATCCGGCAGCTGGGGGAGGCCCCGGACCGGGTCTGGGCCTGCGGCGCCCCAGGGCTGGACCACCTCCTGGACCTGGAATGGCTGCCCGACGGCGAGCTGGAAACCCGCATCGGCCGGCCCCTGGTGCCCGGGCTGCTCATGGCCACCTTCCATCCGGTGACCCTGGAGCAGGAAGCCACCGGGGCCCAGGTCGAGGCCTTCCTGGGAGCCCTCCACGACGCGGGCCGCCCCGTCATCTTCACCCTCCCCAACGCGGACACCCACGGCCAGCAGGTGGCCGGGGCGATCCAGGCCTTCCTGGACACCCATCCGGATTGCCGCATGGCCGGAAACCTGGGGACCCGGGCCTACTTCAGCCTCATGCGCAGGGCGGGCGCCATGGTCGGCAACTCCTCCAGCGGGCTCATCGAGGCCGCCTCCTTCCAGCTGCCCGTCGTCAACGTGGGCAACCGCCAGAAGGGCCGGACCCGGGGCCGCAACGTCATCGACGTCCCCGCCACCCGGGGGGCCATCGCCGACGGGATCCGGAGGGCCCTCGACCCCGCCTTCCAGGACAGCCTGGCCGGCATGACGAACCCGTACCACCTGGGCGAGCCCGCCTCCCGGCTGATCCTGGAGCGCCTCCTCGCGACCGACCCCGCCTCCCTCATCCCCAAGGCGTTCTTCGACTGGCCCTCCGCGGCCGACCCCGGGAGGACCCCATGAACCGGGCGGCCTTCGAACGGCTCTTCGTGCGGGAATCCACGCCCCTCCGGGACGTCATCGAAGTCATCAACCACGCGGGCCGCATCAGCCTCGCCCTGCTCGTGGACAGCCAGGAGCAGCTGATCGCCACCCTCACGGACGGGGACCTGCGCCGGGGCCTCCTCGCGGGCCTCTCCCTCGACGAGGGCACCGCCGCCGATCTGCTGCCCATCAAGGCGGCCATGCCCAACCCCCACGCCGTGACGGCCCCCGTCGGCACCTCCCCGGAAAGCCTGCTGAGGATCATGCAGGAGGCCAAGGTGCGCCAGCTGCCCCTCCTGAACGAGGCGGGCAAGGTGGTCGACATCGTCCTGCTGGCGGATTTCATCCCGCCGGCGGACCTGGGCCTGCAGGCGCTGATCATGGCCGGGGGTTTCGGCACCCGCCTCCTCCCCCTCACCGAGGACACCCCGAAGCCCATGCTGCCCGTCGGGGGACGGCCGGTCATGGAGTGGATCGTCGAGCAGCTGCGCCTCTCGGGCATCCGGCGCCTGAACATCAGCACCCACTACAAGCCCGAGAAGATCCAGGAGCACTTCGGGACCGGGCGGGACTTCGGGGTGGAGCTCAACTACGTGAACGAGGACCTCCCCCTCGGCACGGGGGGCGCACTCGGGCTCCTGCCGCCGCCGGAAGGGCCGTTCCTGGTCATGAACGGCGACGTGTTCACGAAGGTGAACTTCCAGAAGATGCTGGAGTACCACCAGGAGCACGAGGCGGACATGACCGTCGCCGTGAACCTCCATGAGTTCCAGATCCCGTTCGGCGTGGTCGAGTGCGACGGAGCCCGGATCCGCTCCCTCAAGGAGAAGCCCCGGAGCCGCGTCCTCATCAACGCCGGCATCTACCTCATCCAGCCCTCCGTGTACGAGTTCATCCCCCAGGGCCAGCGGTTCAACATGACCGACCTGATCCAGTGGCTGCTCGAGGCGGGCCGCACCGTGGTCAGCTTCCCGATCCGGGAGTACTGGCTCGACATCGGACAGCACGCCGACTACCAGAAGGCGAGGAAGGACCTCGAGGATGGCACCTATGACGCTCCCTGAAGCCATGACCTCCACGGCCCCCGACGGGGAGGCCTACCGGCTCCCGGCCGCGGAAGAGCTCCAGACCCTGCTGCGCGGCGCCGAGGCCCTCGCGGACCGGGGCCCCGTGGTCGTGGTCCAGGGCCTCGGCTTCGTCGGCGCCGCCGTGGCCGCCGCCGTCGCCGGGCTCCGGGACGCTTCCGGGCACCCCCGCTACCAGGTCGTCGGCGTCGACCTTCCCACCCCGGGCGGCTACTGGAAGGTGGCCCGCATCAACGCGGGCCGCTCCCCCTTCGCGTCCCCCGATCCGGCGCTGGCCTCCCTCATCCGGCAAGCCGTCCTCGAGACGGGCAACCTCCGCGCGGCCTGCTCGGAGGACGTCTACGCCCTCGCCGACACGATCATCGTGGACGTTCCCCTGGACATCGCGGACCGCTCCACGGTGGATCCCGGGGCCCTCCACGTGGACCTGGCCGCATTCCGGAACGCCATCGCGGCGATCGGCCGACACATGCGGCCCGACGCCCTGGTCCTCGTGGAGACCACGGTGCCCATCGGCACCACGGAGCAGGTGGTCGCGCCCATCCTCGCCCAGGCTTTCCGGGACCGGGGCCTGCCCGGAACCCCCCTCGTCGCCCATTGCTATGAGCGCGTGATGCCAGGCCCCCGCTACATCGAGAGCATCCGGTCCTTCTGGCGCAGCTTCGCCGGCATGGACGCGGCCAGCTCCACCCGGGCCCGGGCCTTCCTGGAGACCCTGGTGGACACCCCGGTCCACCCGCTGGCCGAGCTCGCCGCCCCCCGGGCGACGGAGCTGGCCAAGCTCCTGGAGAACAGCTACCGGGCCATGAACATCGCCTTCATCCAGGAATGGACGGTGGCCGCCGAGGCCCTCGGGATCGACCTGTTCGCCGTGGTCGACAGCATCCGGGTCCGCCGGGGGACCCACGACAACATGCGCTACCCCGGCTTCGGGGTCGGGGGGTACTGCCTGACCAAGGACAGCCTCCTGGCCCAATGGTCCCTGGGGAACCTCTTCAGCACCGGCCTCACGCTGCCCATGACCCTCGAGGCCCTCCGGACCAACTACGCGATGCCGCTCCACACCCTGTCCCGGACGCGGGAGTTCCTGGGGGGGAGCCTCCGGGGCCGCACCGTGGCCCTCTGCGGGGTCTCGTACCTGGCGGAGGTCCCGGACACCCGGAACACGCCGGCGGAGCAGTTCGTGGACGGCCTGGAGGCGGAGGGAGGTCGCGCGCTCTGCCACGACCCCAGCCTCGGATGGTGGCCGGAACGGCCGGGCACCGTCATCCACCCGGACCTGCCGGAGGTGCTGGGGCAGGCGGACGCCGCCGTCTTCGCGACCCCCCACGCGGCCTACCGCCGCCTGGCCGCGGACGACCTGGCGGCCTGGACGCGGCCCGGCACCCTCCTCGTGGACGCCATGAACGTCCTGGACGATGCCACGGCCGAGGCCCTGCGCGCCGCGGGCCGGCGGGTGTTCGGCGTCGGCAAGGGCCATTGGATCGACAAGGGGTACCACCTATGAACGCGCATGCGAAAAAGATCCTGATCACGGGAGGCGCCGGCTTCGTCGGGTACCACCTGGCGCGGCGGCTGGCCGGCGAGGGTGGCCACGATGTGCTCCTGGCGGACAATTTCGTGCGCGGCCGGAGGGACGCCGACCTGGAGGCCCTCGCGGCCCTGCCCGGGGTGCGCCTGCTCGAGGCCGACCTCACCACCCCCGAGGGGGTGGCGTCCCTGGGCGGCGGCTACGACGAGGTCTACCACCTGGCCGCCATCATCGGCGTCGAGAACGTGCTGCGCCGGCCCCACGAGGTGGTGCGGGTGAACGCCCTCTCCACCCTCCTGCTCCTGGACTGGATGGCCCGGGGCGGCGGAAAGCGGTTCCTCTTCTCGAGCACCTCGGAGGCCTACGCCTGGACCCAGGGCTTCCATCCCCTGCCCATCCCCACGCCGGAGGACGTCCCCCTCGCCCTGACCGACCTGGCCAATCCGCGCAGCTCGTACGCCGGCAGCAAGATCTTCGGGGAGCTGGCCGTGACCCAGTACGCCCTGATGCACGGTTTCCCCGCGGCGATCGTCCGCTACCACAACGTCTATGGCCCGCGCATGGGCCACGAGCACGTGATTCCCCAGATCTACCGCCGCTGCCTCTCCGGCGAATCCCCCCTCAAGGTCTACAGCGCCGACCACCGGCGGGCCTTCTGCCACGTCTCGGACGCCGTGGACGCGACCCTCGCCGCCCTCCGGTCCGCGGAGGGGGCGCCGGCCACCCTGAACATCGGCAACGACCGCGCCGAGGTCACCATCGCCGAACTGGCCCGCATGATCCTCGACCAGGCCGGGCTGCCGGCGGCCATCGTGCCGGCGGAGGCCGCCAACGACCCCATCGTGCGCCGCTGCCCCGACCTCACCGCCCTCCGGACCCGCCTCGGCCTCGAGCCCCGGGTGGGCCTCCGGGAAGGCCTGGCCGACACCCTGGCCTGGTACGAACCCCACTACCGGACCCCCCGCCCATGACGAACGGACCCGCCCCGGCCTTCATCCCCCTCTCCGTCCCGGAGCTCCGCGGACGGGAATGGGACTACGTCAAGGACTGCCTGGACACGGGCTGGGTCAGCTCCGTGGGCGCCTACGTGGACCGGTTCGAGCGGGCCGTGGCCGAAGCCGTGGGCGTGGCCCACGGGGTGGCCGTCATGAACGGCACCGCCGCCCTCCACCTGGCCCTGCGGATCGCCGGCGTCCAGGCCGGGGATGAGGTGCTGGTCTCCGATCTCACCTTCATCGCGCCCGCCAATGCCATCCGGTACCTGGACGCCCACCCCGTCTTCGTGGACGCGGACCCGGTCACCTGGCAGATGGACGCCACCCGGGTGGAGGCCTTCCTCGCCGGGTCCTGCCGCCGGGAGGGGGAACGCCTCGTCAACCGGGAGACGGGACGGCGCGTGGCCTGCCTCCTGCCCGTGGACGTGGCCGGTCACCCGGTGGATCTGGATCCCCTTCTGGAGCTGGCCCGCCGCTACGGTCTGCCCCTGGTGGAGGACGCCTCCGAATGCCTGGGGGCCCACTACAAGGACGTCCCGGCCGGGAGCCGCGCGGACATGGCCTGCCTGAGCTTCAACGGCAACAAGGTGATCACGACGGGCGGGGGCGGGATGCTGCTCACCAACCGGGAGGACTGGGCCCGCCGGGCCAAGTATCTCAGCACCACCGCCAAGGACGACGCCGTGGAGTTCGTCCACGGCGAGGTGGGCTACAACTACCGGATGACGAACGTCCTCGCCGCCCTCGGCTGCGCCCAGCTGGAGCACCTCGGCCCCTACGTCGCGCGCAAGCGCGCCATCGCGGCCCGCTACCGGGAGGGCCTCGCCGGGATCCCGGGCCTCCTCCCCATGGAGGAGCCGCCCTGGGCCCGGAGCATCTTCTGGATGTACACCGTCCTCGTGGACCCCGCCGCCTACGGGCTGGACAGCCGGGGCCTCCTCGCCGAGCTCGGCGCCCGCAACATCCAGGCCCGCCCCCTGTGGCAGCCCATGCACCTGAGCCCCGCCCACGCGGGCTGCCAGACCCTGGGGGGCGCCGTCGCCGAGCGCCTCAACCGCCAGGGCCTGAGCATCCCCTGCTCCGTGGGTCTCACCGACGCCGACCAGGACCGGGTCATCCAGACCCTGGCCGGGCTCGCGCGGTCCTGAGGAGGTCCCGTGACGCACCTGCCGCCTGCCCTTCCCCGTCCCTGCCCTGGTTGCGCCTGCCCCGACCACCGGGTCCTCCACGCGCAAAGGCTGGCCGTTCCGGCCGAAGGCGCCCTCCTGGCGGGGTATGACGTGGTCGCCTGCGAGGCCTGCGGCCTCGTCTTCGCGTCCCCCCTCCCCGACCAGGCGGCATTCGACGCGTATTACCGGGACCAGAGCCAGTACGAAGGGCACGATCGGGTTTCCAGCTCCCTGTCCGCCTATGACCTGCGCCATTACGGCGCTGTGGCGGAGCACCTGGCCAGGCTCGTCCCCGATCGGGCCACGCGGATCCTGGACATGGGGTGCGCCCGCGGCGGTCAATTGGAGGCCCTGGCCGCCGTCGGCTTCCGGAACCTGGCGGGCGTCGATCCTTCCCCCGCCTGCATCGCCCAGGGCGGCGCCCGGGTGCGGGCCTCCTTCCGGCAGGGGTGGGTGGGGGACCTGCGGCCCGGCGAATGCGATGTCCTGATCCTCGGTTCGGTGCTCGAGCACCTGCGGGACCTGGCCCCCCTCCTCGACCACCTCCGCGCCTGCCTCGCCCCCGGCGCCGGCTGCTACGTGGAGGTGCCGGACGCGGGCCGGTTTGCCGAAGGCCTCGACGCGCCCTTCCAGGAGTTCAGCGCCGAGCACATCAACTTCTTCACGGCCGCCAGCCTCCAGGGCCTGATGGCCCGCCACGGCTTCGCCCTTGTCGAGTGCTGGCCAGCCCGGATCCTCCAGGCCCCCGGCAAGTGGGTGCTGGACCTGAAAGCCTTCTACCGGGTCGATCCTGCCGTTTCCCCACTCCGGGGGCGGGACGAGGAAGGCGAGCGAGCCATCGCCGCCTACGTGGCGGCCTCCCGGGCCCTGGAGGCCCGGGATCGCCCCCGCCTGGCCGAAATGGCGAGGCAGGGCGGCCCCCTCATCGTGTGGGGGGTCGGGGTCCACACCCGGCGGCTCCTGGCCGAGGGCGTCCTGGACCCCGCCCACATCGCCGCCTTCGTGGACAGCAACCCCAAAAACCAGGGCCTCACCTTCCAGGACCGCCCCGTCCTCGCCCCCGAGCAGCTGACGGGCAGGACCGAGCGCATCCTCATCAGCTCGATGCAGTTCGAACGGGATATCTTCCGGCAGATCCGCCAAACGCTCGGTCTGGCGAACTCCGTGTCGACCCTGTACACCCCCGTGGACGCCCTGGAACGGGACTTGGCGGAGGACCCCTGACATGAACCCGGCCCCCACCCCCTCCTCCGGAAGCCTCGTGGGCCTGGGCGCCGGCGGCCACGCCCGGGTCGTGCTGGAGATCCTGCAGGTCGCGCCCGTGGTACCGATCCTCGGCCTCCTCGATCCGGATCCGGATCTCCACGGACATCTCCTCCAGGGCGTGCCCGTCCTGGGTGGCGATGCCCTCCTGGTGGACCTGCGGAGCCGAGGGGTCACCCACTTCTTCCTGGGCGCGGGCGCCGCGGGATCCCTGGCCGTCCGCGAACGGACCCACCAGGCGGCCCTCGCCGCCGGCCTCCTGCCCGTGGACGCCCTCCACCCCCGGGCCTGGATCTCCCCATCCGCCGCCTGGGCGACGGGCCTCACCGCCATGGCCCAGGCCGTCGTACACCCTGGCGCCCGCCTGGGCACCCAGGTGGTGGTCAACACCGGGGCCATCGTCGAGCATGACTGCCGCGTCGGCGACCTGGCCTACCTGGCTCCGGCCGCATGTTTGCTTGGAGGATGCGAGGTGGGCGCCGGAGCCTTCCTGGGCGCAGGTTGCATCATCAAGCAGGGCCTCCGGATCGGCGAGCACGCGGTGATCGGAGCCGGCGCGGTCGTCCTGGAGGACGTCCCCCCCTTCACGACCGTCGTGGGCAACCCCGCACGGACGCTACGCCCCCGCTCGCCCCTGTGAAGGCAGGCCCATGGCCCCGGACGGGGCCCCGGCCTCCACGGCCGCCGGGCTGACCCGCGTCAGGCCCAACATGCTCACCACAGGCGTTCCAACCGGAACCCAGGCCGCGAGGACGGGCAGGATCTGCGCCGTAATCTCCTCCCGCGTGCCCAGGACCAGAACATCGAAGGTCCGCTCCAGCAGGGCCTCCACCGGCTGAACGGGCTCCTTGAGCCAGGGCGTCTCCTTGCCGTGGAGGGCATGGGAGCCGTCCACGATGACCTCCAGATGGGGCAGCCGGGCGGCGTGGTGCTCCAGCCACCGTTCGCCTCGGCCCCGAAGCCCCCAGAGGGCGACCCGGACGGGGCGCCCGAACTCCTGGTCCAGGGCGGCGACCCGCTCCTCCATCCGGTCCGCCTCGAAATCAGCCTGGGCCAGGTTGCGGGTGCCATCCCAGAGCGTGGTCAGGAATTCCGGGTGCCGGATGAGCCGGGGCAGGGCGTGGCCCTCCAGGACGCTGCGGCCCAGGTGCCGCTCGGGGTGGTCCAGCATCTGGATCAGCATGTTGGCCGAATGGCGGGCCAGCTCCTTCCACAGGACGCCCAGGCGTTCCGGATCGAACGCCGTCTCCCGCTCCAGCCATTCGAACAGCAGCACGTGGCCGTGGATCATCGTCTTGTGGGACCAGGGCGCCCAGCCCTGGTGCCAACTGCCCTGCATCACCGCCGGCTCCCCGATGCATCCCGCGGGCCGTCCGGCGCAGGGGCGAAGACTGAGGAGGGCGTGGGGGAACATGTTGTCGAGGGGTTGCACCGCATGGTCCCAGTCGTCGCAGAGGGCGAGGTGCTCCCGCTCCTCCAGGTAGCGGCTCCGCCGGAGGGTGTAGCAGAAGATGGTCGAGAACATCGCGTAGGGCGTCGACCAACAGAGGTCCACCACCTCCTCCAGGCGCCCCAGGACGCGGGTCACCGGTTCGCGGAGCTGGAAGATGCCATCGTAATCCTCGGGGATCCTCGAATCGTCCTCGAGGATCGCCCGGTTCCGCTGGGGGACCGAGAGCCAGCCGACGTTCAGGTAGATGTAGTCCAGGTCGGGCCGGGCCTCGAGGAGATCCACGATGCGCTTGAGGGAGCCGCGGACCAGGAGGTCATCGTCCCCCATCAGGAGCACGTGCTCCCCCCGGGCCAGGTCGCAGGCGGCGTAGAGGAGGTTGCGCGGGAAGGTCACCCGCTCGGGCTGCCGGCCGACTCGGATGCGTCCGCCCAGGCTCCGGAGGATCTCCGGCGTGGCATCCGTCGAGGCGTTATCCGCCACGACGATCTCCACCTTGTCCCCGAAGGGCTCGGCCTCGCTGAGGAGGTTCTTCAGACCGATTTCCAGGAGCTCGCCCCGGTCCATGGTCGGCACGCAGATCGAGACAAGGGGCCGGGTCGTCATCAAGGGGTCTCCTGTTCAGGCCCGGTTCCCGGGCGCGAAGAAGCCGTGGATGCATTCGAGCATGTAGTCGATCTGCGCATCCCCCAGTCCGGGGTAGACGCCCAGGAAGAGCGTGTCCCGCATGATGCGGTCGGACGCGGCCAGGGACCCGTGCACCCGGCGCTCGATGTCCAGGAATCCGGGCTGGCGGAGGATGTTGCCCCCGAAGACGAGGCGGGTCTCGATGCGGGCGGCTTCCAGGTGGTTCACCAGGGCGCGCCGATCCACCCCCTCCCGGACGGTGAGGGGGAATCCGAAGGGGCTGGGGTTGGCCCGGGGGTCGATGCGCGGCAGGATGAGGCGGTCCTCCAGGGACGCGAGGCCCTCCTGGAGGCGCCGGAAGTTCCGCCGCCGGGCCTCGACGAAGGCAGGGATCCGATCGAACTGGGCCATGCCGATGGCGGCCTGGAGATCGGTGGCCTTCAGGTTGTAGCCGAGGTTCGAGTAGATGTACTTGTGGTCGTAGCCGTAGGGCAGTTCGCCCAGGTGCCAGTCGAAGCGGCGCCCGCAGGTGTTGTTGCAGCCCGGGTCGCACCAGCAGTCGCGCCCCCAGTCCCGGAGGGAGAGGACGGTGCGCTTGAGCTCGGGGGCGTTGACGTTCACGCCGCCGCCCTCGCCCATGGTGATGTGGTGGGCGGGGTAGAAGCTCAGGCTGCTCATGGCGCCGAAGGTCCCCACCAGCTTCCCGTCGAAGGTCGCCCCCAGGGCGTCGCAGCCGTCCTCCAGGAGCCACAGGTTCCGCCGGCGCGCGATCTCGGTCAGCGCGGCGAGGTCGCAGGGGTTCCCGACGGTGTGGGGGACCAGCATGGCTTTCGTGCGCGGCCCGATGGCGGCCTCGACGAGACCAGGATCGATGTTGTAGGTGCCCACCTCGCAATCCACGAAGACCGGCACGAGGCGGTTCTGGACGATGGGGGTGAGCGTCGTGGGGAAGGTCACCGCGGGCGTGATGACCTCGTCGCCGGGCAGAAGCCGCCCGGGGCCCGAATCCCGGGCCTTGTCCGCGGCCTCCGCGCACAGGGCCGCCACCATGAGCAGGTTGGCGCTCGATCCGGAATTGACGAGGACGAAGGCGCGGCTTCCGAAGAACCCGCGCATGGCCTCCTCGAACCGCGCCGCGTAGGGCCCGGCCGTGAGCCAGAAATCCAGGGAGGCGCCGACGAGGTTGAGCAGCTCGGCCTCCCCGTAGACTCGCCCGGCATAGTTGACGCGGCTTTCCCCGGGCACGAAGGGCTTGGGCTGATGGGCCTCCTGGACGTAGGCCCGGGTCAGCTCCAGGATCTGGTTGCGGAGTTCCTCAGCCGTGGACATGGTGCTCCCGGGATGCGAGGGCCGGTCCCCGGCCCACGGGTACGTATCGGACACTGCCCGGCCAAGCCACATGCTCCAGGGCGTTGCGGCCATCCAGAACCACCGGGGTCGCCATGGTCCCGACCAGGTCGGCCCACGGCCACGCGGTCAGTTCCGGCCAGGCCGTCGCTAGGACGGCCGCATGCGCCCCGGCCAGGACGGCGGACGTCCGGTGAAGGGCGACCCGGCCGCCCCAGGCGGCGACGGCGCCGGCGTCTACGAGGGGATCCCAGGCGCGCACCGTGGCCCCCTGGGCGAGCAGGGCGTCGACCAGGGGCTGGGAGGGCGAATGCCGCCAGTCGTCGGTCCCCGGCTTGAAGGCCAGGCCCAGCAAGGCGACGGTCCGTCCCTGCAGGCCGCCCAGCTCCCGGGCCAGGCGGTCCACAATGGCCGCCGGGCGCCGGCGGTTCACGGCCACCACCTGGTCCAGCAGGGGCGCGGGCAGGCCCCGCTCCCGGGCCATGGCGGTGATGGCGTTGAGGTCCTTGGGCAGGCAACTGCCGCCGTAGCCGACGCCGCCGAACAGGTAGGAGAGGAGGCCCGGGCGCACGGCCTCACCCTGGTGGACAGGCGTGAGGCGGCGATCCATGTGCAGGATTTCCAGAACCTTCCGACCATCGGCCCCCGGGGTCGCCTCGCAGAGGGTGTAGAGCTCGTTGGCGAAGGAAATGCAGGTGGCCAGCAGGGCATTGGAGGCGTACTTGATGAACTCGGCTTCCGTGGGATTCACATGGAGCTTGGGACAGGCGAAACCGGCGTAGAGCGCCTCCAGCGCCTGGCCAGCCTGGACCCCCAGGTGGCCCAGGACGATGCGGTCCGGCTCCATGAAGTCCTGGACGGCGAAGCCCTCCCGGAGGAACTCGGGGTTCATGGCGACACCGAAGTCCTCGCCGGCGACGCGCCCCGACGCCGCTTCCAGGGTCCTGGCCACGAGCCCCAGGGTCGTGCCCGGCACCACGGTGCTCTTGACCACCACGGTGTGGTCGTCCGGCGCCGTCCGCAGGTGGGCGCCGATGGTGCGGGCGACCCCTTCGACGAAGGACAGATCGATGTGGCCATCCCGGTCGGGCGTCCCCACCGCGATCATGGACAGGCGGGCGCCCTCCAGGGCCCCCTGGGCGTCCAGGGTCGCCCGGAACCGCCCCGCCGCCAGGTTTTCCTTCAGCATCGCCTCCAGGCCCGGCTCGAAGATGGGCGTCTCGCCCCGGTTGATGGTTTCGACCTTGCGGGGGTCCACGTCCACGCATTCGACCTGGTGGCCGAGCGCCGACAGGCAGGCCCCGGTGACGAGCCCGACGTAGCCACAGCCAAAGACAGCGACCTTCATGGCTGGTCCTCCCGGTAGGAACGGAAGGTCCGGGCGAGGCCCTCCTCGAGCTGGACCTGGGGGTCATAGGGGCCCAGGGTGCGGATCTTCGCGAGATCGGGGCAGCGCCGCTGGGGGTTGTCGGTGAGGTAGTGGCGATCCTCGCTGGCCCGGTACTGGACCGGCTCGGCCAGGCCCGCGACCTGCCGCAGCGTCTCGGCCACCTGAAGCATGCTGACCTCCTGGCGGTCGTTGCCCAGGTTGTAGGCCTCGCCGGGCTGGCCCTCCAGGGCGATGAGGAGCATGGCCCAGGTCGCGTCCCGCAGGTAGCAGAAGGAGCGCGTGGCCCGGCCGTCCGAGAGGAGCACCAGGGGGCCGCCCTGGAGGGCCGCCTGCATGAGGTCGGGCACGATGCGCCGGTCGTCGATGCGCTGCCCGGGACCGTAGACGTTGAAGGGCCGGCCCACCTTGATGGGCACGCCGTACTGCTGGTGGTAGAGGACGCAGAGGGTCTCGGACAGGCGCTTGGACTCGTCGTAGCAGGCCCGGGGGCCGGTGCAGGAGACGAAGCCCCGGTAGTCCTCCCGGGTGGGGATCGCGTCGGGGCTGGGGTCGCCGTAGATCTCGCTGGTGCTCAGGTGGAGCATCCACTCCACCGGCTGGGTCCGGCACAGCTCCAGGAGCTGGCGGGTGCCGCCCACGTTCACGTCGATGGTCTCGAGGGGGTAGCGCCGGTAGAAGGTGGGGCTCGCCACCCCCGCGGCGTGGAAGATGGCGTGGATGGGCTCGTCGGGCAGGAAGGGCGTGGTGAGGTCGTGGGACAGGATCCGGATGTCCCGGCGGCCCGCCAGGTGCTGGAGCCGCTCGGGGAGCCCGACCAGGAAGTTGTCCAGGGCGATGACCCGGCAGGGCTGGTCCTGGCCATCGTTCCAGTGGGCCAGGAGATCGAGGACGTAGGCCCCCAGGAACCCGCAGGCCCCCGTGAGCAGGAGGGTCTTTCCGCGCAGGCGGGCCAGGGGCAGGCCCGAAGCCTCCACGAGCCAGCGGGCGTCTTCCCGGATGACGGATGTGAACTTGGCCATGCGCGCTCCTTCAGTCCCAGATCTTCCAGGGGGCGTTCCCCGAGGCCCACAGGCCCTCGAGCACCGTCCGCTCGCGGATCGTGTCCATGGGCTGCCAGAACCCCTCGTGGCAGTAGGCCATCAGCTGCCCCTCCGCCACGAGGCGCTCCATGGGCTCCCGCTCCCAGATGGTGGCGTCCCCGTCGATGTAGTCCAGCACCCGCCGGTCCAGCACGAAGAAGCCGCCGTTGATCCAGCCCTCGCCCACCTGGGGCTTTTCGGCGAAACCCATCACCCGGCCGTCCTGGAGGCGGATATCCCCAAACCGGGCCGGAGGCCGGACTGCGGTCACCGTCGCCAGCTTGCCGTGGGCCCGGTGGAAGGCCAGGAGGCGGCCGAGGTCCACGTCCGCCACGCCGTCGCCATAGGTCACCATGAAGAGCGGGTCATCGCCGATGTGCTCCCGCATGCGAAGGATCCGACCACCGGTCATGGTCTGGGCGCCGGTCTCGATGAGGTGGACCTTCCAGGGGGGCGGAACCGATCCGTGGAACCGGGTCTCGCCGCTGGCCAGGTCCAGGTAGAGGTGGGAGGTGCGGGTCCGGAAATCCAGGAAGTACTGTTTGATCAGTTCGCCCTTGTAGCCCAGGGCCACGAGGAACTCCATGCAGCCGTAATGGGCATAGATGTTCATGATGTGCCAAAGAATTGGCTGGCCGCCGATTTCCACCATGGGCTTGGGGCGGACCCCCGTTTCCTCGGCCAGGCGGGTCCCCAGTCCCCCCGCGAGGATCACGGTCTTGATGGGCTGTGTCATGGCACCCCCTTGCGCCACCCGGGCAGTCTGGATAAGCCGGTGATGCAGGAATCAGGCCGGTTGCCCCGGCCTACAGCCGCCGCCCGAAGCTCCGTTCCAGGTCGCCCCGGGTGAGTTTCTTGATGACGGGGCGGCCATGGGGACAGGTGTGGGGGACCTGGCAGGCCATCAGGTCCTCCAGGAGGCACTGGGCAAGTTCGGCCGGAAGGACGTGGTGCTTCTTGATGGCGCTGCGGCAGGCCAGTTCGGCGTTCAGGTCCCGCCGGAAGGCGTCCAGGTCCGGCCGGCCCCCCTCTTCCAGGCGCCGGAGGAGGTCCGTGAGCAGGGCCTCCGGGTCCCGGTCCGCCAGGAAATCGGGCAGGCCCCGGACCACGAGGGCGTCCGCCCCGAAGGGCTCGACCTCCAGGCCCACGGCCGTGAACTCGTCCAGGAAGGGGGTGAGGCGGGCGACAGCCGCCGGGCCCAGGCCCACCACCTGCGGAGGCATGAGGGGCTGGATGGCCGGGGCGTGCTTCCGGAGGAAGAGCATTTCATAGAGGATCCGCTCGTGGGCCACGTGCTGGTCCACGATCCACAACTCCGGCTCGCCGTCCCCCGCCACCTCCGCCAGGAGGTAGGTGGCGTCGAAGGCGCCCAGGTAGCGGAAGGAAGCAGGCGCGGCCGGTGGAGGCGGGGGGCCCTGCGGCGCCGCGGGCCGCGGCTCGGCGGCCATCGGCGCGGACGTCCCGGGCCCGAAGGCCGTTTCCAGGGCGCGGACGGCGCCTTCGGCCGGACGGTACGGCTCCCACAGGTGGGGATGGCTGGCCGCGACGGGGGCCAGGGGCTTGTCCAGCTCGGGCTCCAGGGGCTTGGGGGGCAGGTCCAGGACGGAGGCCAGGCCGCCCCGCAGGCCGGACCAGGCCTCCCGCAGGGCCCGGCCCACCCAGGGGAAGATGCGCTGGGGCTCCCGGAACCGCACCTCGGCCTTGGTGGGGTGCACGTTCACATCCACGGCCTCGGGCGGGACGTCCAGGAAGAGGACGGCCGCGGGATAGGCGCCCTTGGGGAAGAAGCCCTCCCAGGCTCCGGCCAGGGCGGCGAGGAGGAGGCGGTCCCGGACCGCCCGGCCGTTCACGAAGAGGTAGAGGTGGTTGCGGTCCCGGAAGCTGAGGGCCGGGTCGGACACATAGCCCCGGAGGGTCCAGGGGGCCTGGCCGTCCCGGAAGGCGACGAGGCTGGCCAGCTTGTCGCCCAGGAGGGGGCCGAGCCGCTCGCCGGGTTCCGCCACCCGGGGCAGGACGAGGCGCCCGCTCCGGTCCGATTCCACCACCCAGTGCACGTCCGGCGTCGCCAGGGCCAGGCGGGTCACCACGCCCCACAGGTGGGCGTGCTCGGTCTCCGTGGCCTTGAGGAAGCGCCGCCGCGCGGGGAGCTGGGCGAAGAGGTCCCGGACCGTGATCGTGGTCCCCCGGGCCCGGGCCGCGGGGAGCACCTCCTTGATGACGCCGAACTCGCAGCGCAGCCGGTGCCCGGCGCCGTCCGCCTCGGCGGAGGCCATGTCGAAGCGGCTCACGGAGGCGATGGAGGGCAGCGCCTCTCCCCGGAAGCCGAAGGTGGCCAGATGGTCCAGGTCGCCGGCCGCCCGGACCTTGCTGGTGGCGTGGCGCTCGAGGGCCATGTAGAGGTCGTCCCGGGCCATGCCGCAGCCATCGTCGGCCAGTTCCAGCAGGCGCTTGCCCCCCTCCTCCCAGCGCACCTCCAGGCGGGTCGCCCCGGCGTCCAGGGCGTTCTCCACCAGCTCCTTGAGGACGGACGCGGGCCGTTCCACCACCTCGCCGGCGGCGATCTGGTTGGCCACGTGGTCGGGCAGGACGCGGATCTTTGCCATGTCAGGCCATCTCCTTCACGCGCAGCAGGTCGGGGTGGCCGGGAAAGGCCGCCAGGCCCTGCTCCAGGATCTGCCGGGCCTCGGCCCGGGCCCCCTGCCGCAGCAGCTGCACCCCCACCAGGAGGTGCCAGGTCCCCTCGCCGCCCCGGGGGCAGGCCCGCAGGGCCTCCCAGGCGTCCAGGACCGCCTGGTTCGGATCGCCGGTCTCCAGGCCCAGGCGCACCAGCCGCGCGCGCAGGTCCGGGTCCCCGGGGGCGCCCGCCAGGGCCCGCTCCAGGACCGCCCGGGCGGCAACTGGATCGCCGGCTCTTGCGTGCAGGTCCGCGAGGTCCAGCCAGGGGGTCGCGAAGGCGGGATGGGCCTGGACGCAGGCCTCGAGCAGCGCCCGGGCCTCCGCGCCCCGGCCCAGCCGCTCCAGGGAGACCGCCCGCCCGGCCACCCCGGGGGCGCTGTCCGGATGCCGGGCGAGGTGGGTCCGGAAGGCGGCCTCCGCCTCGGCGTGGCGCCCCAGGCGCTGGAGAGCCACCGCCCGGGTGAGCAGGACCGTGCCCGGGGCCGCCCCGGGGGTGAGGGCGAGGAAACGATCTGCCGCCTGGACGGCCAGCTCCCAGGCCTCCGCGGTGGCGGCCTGGATGAGCAGGTGGAACTGGGCCTGGGCGTCGCCGGGCCGGTCCTCGGCGTCCCGGCGGGCCAGCTCGAGGTAGACGGGTTTCTTGGCCCGCACCCGGTCGGCCAGGGTGAAGCCGTAGTGGTGGATGACCGCGTCCAGGTCCCGGGGCTGGATCCCCCGGGCCAGGAAGGCCGGGTCCACCATCTCGTGCACCCGGCTCGTGAAGCGGGCCCAGGGCCGGCGCCGGAAGAGGCGGACCCCCCGCGTGTCGGCGCAGCGGGCGTGGGCCGCCCCCTCCCGGTAGCCGCCGGGGTTGGCCTTCGCCTCCGTGTCCATCATGGTGAAGGCGCCGCCGGGCAGGTAGTTGCGGATGAGCACCCGGTAGGCCTCGGCCCCGGGGGCGGCCAGGGCCGCCCGGATCCGGCCGTGGTCGGCCGCGTCCACGGCCTCGTCGGCGTCCAGGACCAGCACCCAGTCGCCGGTGGCCAGGTCGAGGCTGGCGTTCCGGGCGGCGGCGAAATCCTGGACCCAGGCGAAGGTCCCCACCCGGGCGCCGTGGGCGGCGGCGATGGCCGGCGTCCCGTCGACGGATCCGGTGTCGACCAGGACGATCTCGTCGGCCAGGTCCTGGATGGAGGCGAGGCAGTGGCCCAGGTGGGCCGCCTCGTCCCGGGCGATCATGGCGACGGTGAGCTTCATCCGACCAGCATAAGCCCAACGGCCCCACGGCGTCCGCCGCGGACGGGGCGCCCCGTCCGCGGCGGGCCCGCCCGGGGCGCTACAGGGCCAGGTTCTTCAGGAAGGCGCGGACCAGCTTCTCGAAGTCGGCGGCGGCGGCGGCCCCGGCCTCCAGGACCTCCTGGTGGGTCAGGGGCTGGTCGAGCATCCCGGCGGCCATGTTGCAGAGGCAGGAGATACCGGCGGCCCGCATGCCCTCGTGGCGGGCCACGATGACCTCGGGGACCGTGCTCATGCCCACGGCGTCGGCGCCCAGGGCGCGGAAGGCCCGGATCTCGGCGGGCGTCTCGAAGCTGGGGCCGGTGACGGCGAGGTAGACGCCCTGCTGCACCTTCTGGCCCAGGCGGGAGGCCGCGCCCAGGATCTGGGCGGTGAGGGCCTTGTCATAGGCCGCGGTCATGTCGGGGAAGCGGGGACCGGGCTCCTGGTTGGGGCCGATGAGGGGGTTGGTGCCCATCAGGTTGATGTGGTCGGTGATGACCATCAGCTGGCCCACGCCGAACCCGGCGTTCACGGCCCCGGCGGCGTTGGTGTGCACCACCGCCTTGACGCCCATGCGCCCGTGGATCCGCATCGGCGCGGTCACCAGCTCCATGGGGTTGCCTTCGTAGAAGTGGAACCGGCCGGCCTGGAGCACGACCTTGCGGCCCTCCAGTTCGCAGTAGATCAGCTTGCCCTGGTGTCCCTGCACCGTCTGGACCGGGAAGCCCAGGTCCGTGAAGGGGATGGAGACGCCGTCCTTCGCTTCGGGGCACCCGGCCAGGGCGCCGAGGCCGGAACCGAGGACAAGGGCGATTTCGGGCACGAAGGGGGCACGGCCTCCCAGGACCTCCAGGGCAGCTTGGACGTTCATCAGTTCTTCTTCTCCAGGTGGATGGTGACTTGGGTGCCCGGCACCTGCACGTCCGGGCTGAGGATGCGGATGCGCAGGGTGTGCCAGGTCGGCGTGCTGAAATCGGAGGGGTTCCCGGCCAGGGTGAGGGCCTGGGAGCTCAGCTTCGGGAAGAGGTACGTCTGCTGGGCGTCCCCGTCGAGGCGGACCTCGATCTGGGCCCCGGCCGGCAGGGCCGGCACCGTGGTGACCCGGAGGGTGTAGGCCCGGTCCGAGGTCAGGGCGAACCGCGCGTAGCGGACTTCGTCGTAGCTGGTGTTGGGGTAGGCGTCCACGGCCGTCTCGACGGCGGTGCCCGCGGGGTAGGTGATGTCGTACCGGCGGGTCTTCACGGCCTGCGCCATGGACATGGTGAAGGTCGGGAAGGGGGTCACGAGGGTGTCGGGATCGATGCCCCAGGTCTGGGTGTACTTGGGGAGGATCGCATTGTCCTTGCCCGACCAGGTGACGTTGTACTTGGCGCAAAGGGGCGTCAGGACCGCGTCGGTGAAGAAGGTCTTGAGGTCGGAGTTGTCCGCGGAGCCCTTGTCCTCCTGGAGCCGGGCCAGCTGGGTGAAGAGGCTGACGCAGTCGGTGGTCACGGTGGCCGTGCCGGAGTCGGCGGTGGGGGCCAGCAGGGTGTAGAAGCGGAGGAGGTTGATGGGCGTGATGTCCTTCCAGGCCGTCGCCGTGCCCGGGGCCGTGATCTTGGTGTTGATCAGGGCCAGGTCCCAGGTCAGGGCGGTGATGGCCGGGGCGCTGAAGCCCGAGATCTGGGCCGGGGTGAGGGCGGACAGGTCCCGGATGTCCCGCACGGCGGTGAACCGGGTGGCGGGGGTCGGGCCGCACAGGTAGGGCGACTTCACCATCTCGGCGGCCATGGCGTCCCCGAAGCCTTCGACCAGGACCAGGTCCGGCGCCAGGCTCGTCGCGGGGTTCCCGTCGGGCAGGACCGCCGTCTTGCGCTGGCCGTAGACCATGTTCCGCCCCAGCATCCGGTAGAGGACGTTGGTGTTGAAGGCGTCGTCCTGCTGGACGGTCCCGTCCAGGGTGCCGCCGCCGGCGACGGCCCCGAGGTAGTGGTAGGCCGACCCGTCCCAGGACAGGGGCAGGAGCTCGGGGTTGTACTCCACGAAGGTGCCCCGGCGGGCCGTCAGACCCGGCCGGTAGTGCAGGTCCAGGGCCCCGGACGTGCTGGTGGGCACGCAGTTCCCGTAGACCTGGCCGAAGACGTAGAAGGAGTCGAGGATCCCCACGACGCGGCTGCCGGCGGCCACGGTCTCGGGCATGGCGAAGCTGCTGGAGGCCGGGATCCACCACTTCTGGCCGACGACCATCCACGGATCGTCCAGGCCCACGGTGAAGTCCACGGTGGCCGACGCGGTCCCCAGGGACGCGTGGGTGGGATCGCCGGAGGAGACGGTGCCGTCCAGGGCCTTGCGCTGGGCATAGATCGGACGGTCCAGGATCCGGGAGGTGCTGTAGACCCCCGCGGGATCGGCGATGAGGGTGATGACGGACGCGGGGCTGACGGCCTGGGTGGCCACGCTGGCCAGCTCCACGAAGGTCGGGTAGCCCTTCAGGGCCGACCCGTTGACGGCGTACTTGCCGTCGGAATCGGTGGTCGTGGTGCCCACCAGGGTCCAGACGTCCACGGACTGGTAGTCGGTGCCGATCTGCGGCTTCTTCTGGAAGACCCGGACGACGACCCCGCGCGCCGCGGCGCTGACGAAGGTCGAACTGTCCGTCTCGTAGCCCGTGGGCACGCCGTTGGCGTCGTAGTGCACGGGAATCCGGGTGTACTTCACGGTCCCGGAGACATCGAACGTGGTCGCCTCGGCGGCCTTCCGGGCAGCCGATTTGCCGCACGCCAGGCCGCTAAGCAGGACGAATGCGGAGAACAACATGGCCGCGCAGGCGCGCAACCCGATTGGACGAACCACCATGATCACCTCTTGAACCTGCCCAAAGGCAAAGCCTAACACGCATGCGCCAAATTGGCTTCTTCAAGGGGATGGGTGCAGCGAGCCGGCCGGAAGTTCTTGGAAAATCAGCGCCGGGTCTTGGGGGCCACCGCGGAGCGGTTCTGGGCGATCTGGTCGGCGGGGATCTCCTCGACGTCGTTCAGGAACGGGAGGGGATTCTGGACCTCGCCGTCCACCCGCAGCTCGAAGTGGAGATGCGGCCCGGTGGCGTTGCCGGTGCGGCCCACCTCGGCGATCTTCTGCCCCCGGTGGACGACCTCGCCCCCGCTGACGAAGTTGCGGTAGTGGTGGCCGTAGAGGGTGATCACGCCGTTGCCGTGGTCGATCATCACGTAGTTGCCGTAGCCCTTCTGGCGGCCGGCGGTCACGACCACCCCGTCCATGCAGGCGTAGACGTCGGTGCCCTGGGGGGCGTTCAGGTCGAGGCCCTTGTGGCTGCCGCGATAGCGGACCCGCTTCTTCTTGGACTTGACCTTCACGGTCTTGGACCGCATGCGGGGTCCCCAGCCGGAGCTCACGGTCCGGGTCTCCACGGGCCAGAGCAGGTCCAGGTGGGCGGGGTCCGCCGGCTGGAAGGTCTGGGGCGCGGGGGCGGGGGCCGCCGTCTCGGGGGGGAGCACGGGCTGGATGCCGGCCAGCTTGGGGCTTTCCTCGGGCGCCGGGGTGTCCGCGGTCAGGTCCCGGGCCTGCACCGGGAGGATCTGCTCCAGGTGGGGGAGGGCCGAGGGGCCGGTGGGCGGCGTGGCGGGAAGGGCGGGAACGGGCCGGAGGGCCCGCCGGTACCCCTCCTTCGGGGTTTCGGCCTTGCGGGGCACGGCGCCCCGGACCCGCACCTGGGTGCCCGCCTGGAGGCGGTCCAGGTCCAGCTTCGGATTGAGGGCCTCCAGGTCCGACAGGGACAGGTTGTTGTCCCGGGCGATGCGGGCCGCCGTCTCGCCCCTCCGGACCTTGTGGGTGGCGGAACGGGACGTCTTGGCAGCCTGAAGGCTCCCGGACAGACCGGAGACAATGAGTGCGATGACGAGCAGAGAACTGCGCATGAAATCTCCTCATGCGGGAGCAGAGTCGGGTTGTGGGGCGCTAACCAGCCTCCTTGGGTTCAGACCCATGGTGGACGTTCGGAAACCTGATGCTAGACCAGGGACCTCGCCCCTGGCAAACGAAAATGCGTTCCGTTTACAGGACCAGTCCGGTTGGAAAAGCAAAGATCTTCAGGGTTTTCAAGGATAATTCAGCAGCCAACCGAGTGGCATGAAATTTTCGGCATCACTCTTGCCAGGGACAATCCTCCCAGGCCTCCTGGATGCGCCCCCGGCGCCCCCCCTCCTTGAGGAGGAGGCGGACCGGACCCACCTCCATGCGGTGGCTGACCGCCTTGAGCATGTCGTAGAGGGCCAGCAGGCCCACGCTGACCGCCGTCAGGGCCTCCATCTCGACCCCCGTGCGCCCTTCCAGGCTCACCTCCGCCCGGAGCCAGGCCCGGCGGAGCGCCGGGTCGAACCGGTGCTCCACCGTCACCGCCTCCAGGGGCAGGGGGTGCGCCAGGGGGATGAGGTCCCCGGTGCGCTTGGCGCCCAGGACGGCCGCGATCCGGGCCGTGGACCAGGGGTCCCCCTTGGGGCCCCCGCCCGTGGCCAGGGCCTCCGCGCATTCCGGGCAAAGGGCCAGGTAGCCCGCAGCCACCGCCCGGCGCCGGGTGGGCGCCTTGGCGGAGACGTCCACCATGCGGGGACGGCCTTCGGGGTCGAGGTGGGTGAGGGTCATGCGCCGCTCCAGGCCAGGAGGACATCCCGCAGGGCCGCCACGTCGGGCGCGTAGGCCATGGGGGAGAACGCGTGGAGGTCCCGCTGGCCGTAGAAGCCGTGGCCCACGGCCACGCCCTTCACCCCGGCCCGCTGGGCCATCTCCAGGTCGAAGGGGGTGTCGCCCACCATGACCGTGTCCTCCGGGGCCGCGCCGAGGGCGGCCAGGATGACGTGGATGCTCTCGGGGTCCGGCTTGGGGCGGCTGACCTCGTCGGGGGAGATGACGGGATCGAAGTAGGTGGTCCATTCCAGGGCGGCGATCTGGCGGCGGAGGGGTTCCGAGCGCTTGCTGGAGGCCACGGCCTGCCGGACCCCCCGGCGGTGGAGTTCGGCCAGGAGCTCGGTCATGCCGTCGAAGCCGGTGATCAAGTGTTCGTGTTCCGAATGTTTGAAGGTCCGGTAGACCGGCAGGACCTCCTCCACCGTCAGGCCCAGCGGCCCGAAGGTCTGGCGGATGCCCTCCTCCACGGGCAGCCCCACGTACTTCAGCCATTCCTCCCGCACCTCCGGCGGCAGGCCCAGGCGTCCCAGGGCGTGGTCCATGCCCGCCTCGATGATGGGCCGGGTATCGGCCAGGGTCCCGTCGAAGTCCCAGATGACAAGCTTCACGCCGTTTCCTCCATGGCATCCTCCGTTCCGAAGAGGCCCTCCCATTTGGCGATGACCACGGAGGCGAGGCCATTGCCGACCACGTTCACCGTGGTGCGGGCCATGTCATTGATTTCATCAACCGCCAGCAGCAGGGCGATGCCGGCCTCGCCGGGCAGGCCGAAGCTGGCGCAGGTGCCGGCGATGATCACCAGCGTGGCCCGGGGAACCCCGGCCACGCCCTTGGAGGTGAGCATGAAGGTCAGCACCATCAATATCTGTTGCGTGAGGGTCATGGGGATCTTGGCCGCCTGGGCGATGGTCAGGGAAGCCAGGACCAGGTACAGGGTCGATCCGTCCAGGTTGAAGGAATAGCCCGTCGGGATGACGAAGCTCGCCACCCGCCGGGGGACCCCGAAGCGTACCACCTCCTCCAGGAGCTTGGGCAGGGCGGCCTCGCTGCTGGCGGTGGAGAAGGCGGTCAGGGCCGGGTCCTTGATGGCCTTGAGGAAGCCCCAGACCCGGATCCCGCAGGCCAGCATCACCGGCACGAAGACCAGGCCCACGAGGACGGCCAGGGCCAGGTAGAGGCTGCCCACGAAGAGGCTGTACTGGCGCAGCAGGTGGAACACCGCCGGCCAGCCCTTCAGGGCGGTGCCCTGCCCGCCGGCCATGGCGCTGACGTTGTAGGCCATGGCTCCGAAGACGCCCAGGGGGGTGAGGGTCATCACCATGTCCGTGTACTTGAACATGGTCTGGGCCACCCCGTCGAAGAAGGCCAGCACCGGGGCGCCCCGGTCCCCGATGCGGGTCAGGCCGATGCCGAAGAGGGTGGCGAAGATGACCACGGGGAGGATGTCCCCCTCGGCGGCGTGCTGGACCAGGTTGCTGGGGAACACGTGGAGGGCGATCTCCCACCCGGTCTTGGCCTTGGCCAGGGCCACGTGGCTCCCGGGATCCAGGACGAGCCCCGCCCCCGGCTGGACCGTGTTGGCGATCACCAGCCCGATGACCAGGGCCAGGGTCGTCACCACCTCGAAGTAGAGGAGGGCCTTGCCCCCCATCCGGCCCACGGCCTTCACGTCCCCGGTCTGGGCGATGCCCACGACGATGGTGGAGAAGAGGAGGGGCACGATCAGCCCCTTGATGAGGCTGATGAAGGCCTTGGACATGAAGCGGAAGACGTTGTAGGCCCAGGGGTGGCGGTCCGCCGGCAGGAACCCCCCGAGCAGGACGCCCAGGAAGAGCCCCACGAAGATCCAGAAGGTGCTGGATCGGTACCAGGGTTTCCGGCCATTGGGCGTCATGGGCCCAGTGTCCCATGGCACGGCCGGTTGGGCGACCCCGCCCGCGGATCAGAAGGCGCTCACCTGCCGGAAGTAGTGGGCGAAGGCCGCCATGCCCCCCGAGGCCTGCTCCCAGTCGAAGTTCTCGTTGGGGGCGTGGTACCCGTGGCTGGGGAGGGAGAGGCCCAGGAAGTAGACCTCGCAGCCCAGGACCTCCTCCAGGGTGCCCACGGCGCCGATGGAGCCCCCCTCCCGGGTGAAGGCGCAGGGGGCGCCGAAGGCGAAGGCGTAGGCCTCCTTGACGGCCTCCGCGTACCGGCCGGTGGTGTGGCCCTTGAAGGGGGCCAGGCCGTGCTCCTCGTGGAGCTGGACGTCGGGGTAGTTGGCCGCGAGCCAGCGCCGGATCAGGTCCAGGGTGGAGGGGCCGTCCATGTCAGGCACCAGGCGGCAGCTCAGCTTCACCTCGGCCCGGGGCGGGACGGAACTCTTGATGCCGGGGCCCGTGTAGCCCCCCACCACGCCGTGGACCTCCAGGGTCGGGCGGCCCCAGATGCGCTTCATCACCTTGAGGGGGTGCTCCGTGCGGAGCCCGAGGACCTCGTGGTCCCGCATGAAGGTCTCGACGGAGAAGCCCGACTTCTCCCATTCCTTGAGCTCCTTCCGGCCGGGCTTCACCACCTTCCGGTAGAAGTGGGGGATGCGGACCTTCCCGGTGTGGCCGTCCACCATGGCGGCCACCACGGACATGAGCTCCGCGAGGGGGTTGCGGGCCGCGCCCCCCACGACGCCGGAATGGAGGTCGTGGCGGGCCGTCTCCAGGGTCAGGCGGAACCCCTGGAGGCCCCGGAGCCCCGCGGGGGTGCTGGGCCGGCCCCGGGTCAGCCACACCGTGTCGCTGACGACGACGGCGTCCGTGGCCAGGCGCTCCCGGTGGGCCTCGAGCCCGCCCCGGAAGCTGGGGGAGCCGATCTCCTCCTCCAGCTCCCAGATGAACCGGATGTTGAGGGGGACCCCGGCCTCCCGGGCCGCGAGGGCCCCGAAGAAGGCGCTGAGGGCCGGGCCCTTGTCGTCGGTGGTGCCCCGGCCCCGGTAGGTGTCGCCGTCCACGCCCATGGCGAAGGGTTCCGTCGTCCATTCGGGCTCGTTGGCGGGCTGGACATCCAGGTGGTTGTAGACCGTGATCACGGGCCAGGCGGGATCCCCGTCGAGGCGACCGTGGACGATGGGGTTGCCCGCGGTCTCCAGGATCCCGGCCTCCCCCCCGTGCCGGCGGAAGAGGTCCACGGCGGCCTCCGCGCAGCGGCGGAGGTCCCCGGCGCGTTCCGGGTCGCTGGAGACGGAGGGGATCTCCACCAGGGTCTTAAGCTCGGCCTCGAAGGCCTGGCGGCGGGAGGCGGCGAAGGCCGCCAGGGCGTCGCGGGTGAGGAGTTCAACGTTCATGTCGCCTCCGCAAGGGCCTCCACCATAGCCCCGGGCGCGGCCTCCCGCAAAGAGGTAGAATTGCCCAGGACCCTGGAGTATTCATGGATCGTTTTGGAAGTTCCAGACTGCGCATCGTATGGACCTGCGTGAGCCTCCTCCTGGCCGGCGTCGTGCTGGGCGGGGTGGGGGGCTTCGGGGGCGACGGCTCCCAGCTCATGATCTTCGGGTCGGGCATCCCCATCGGCTTCGTGGCCGACGATCCCAAGGCCTGGGCCGTGGACATCCTCGGCCGGTTCATCTTCGCGGTGGTGCCGGCCGTCATCCTGCTCGGCGGCATCTTCCCCCTGGGCGAGTGGCTCGGGGCCGGGTCGCGGGCGGAGCGCTTCAAGGGCCTCACCCTGGGCGCCCCCATGGCCTTCGCCCACGGCCTCTTCCTCAGCCAGGTGGCGATCCTGCCCCTCTTCGCCGCCAGCTGGAAGCTCCTCGGCAACCCCCTGGCCCCCCGGATCCTCCTGGCGGACACCAACGCGGTGGTCCTGGGCCTGGAGCTCCTCCTCTGGTCCGCGGCCCTGGGCTGCCTCCTCCGGTCCAACCGGGGGCTGGCGGTGATCCTGGCCTACGGGCTCCAGGAAGTGGGCCGGGTGATGGCCTGGGGCGGCGAGTTCCTCGGGGACCTGGAGGTCTCCAAGGGCCTCGTCAAGCTGATGGCCTTCCTGGGCCGCGCCCTCCCGAGCTCCCAGCTCCCCTCCGACCCCTTCGCCTGGAAGGCGCTGCCCCTTTCCCTGGGGCTCCCCATCCTCCTGGCGGCCCTCCTCCTGCTCCTGCCCGGCAAGGGCGCGAAGCGGAGCAGGGGTTGAGGAAGCCCCTCCTGCTGCTGGCCCTGACGGTCCTCCCGGCCCAGGAGCCCCTTCCCGCGCCCCAGGACCTGGGGCAGGTGAAGGAGCGCCTCGCCGGCATCCAGTCCGCCCTCAAGGCGGTGGACCAGCAGATGGAGGCCCTCAAGAAGCGCCGGAAGGGCGTCCTCGTGGAGCTCCAGGGCATCTCCCTCCAGGCCGACCGCGTGCGGGCCCAGGCCGAGCAGGCCCGGCTCAAGCGGGACCAGGCCCGGCTGGAGGTGGCGGCCATCACCCAGCGGAAGGAGGAGACCGCCCGCGAGATCCAGCAGCGCCGCGAGGAGCTCCGCCGCGAGGTGCGCTGGATGCAGGCCCTGGGGCCCC
Source organism: Mesoterricola sediminis (assembly GCF_030295425.1). Classification (NCBI taxonomy): domain Bacteria; kingdom Pseudomonadati; phylum Acidobacteriota; class Holophagae; order Holophagales; family Holophagaceae; genus Mesoterricola; species Mesoterricola sediminis. The sequence continues at coordinate 193,554 of NZ_AP027081.1, read as the reverse complement.
TGGGCGACCTGGGCCTCGCCACCGCCTTCGGCTCCTTCGAGCAGTACCTGTCCCAGGGCCGGTACGTGGCCTACCTGCGCAACCAGCAGCGCCGGCGCCTGGACCGCATCCAGCGGCTCCAGACGGACCTGGCGCGGCGGGAGGCCGAGATCCAGGAGGCCGTGGCGCGGCTGGCCCGGGAGGAGGAGGAGGCCCACCGCCTCCAGGCCAGCCTGAAGCTCAACGAGGAGCGGCTCGAGGGCTTCCTGGACGGCCTGAAGCAGGACGAGAGCCGCCAGAAGTCGGTGCAGGCCGAGCTCGCCGAGGAGGCCCTGCAGCTGGAGCGCATGCTCAACCAGCTCCTGAGCAAGCCCAGGCCCGACGCCTTCGAGCCCGGCCTCGCCTTCGCCGGCCTCCGGGGCGAGCTGCCCCAGCCCACTCCCGGCACCCTGGCCCAGGCCTTCGGCGAGCACCTCCACCCCAAGTTCCACACCCGCACCATGCAGAGCGGCCTGCTCATCGCCGCCACCGCCGGGGCCCCCGTCGCGGCCGTGGCCGACGGCAAGGTGGTCTTCGCCGACATCTACCAGTCCTTCGGGCCGATGGTGATCCTGGACCACGGCGGGGGCTGGTTCAGCCTTTACACCCACCTGCGGGGCGTAGGCGCCGCCAAGGGCCAGGTCCTGAAGCAGGGCGAGCCCGTGGGCACCGTGGGCGTGACCGTGGACGGGCCGCGGCTCGGCTTCGAGATCCGCCACCTCACCCAGCCCCAGGACCCCAACAAGTGGCTGAAGACCCGGTACCGCTGATCAGCGGACCGTGGAGCCGGCGGTGAAGAGCGGAATGTAGACGGCCAGGAGCAGGCCCAGCACCGTGACGCCCATGAAGAGGATGAGGACCGGCCCGATCAGGGAGGTGACCGCCGTCGTGGCCTTCTCCACCTCCTGGTCGAAGAAGTCGGACACGTGGTTGAGCATGTCCGGCAAGGCGCTGGACTGCTCGCCCACCCGGGTCATCTCCACGGCCAGGGGGTCCAGGAGCTTGGACTGCTCCAGGGACAGGTGCAGGGAGGTGCCGGCCCGGACCAGGTCCACCACGTTGTGCAGGCGGGTGCGCATGCGCTCGCTGGGCGTGGTGCGCTGGATCACCTCCAGGGCCTGGAGGACCGGCATGCCGCCGGAGAGGAGCACCCCGAGGGTGCGGGTGAACACCGAGGAATGGTACATGCGGTAGAGGACCCCGAGCCGGGGCAGGGCCAGGATCATGCGCTCCCACTGGCGCTTGCCGGACTCGGTGGTCAGCATCCACCGGAGGGCCACGACCGCGCCCACCAGGCCGGCCACCTGGAAGTACCAGGTGCGGCGCACGAAGTTCCCGGTGTCCAGCAGGGCCTGGGTGATCCGGGGCATCTCGATGCCGCTGCCGTTGTAGATCTCGGCGAAGCGGGGCAGCACGATGTTGAAGATCACGCCCAGGGCGATGATGAGGACCACGATGAGGAAGGCCGGGTAGAAGAGGGCCTCCACGATGCGGCGGCGGCTGGTCTGGGCGAAGGCCTGGAATGCCAGCCAGCGCGCGATCACGTCCGGCAGGGTGCCGCTGCGTTCACCGGCGACCACGTTGGCCCGGTACACGGCCGGGAAGGTGCCCACCTGCTCCATGGCCTCCGAGAAGGACATGCCCTCCCGCAGCAGCTCGACCACCCGCTCCAGGGACCGCCGAAGGAGGGGGTCCTTGCCGTGGCCCACGAGGAGTTCCAGGGACTGGAGGAGGGGAATGCCGGCCTTGAGCAGCGCGAGGAGCTCCTGGTTGAAGAGGATGAGGGTGTCGGCCCCCAGCTCCTTCTGCCGGCGGAAGGCCCCGAGGCTGCGCCGCACCTCCATGGGGAAGTTCCCCTCCGCGAGCACGCGGGCCCTCACATCGTCCGGATTCGCCCCTTCGAAATCCCGGATGAGGATCTCGCCGGCGGAGGTTGTGAACTTCACAGTGAATCGCATGGGCAGCTCTGAACCAAGGATAGCCTCACATGGGCCGGCGCCGGAAACGCTACACTGGCGGCTGACCGCACCCCGGAGGCCCCTTGACCCCCAGGACCATATGCTTCATCGCCGCCTGCTGCGCCCTCGCCGCTCAAGCCCCCCTCCGTGTGGGTGTGGATGTGCCGGGAATTCTGGACTTGAGGGATGCCTCGGCGGCCGAGTGGGTTCCCGCCGACGTCCGGGATCCCGCCCAGGTCCAGGCCCGGGTGGACGCCTGGGCCCGGCGGGTCGCCCCGCTCCAGGCCCAGGCCGCGGTCCGCATCCTCCTGCCCCGGGGCGAGGGGCGGATCCCCCTCCTCCTCGCGGCCGCCCAGGCGCTCCGGGCCGCCCATCCCGGCGTCGTCCTCTACCTGGCCTTCGACCCCGAGGCGCCCCCCATCCTCGATGAGGCGGCCTGGGGCGCCGTGCAGGGCGGCGCCCTCCTGCCCGCGGACCTGGGGCCCGACCCCGCCGCCTGGGGCCCCCTCCTGGCCCGCGCCCAGGAGGGCTTCCCCGGCCGTCCCTGGTCCCTGTGGCTGCCCTCCGACCCGGGCCCCCGCCTGGGCCAACTGCTGGGGGACGGCGGCCGGGTGGTGGCGCCTCCGGGCACGCCCGCGGCGCGCCTCGCCCAGGAGGCCGGGACCCAGGGCGACGTGGAGGGCGGCTTCGGCACCCTCCTGCTGCGGGATCCCGCCACGGGGCAGGCCCGGGCCTGGCGCTTCGAGAACGCGGCCTGGGTCGCCGCGGCCCCGCCCCGGGACCGGCACGAGGTCCAGGTGACGGCCCGGGAGGCCTACGATGTGGGCGCCCTCCTCGCCAAGGTGCGGGCCGAGCGCCTGCGGGAGAGCCTCCGGGTGAAGACGGTCGAGGCGGACCTGGCCCTGGACCTCCACATCCAGTCGGAGCAGGGCACGGGCACCGACCTGGGCTTCCGCTTCCGGGCCTTCCGGGCGGCGGGCGAACCCGAGGAGACGCTCCAGAAGGAGGTCCTCTTCAACGGCGTGCGCGCCAAGATCGGCGCGGGCCTCCAGCTGCCCATCGTGGAAAGCCGGGTGAGCATGGCCGCCCCCGCGGCCCTCACCCTGACCGAGCGCTACCGCTACGAGGACGGCGGCCCCGCCGGCCCCGGCCAGCGGTTCATCCGCTTCACCCCCGCCGACGGGGACCCGCTCTTCTACACGGGCACGCTCCGGGTGGACGAGGCCAGCGGCCGGGTCCTGGAAGAGCGGTCCGGGCGGTCCGGCCTGCCGGGCATCATCAAGTCCGAGGACCGCATCCTCACCTACGGGGAGCCGGAACCCGGCCTCTGGACGCAGACCGGCGCCCAGACTTTCGAACGCTGGGTGGTGGGCGGCCGCATCGCCCAGGTGAGTCGCACCGCCGTCTACTCCAACTTCCTGTTCAACGGCGGCGGGTTCTCCGAACGCCGCGAGGCCGTGCGCAAGTCCGACGGCACGATGCTCCGGGCCACCCCCGACGGGGTACGCTACTTCAACAAGCAGGCCGATGGCACCCGGGTCACCGAGGCCCGGCCCCGCTCCTGGGGCCGGGGCGTCGGCGGCCTCCTCCTCATCGATCCGACCCTGCCCCTGCCCGTCATCCCCCTGGGCGGGCTGGCCTACTTCGACTACGACGCCTGGGGCAAGGGCATCCAGATCAGCGCCCTCACCGCCATCCTCTACAACCAGGGGCAGATGACCATCCCCAACGCCTTCGCGGGCTTCGACGCCAGCGTGCGCCTGGCGTTCAGCCTCCTGCCCTCCACCCAGCGGCCCATCCGCAACGGCCACCCCGTGGACGGGGAGGGCGTGGGGCTCCGGTCCGGTCGGCTGGTCCTGGGCCTGGCCCACGACCTGGGCGCGGGGTTCCGGCTCCAGGGGCGCGCGGACCTGGCCTACGAGCACTTCAGCAAGCCCTGGAAGGACGATCACTGGACGCCGGGCTTCATCCTGCCGCCCTCGGGCTGGAACCGCCAGCTCACGGGGGAACTCAGCTGGCTCCACCGGGGCTTCCGCTTGGCCGGTTTCTATGGGGAAGGCCGCCGACCGGAGGGGATCTATGGCCTGCCCTGGTCCTTCAGCCACACCATCGCGGACTACCAGCGCTGGGGGGGCAGCGTGGGCTACGACCTGAAGGTCGGCCAGGGCGCCTGGGTGCACGGCGAGGCGGGCTACCTCGGCGGCAAGGGCTTCGACCGGTTCCAGTCCCTGGACCTGGGCGGCACCGGCGGGGATGTGCGCATCGCCGGCCTGCGCAGCGACGCCATCACCTCCGACCAGGTGACCTACGCCAAGGCCGGCCTCGTCCTGCCCACCGGCCCCCGCCTCCGGCTCACCCTGAGCCTGGACCAGGCCTGGGCCCGGGCCCTGGATGACCGGAAGACCTACGCCCTCACGGGCCTGGGCATCGCCGGCGACCTGCCCGGATTCGGCTGGTTCACCACCGTGCGGGTGGACCTGGGGGTGGGCCTGGCGAGCACCCTCCCCGGGGCCCGCTCCGTGAACGGGTACGTGGCCCTGCTCCGGGTCTTCTGACGGCGCGCCTCGACGATGGGGGGCACCGGCGGATCCCCCGCCGGTGCCCCCGGATCGCCGCCCGGTCCCGGATGGGGGGGCGGCACGAGGGGCGGATCGCCGGCCGGGGGGGGACCCTGGGGCGGGCCCGGTTTGGGCGGCAGGGGGGGATCGGTCAGGGGCTGGATGGTCACGGGCAACCTCCACCGTTCGATGCCGGTGGGAGGGCGCGGTTGGCGGGCGGGAGACCACCGGCGGCTAGGGCGTGTTCGGAAGGTCCAATCAGGGATGGCGAATACCCGTTCGGGTCGGAGCAGGGTGGATCCAGAGGAGGGTGCTCGACATCGCGCTGCTTGGTTGCGCCGCGAACGTGGTTCAAAAAGCCCAAACGCTCCCTAGGCTGTGTTCGGAATCTATAGATTAGATAAATAGTTAACTTGTACTCATACGTAAAGGCTCGTACACCACGAATTTTCCTGGGGTAACGATGCCGAGACGTTTCCTGACCGATGCCATGTGGGCAAAGCTTGAACCGCTCCTTCCGCCAGAGCGTGGAGGGATGGGGCGATCCCGTCACCCCAACCGTCCCATGGTGGAGGCGATCCTGTGGAGGCACAGGACTGGGGCGCCGTGGAGGGACCTGCCGGAGGAATCTGGACCTTGGACAAGCGTGTACACGCGATTTGAGGCCTGGACCAAGCGCGGCGTGTGGCAAAGGATCCTGGAGTTCCTGCGCAAGGAAGCCGACCTGGAGTGGGTCATGCTGGATGGCACCATCCTTCGCGCTCATCAACATTCAGCAGGCAAAAGGGGGGGCTCTGGAACCAGGCGCTCGGACGATCTCGGGGTGGATGCTCGACCAAGATCCATTTGATCTGCGATGCCCACGGTAATCCTTTGGATTTCCTGGTCACTCCGGGGCAAGCCCATGAAAGCCGGTCTGCTGAAGGATTGCTGTGCGGTTGGCAGGCAGAGTACGTGTTCGGAGATCGGGCCTACGATGGGAACCCGGTAAGGAAGGCGATCGAGGCCATGGGTGCGACAGCCGTCATCCCACCTCATCCCCGGCGCAAGAATCCGGCGGCCTGGGTCTCACACCTATACGAGGCCCGCCATGCCATCGAGCATGGGTTCGCCAAGCTCAAACAGTTCAGGGCGCTGGCCACCAGGTTCGACAAAACGGCGCGAAGTTTCTCAGCCCAGGTGGCTTTGGCCTGCATCGTGATCTGGCTGAGGCTATGAGCGGAGGGTGACAAGCGTTCCGGATCCTCATTGATCCTATGAAACGCGGAGGCGCGGAGGATCTCGCAGAGGGTCGCGGAGGAAAGCGCTCCTGGAACCTGCCCCTGGATATCGAGTGGAGGGGGCTTGTGGTTGAGCGGGCCTACCGGCTGGATTTGCTGGTTGACGACCTCGTGGCCGTGGAGGCTAAGGCGGTCGAGAAACTGATGGATGCCCACTTCGCGCAACTGAACACCCAGCTGCGTTTCAGCGGAATGGAGGTCGGCCTGCTCCTCAATTTCCGTCAGTGGCCTTTCAAAGACGGTGGAATCAAGCGGGTGATACATACAAGGGCTTGATCCTTTCTCCGCGAGCCTCAGCGAGATCCTCCGCGCCTCCGCGTTCCAATAGGATGCTGCGAATGCGCGGCGCCATCAGGCACTGCAGCACAGACTCACTATTCCAGCTCCCTCATGCTCCGGCACGGATGGGTATTAGCCATTACTATCCTAGATCACGAACCCACCCTAGCGGAGGGCGTCCAGGACCCGCCGCGTCGCCTCCGCGATGGCCGCGTCCCGTTCCGCGGGGGTGGCCCGGGGGGCGTTCACGAAGACGGTGAGGTAGACCGCCTCGCCGTCCGGGGGCATCAGGACCGCCACGTCATGGGCGGCGCCCCGCAGGCCCGTGCCGGTCTTGTCGGCCACGGTCCACCCCGCCGGGACCCCGGCCCGGATGCGGGCCGCGCCCGTGGTGGCGGCCTTCATCCAGCCCAGGAGCCGGTCCCGGGAGGGCGGGGCCAGGACGCCCGTGGTCATCACCCGGACCAGGAGGCCGGTCATGGCCGCCGGGCTCGTGGTGTCCCGGGGATCCCCCGGCAGGTTCGTATTGAGCTCCGGTTCCGGGCGGTCGCGGCGGAACATCCGGTCCCCCAGGCGCCGGGCGAAGGCCTGGAGGCCGGCGGGTCCGCCGATCAGCGGCTCCAGCAGGTTCGCGGCCCCGTTGTCGCTCACGGTGAGGGTGGCCTCGCACAGGTCCGCCACCGACAGGCTCCCCTCGGCGAGCCGGGCGCGGGTGACGGGGCTGTGGGCCACGAGGGCGGCCTCCCGGAGGGGCACCGGCTGGTCCAGGCGCAGGCGGCCCGCGTCCACGGCCTCCAGGATGGCGGCGCCCAGCACCCACTTGAAGGTGGAGCAGGTGGCGAAACGCGTGTCCCCCCGGTAGGTGAGGGAACGGGAGCCTTGCCGCGCGGCCACGCCGATGCGGCCGTGGAGCTGGCGCTCGAGGCGGACCAGCCCGGCCCGGAGCGGGGCCGTTCCCGCCGGCTCGCCGGCCATCCCGGGGAGGGCGGCGGCGAGGAGGAGGAGGGCGGCGACGGACCTAGGCGTAGAACCCACGGGCGTGCATGGCCTGGCTCACGCGGTCCAGGGCCAGGATGTAGGCGCCGATGCGGGGGTTGGTCTTGAACTTGTCGGTGGTGGCGAACACGGCCTGGAAGGCGTGGGTCATGTACTCCACGAGGCGCTCGTTGACCTCGCGCTCCCGCCAGTAGAAGCCCAGGCGGTTCTGCACCCACTCGAAGTAGCTCACGGTGACGCCGCCCACGTTGGCCAGGATGTCGGGCACGACGAGGACGCCGTTGTCCAGGAGGATCGGGTCGGCCTCGGGGCTGGTGGGCCCGTTGGCGCCCTCCACCACGACCTTGGCCCGGACCTTGGCGGCGTTGTCCTCGGTGATCTGGTTCTCGGTGGCCGCGGGCACGAGGATGTCCACGGGCATCGTGAGGAGCTCCTTCGCGTCCATGGGCTCGGCGCCCCGGAAGCCCACGACGGTCTTGTGCTCGGCGTGGTACTTGAGCAGGGCGTGGGTGTCGATGCCGCGGTCGTTGCGGATGGCGCCCTTCAGGTCGGAGACGGCCACCATGCGCGCGCCGGCCTCGTGCAGGAGGCGCGCCGCCTGGGAGCCCACGTTGCCGAAGCCCTGCACCGCGAGGGTGGACCCGGCCAGGGGCTTGCCCAGGCGCTGCATGGCCTCGCGGGCGGCGATGAGGATGCCGCGGCCCACGGCCTCCGTGCGCCCGAGGCTGCCGCCGAGGGAGATCGGCTTGCCGGTGACGACCGCGTTCTCGGTCTTGCGGGTGTGCATGGTGTACGTGTCCAGGACCCACGCCATCACGTGGCTGTTGGTGCCCATGTCGATGCCGGGCACGTCCCGGTCGGGACCCAGCAGGTCCATGATCTCGGCGATGTAGCGGCGGGTGAGCCGCTCCAGCTCGCCGTCGCTCATGCGGGTCGGATCGCAGATCACGCCGCCCTTGCCGCCGCCGAAGGGCACGTCGACCACGGCGGTCTTCCACGTGTTCCACGCGGCGCCGGCCTTGATCTCGTCGAGGGTGATGCGGGGGTCGTAGCGGATGCCGCCCTTCGCGGGGCCGCGCGCCACGTTGTGCTGCACGCGGTAGCCGGTGAAGACCTCCCAGCGCCCGTCGTCCATGTGCACGGGGCAGCTGACGATGATGGAGCGGATGGGGGCGATGAAGACCTTGAAGAGCGCCTCCTCGAGACCGTACAGCTCGGCCGCGACGCGGAGGCGGGACGACATCGCGTCGAAGGCGTTGTGGGAATTCAGCATGGTCACCCCTCCCGGGTCTCGGTCGCGGCGCCGGAAGGAGGGACGTCGGGCGGCAGCTCCAGTTCCCTGCCCTCCTTCCAGAGGCCTTCAAGATTGTAGAATCCGCGGGTTTCCTCGTCCATGACGTGGACGATCAGGTCCCCGAAATCCAGGAGGATCCAGTTGCCGTTCTGCTCGCCTTCGCGCGAGATGGGACGGACACCCTGCTCCTTGAGCTTCTCCTCCACGGCGTCGGCGATGGCGCGGTTCTGGCGGTCGCTGCCGCCGGACATGAAGGCGAACGTGTCGGTGAAGCTGGCGATCCCCGTCACATCGAAGAGGCGGATCCGGAAGGCTTTCTTGGAGCGGGCAGCTTCAACCACGCTCGCGAGCCGCGGCTCGAGGGTCATTCGTTCTCCCAAACAGTCATTACGGTACTGGTTTTCCCGGCAAATGGCAGCCAGAACTTGAGGGGGGATCCCCTCGGGGTCGAGCCCCTCCGCCAGGAGGGTCCGGAGGCCGGTGGAGGCCAGGTCCAGCCGGGTCCCCGGCAGGCGGACCCACTCCCCGGGGGCCCCGGTCCAGGCGGCCCGTTCCCGCCCGTCCAGGAGGGCCGGCACCCGGAAGGCCTCCCGCCCGGGGCGGGGGGACACGGCGAGGGCGGCGAGCTCGAGGATCCGGTCCGGACGGCGCCAGGTCCCGAACCCCTCGAACTGGTCGCTGCCCATCAGCAGGATCCAGGCGGCTTCCGGCTCCCGGGCGGCGAGGGCCTCCAGGGTGTCCACGGTGTAGCTGGCGCCGCCGCGCTCCACCTCCAGAGTCTCCACCGGGTAGGGGAGGTCCCGGAGGAGGCGGACCCGGGCGGGTCCGTCCAGCCCGGGGGCGGCCTTGTGGGGCGGCAGGGCGGTGGGCACCAGGCGCACCTCGTCCAGGGCGAGGTGTTCCATGGCGAGTTCGGCGAGACGGAGGTGGCCGGCGTGGGGAGGGTTGAAGGTGCCTCCCAGGAGCCCCACCCGCCTCATGCGCGGCCGGACCCCAGCAGGGCGTCGCCGAGCTTGTACACCAGGGTCCGGATGCCCTCGCCCGTGACGCCGGAGAGGAGGATCGGCTCCTGGCCCCGGGCCCGGCAGAGGGCCTCGAAGCGGGACCGGCGGTCCGGATCCTGGAGGGCGTCCAGCTTGGTGCCCACCAGCCACCGGGGCTTGGCGGCCAGGACGGCGCTGAAGGCGGCCAGCTCCTTCTCGATGACGGCGATGGCCTCCTCGGGCTCCAGCATCGGATCCGAGAGGTCCACCAGGTGCAGCAGCATGCGGGTCCGCTCCACGTGGCGCAGGAACTGGACGCCCAGGCCCGCCCCGCCCGCGGCGCCCTCGATGAGGCCGGGGATGTCGGCGATGACGAAGCTGTTGACGCCGTCCACGTCCACGACGCCCAGCTGGGGCTCCAGGGTGGTGAAGGGGTAGTCCGCGATCTTGGGCCGGGCGGCGGAGACCCGGCTGACCAGGGTGGACTTGCCGGCATTGGGCAGCCCCGCGAGGCCCACGTCGGCGATCAGCTTGAGCTCCAGGTCCACGTCCCGGATCTCGCCGTCCTCGCCGGGCTGGGCGTGGCGGGGGGTGCGGTTGGTGGAGCTCTTGAAGTTGTTGTTGCCCAGGCCCCCGCGGCCGCCCCGGGCCACCGTGACGGTCTGGCCGGGCTCCATGAGCTCGGCGAGGACCTCGCCGGTGAAGGCGTCCCGCACCACCGTCCCCAGGGGGACCTCGAGGGTGATGCTGGCCCCGTCGGTGCCGTGGCGGAGGCTGCCCTCGCCGTTGCCCCCCCGCCCCGCCGCGAAGTTCCGCTGGTTGCGGTAGGGGTTGAGGGTGTTCAGGGTCCGGGTGGCGCGGATGGCGATGGAGCCGCCGACGCCGCCGTCGCCCCCGTCGGGCCCGCCGCGCTCGGCGAACTTCTCCCGGCGGAAGGAGCAGGCTCCGGCCCCGCCGTGCCCGGCTTCCAGGTGGAGGGTCAGGTGGTCAAGGAACATGAGGGTGCCTGAAATGAGATGAGCGCACGGCCATGCGCCGCGCGCTCATCATCCGGACGGGGTGGATCAGGCCTCGACGGGATCCACGTGGATGAAACGGCCGTGCTGGCCCTTGTCCTGGAACCGCACCTTGCCGTCCACCTTGGCGAACAGCGTGTGGTCGGTGCCCATGCCGACGTTGACGCCCATCTTGAAGCGGGTGCCGCGCTGGCGGACGATGATGGACCCGGCGGTCACGAGCTGGCCGCCGAAGGCCTTCACACCCAGGCGCTGAGCATTGGAATCGCGGCCGTTGCGGCTGGAACCTACACCTTTTTTGTGAGCCATGACTTAACCTCTCTGCTTCTCGATGACCGGCCTAGGCCTGGATGCCCTTGATGCGGACCTCGGTGTACCCCTGGCGGTGGCCCTTGGTGCGCTGGTAGGTCGTGGTGCGCTTCTTCTTGAAGATGACGACCTTCTTGGCGCGGTCATGGGTGATGACTTCGCCGGTGACGGAGGCGCCCTCGAGGACGGGCTTGCCGACCTTCAGGTTCCCGTTGTCGTCCACCAGGAGCACGCGGTCGAACACGACGGCGTCCTTGATCTCCTTGTCCAGGAGTTCGACACGGACGATGTCGCCTTCGGAAACGCGGTACTGTTTGCCGCCGGTCTGGATCACTGCGTACATGGCATCCTCTCTTGGAGGCCCGGGCGGCGTCGGGAGCGGCGCACTTGGGGAGCCCAGGGCAAGGCCCAACAGAATGTCACCGATTCCCTTGAAAAGCAAGGGAGTTTTTCAAACGCGCCCCCGGTGGGCCGCCGGGGGCGCGCCTGGGGCCGCCGCTACTTGAGGAAGCCCCGCTTGCGCATCAGCGCGTCCGTGTTCACGTCCCGGCCCCGGAAGGCCCGGAAGCTGTCGGCGGGATCCCAGGTGTTGCCCACGGACAGCACGGTGGCCTTCAGGCGCTCGGAGACGGCGTCGTCCCAGGGGCCCCGGTTCTCCAGGAAGGCCTCCCAGGCGTCAGCCGTGAGGGCGTCGGCCCAGAGGTAGGAGTAGTAGGCAGCCGAGTAACCGTCCGAGCTGAAGATGTGGTTGAACTGGGTGGGCCGGTGCCGCATCACGATCTCCTCGGGCATGCCGAGGCGGGCCAGCTCCTCCCGCTCGAACCTGGCGGGGTCGATGGGGGCGCCCCCGGCCAGGTGGAACTTCATGTCGATCATGGCCGAGGCCAGGAACTCCATGGTGATGAAGCCCTGGTTGAAGGTCTCGGCCTTCTTGATGCGGTCCACCAGGGTCTGGGGAATGGGCTTGCCCGTCTTGTAATGGAGGGCGAAGCGGTTGAGCACCTCGGGGGTCAGGAAGAAGTGCTCGTTGATCTGGGAGGGGAACTCCACGAAGTCCCGGGCGACGTTGGTGCCGGCCATGGAGGGATAGACCACGTTGCTCAGCATCCCGTGCAGGGCGTGGCCGAACTCGTGGAACATGGTCTGGGCGTCGTCGAAGCTCAGGAGCACCGGCTCGCCGGGGCCCGCCTTCGTGAAATTGGAGTTGTTGGAGACGATGGGCGTGACGTCTCCGTCGAAGTGGCGCTGGGTGCGGTATTCGTTCATCCAGGCGCCGCTGCTCTTGCCGGCCCGGGCGAAGGGATCGAAGTACCAGAGCGCCAGGTGGGCGCCGCGGGCGTCCTTGACCTCCCAGACCTTCACGTCGGGGTGCTGCACGGGCAGGCCCTCCACGGGGTGGAAGGTCACGCCGTAGGCGCGGTTCGCGGCCCAGAACATGCCTTCACGCAGCTTGTCCAGCTGCATGTAGGGCGTGACCTCCTTGAGGTCCAGGTCGTACTTGGCCTTGCGGAGCTTCTCCGCGTAGTAGCGGTAGTCCCAGGCGGCGAGCTTGAAGCTGCCGCCCTCCTTGGCGATGATGGCCTGCATCTCGGCCACGTCCTTGCGGACCTGGGCGGCGGCGGGCTTCCACACGGCCTCCATCAGGGCAACGGCCTTCTCAGGGGTGCCGGCCATGGACTTCTCGAGGGACCAGTGGGCGTGGGTCTTGTAGCCCAGGAGCTGGGCGCGCTCGAAGCGGAGCTTCAGGATCCTGGGGATGAGGGCCTTGGTGTCCCGGGCGTCGTCGTTGTCGCCGCGCTTGATGTAGTTGCGCCACACCTTCTCGCGGGCCGCGCGGTTGTCGCAGTAGGCGAGGAAGGGCTCCATGGCGCTGCGGGTGTTGGCGACGAGCCACTTGCCCTTGAGGCCCTTCGCCTCGGCGGCCCGGGCCAGGGAGGCCTTGAAGTCGGGGGAGAGGCCGGCCAGGTCGGATTCCTTGTCGAAGACGGCGAAGACCTCGCTCTCCTCCAGGACGACGTTCTGGGCGAACCGGGTGAAGAGGGAGGCCAGCTCCTGGTTCAGGGCCTTGATCCGGGTCTTCTGGGCGGGGTCGAGCCTGGCCCCGGCGCGCACGAAGTTGGTGTAGTAGTCCCAGGCGAGCCGCTTCTGGACGGGGGTGAGCCCGGCCTTGTCCCGGCTCTCGTAGACGGCCTCGATGCGCTTGAAGAGCGGGCCGTTCTGGGTGATCTCGTCGAAGTAGGCGGAGAGCTTGGGGGCCATGGCCGCCTCGATGGCGGGGACCTCGCCGGTCTTCAGGGTGCTGAAGTGGACGCCGGTGAGGACGTTGACCCGGTCGAACATCCGGGTCGCGCGCTCCAGGGCCTCGATGGTGTTCTGGAAGGTCGGGGCCGCGGGATCCGTGGCGATGGCCTGGATGTGCTTGCGGGCGTCGGCCATGGCCAGGTCGAAGGCCGCCACGAAGTCGGCGGGCTTCACCTTGTCCCAGGGGGGCACGCCGCCGTAAGGGCCGGTCCAGGGGGCGATGAGGGCTTCGAGGGTGGGGGAGGGCTTCACGGGCTGCTCCGCGCGGAGGGGGGCGGCCAGGACCACGAGGGGGGCGAGGCCGAGGACGAGCCGGGTTCGAAGGGAGGACATGGGGTGACTCCGGATGAGGGGTGGCGAAAGGGAAGGAAATTGTATCGCTACGCGAGGGTCCCCCGGAAGGGCCCCGTCGACGCGCCGCGCCCGGCCGGCGCCAGGCGCCGGCCGACGGCACGGGGCCTGGCGCGGCTCAGGCGCGCTTCCAGGCCTCCAGGACGCGGAAGCGCTCGCCCATCATCGTTGGGAGGGTGAGCTGGAGCAGGTTCTCCATGCGCTGGATCCGGACGGCGGGGGTGAGGGAGGCCCAGGCCTCCTCCCATTCGCCCAGGGGGGCGTGCTCCCGCACCCAGCGGCTGAGGGTGACCGTGGCCGCGGGGCCGAAGCCGTGACCGCCGAGGAGGGAGGCGAGGCGGGTGAAGTCCACGTCGGCGGTGAGGTCGGAGTCGCCCAGGTCCTCCCACCATTTGCCGTCCACCTGGTGGCCCTTGTACCGGCGGAGGTCGGCGCCCTTGTCCACGAGGCGGGAGGCCTGCTCCCCGTAGTCGATGGCCAGGAAGAGCCCGGCCTCCAGGGGGCGGGCCAGGTCCGCGACCACGTCCGGGAGCGCCGCGCACCAGGGGGCGCCGTCCCCGGATTCCAGGCCGTCCTGGGCGTGGGCGGCGAACCAGGCGGTGGCCTCGCAGGGCTCCCCGGGGAGCCACGCGGGGCCGTCGGGGGTCAGCATCTCCCGGGTCCATCGCGCCCCGTCCCAGCGCCAGGGCTGGGCGGGCAGGGCGTCGAAGAGCTCGTTGGAGAGGACGGCGCCCACGAAGGGAGGCAGGGCCTCGCCTTCGGCGGCGAAACGGACCCGGTCCGGCCAGGGGGCCAGGGCCTCCCCGGCGGCGGCACGGGCGGCGGGGTTGTCGTCCCGGTGCACGTAGCGGAGGGCCTCCGCGAAGGGGCCCGTGGCGGCCTGGAGGATGTCCCGGCCCAGCCAGCCCCGGCCCGCGCCGGGCTCCAGGACGGTGAAGGTCTCCGGCCGGCCCAGGTCCTCCCAGGCGCGCAGCAGGCGGAGACAGAGGGCCTCGCCCAGCAGGGGGCCCAGGTCCAGGGCCGTGTAGTAGTCGCCGCCCTCGAAGCCCCAGGGGCCCTGGGCGCGGCGGTAGTAGCCGTGGCCGGGATGGTAGAGGGCCAGGGCCATGACGTCGGCGGCGGGCACCGGCCCCTCCCGGAGACGGGCCTGGAGGAGGGTCTCGAGGGGGTTCACGGGCGCCTCCGGTGCAGGGGCCACTTCTCCAGGACCCAGGGGAGCAGCCACTGGGTGGCCAGGAGGGCCAGGGCCACGCCGCCCAGGGCGGCCAGGCCCAGGCCCCGGAGGCCCCGGTAGCCGCTGAACACGAGTCCGCCGAAGCCGGCCAGGGTGGTTCCGGCGCACACGGCGTTGACCCGGGCCACCTTGGCCGCGGCGCCGGGCTCCAGCCGGGAGCGGTGCAGCAGGTTCATGGCGGTGTCCACGCTCACGCCGAGGGCGATGGGGATGGCGACGAGGGACAGGAAGGTGAGGGGCTCCCCGGTCCAGCCCAGGATGCCCAGGGTCCCCGCCTGGCTCGCGGCGAGGGGGAGGAGGGCCATGGCCAGGAACCGGGGCCGGCGCCCGAAGACCGCGACCACCGCCAGCACCGCGCCCAGGGCGAGGAGGATGACCTCCCGCAGCGCGTCCCGGGCCACGGCCTTGATGGCCTTGAAGAGGGGCCGGGTCCCGACCATGCGGGCCCCGGCGGCCTCGATCGCGGGCTGGACGCGCTCCTGGGCCGCCTCCGGCAGGCGCAGGGGCAGGGTGAAGGTGGCCGGGGCCGGCGCGGGCGCGTCCGCCCTCGGCGCCGGCTTCCAGGCGGCCCCCCGCGGGGCGCCCCGTTCCGGCAGGGCCTTCATGGGGGGGATGAGGGACTGGAGGCTGCGCGGGACGTTCAGGGGATCCTGGGCGGAGCGCCGCAGGGCGGCCAGGGGCCGCTCCAGGGCGGTGGGATCCAGGCCGGCGGCGGCGGCCTCCTCCAGGGTCCGGTTGTACCAGGTGTCCGAGGCCAGCACCCGCCGGAGCTCGGGCTCCGGGACCTGCCAGGCCGGCATGGGGATGCCCTCCTTCCGGAGGGGCTCGGCCAGGGCGTTCCAGAGGCGGGGCAGGTTCTCGGGATCGTCGAGGGGGATCTGCACGGCCAGCGGCTGCAGCCCCGCGCCCAGCACCCGGCCCAGGGACTCCTGCAGGGCGAGGGCGGGGTTGCCCTGCTGGCGGAAGCGGCGCAGGTCCTCCTCCCAGCGCAGGCCCTTGATGCCGGCGACGGCGAGGACGAGGGCGACCGCGGCGGCCACCGGCTTCCAGGGGCGCAGGGGGGGGAGGGCGGCATGGGCCCCCGCGGCGGGGGCGAAGGTGCCGCGCCCCTGGTCCAGGGTCAGGAGCAGGGCCGGCAGGACGAGGAAGCTCGAGGCCATGCAGGCCAGCAGGCCCAGGCCCGCCGTGAGCCCCAGGTCCCGGAAGCCCGGGAAGGGGGCCGCGACGCAGGCCAGGAAGGCCGCCGCGGTGGCGAGGCCGCCCGCGATGACGCCCGGGCCGGTGGAAAGCAGGGCCGCCCGCAGGGCGAGGGCCTTGGATCGCCCGGCCTGCCGTTCGTCCCGGTACCGGCTGAAGAGGAGGATGCCCACGTCGTCCCCCACCCCCAGGAGCACCGCCCCGAAGGCCGCCGCCATGAGGTTGAGGCGCCCCAGCACCCAGCCGGTGAGGCCCAGGGCCCAGAGCATGCCCAGCAGGAGGGGGATCACCACGAAGCCGTACCCGGCCAGGGTGCGGAAGCCGATCCAGTAGACGAGGCCGATGAGGATGAAGCTGAGCGCGAGGCTCAGGAGGACCTCCCGGGTCAGGATGTGCGATTCGTGCCAGGCGATGGCGTGGGCGCCGGTGGCCTGGATGGCGAAGGGCCGGCCTTCGGCCGGCGCCAGGGCGCGGAGGACCTGGGCCCGGCTGGCGGTGGCGGGCAGGGGCCCGGTGGCGCCCTGCCCCAGCCACAGGAGGAGGCGGCTCGTGGCCCGGGCGTCCCCGCTGGGGAAGTCCAGCACCAGGGGCACCAGGACGAACCGGGCGTCCCGGGACACCAGGTAGCCGGTGCGGAGCTTCAGGGGGAAGGCCCGCGCATCGGAGAGGACCCGCAGCCGGGTCGCGTCCCGCTCGGACACGCCCTGGGCGAGCTGGAGGGGATCGAGCTGGGCCAGGCGGGCCCGGGCCGGGTCCGGCGAGGCCAGGGCCTTGGCCGTGGCCTGGAAGCGGCGGCGCACCTCGGCCGGGTCCCGGAGGGGGGCCAGGCGGTCCCCCAGGAGCATGGGCGCCAGGGCATAGGCCTGCTCGGTGACGAGCCGGGTGACCGCGGCGTCCCCTTCGAGGAGGCTGCCGGCGGCCAGGAGGGGCGGCCACAGGGAGGCCCCCCGGGCCTCGGGCACGGGGATGGGCGGCGAGATGCGCCCCTCGCCCCCCATGCCGTTCAGGGGGACGCCGCCGTCGGTGAGCAGGGCGTCCACGAGGTGCTCCGCCCAGGCCTCCCGGGCCTCCAGGTCCGCCTCGCCGCCCTCGGCGGCCAGCCACAGGAGTTCCTGCTGGCCGACGCCGGCCTCGATGCTGGCCCGCACCACCGGATTGTCGGTGGGCAGGAGGCTCATGAGGTCCAGGCGCCGCTCCACCCGGAGCACGCCCAGGCCCAGGGCCAGGGTCAGGGCCGCCAGGGCCGCCCAGAGCCAGGCCGGCCGGCGCAGGTGGATCCGGAGCAGCCCCCGCAGGATCCCCTTACCCATTCACGCTTTCCAGGAGGCGTTCCAGGGTCGGCCGCAGCACCACGCGCTTGGAGGAGGCCAGGCGGCGGAAGAGGCTGGGGTCGTCCAGGCGGAGGAGGGGGTAGGTCTCCCGGTCTCCCGCCTGGAGGCTCTCGGTCCAGCGGGAGGCGGTGATGAGGGTGGGGAGCTGCTCCCCGTACCGGTGGTCCAGCAGCTGGGCCATGGCCCGCACGACGCGGATGTCGCCGTCCATGCGGTCGAAGTCGTCCAGGACGAGGAAGGGGGCCTCCAGCAGGGGCGCCATGCGGTCCCGCTCGCTCATGAAGTCCGTGTTCAGGAAGCTGCGGGAGTCGTAGTAGGTGTCCCGCAGTTCCAGGGTGAACGCCCGCACGGACACGAAGCGGCCGCCGGACCGGGTCCGGTCGCACCAGGCCTTGAGGGCCGCCGCGGCCAGGGAGCTGCGCCCGCTCCCGGCGGGGCCGTCCACCCACCAGAAGTCCGTGGCGTCGCGGTCGGCCCGGGCCCAGTTGACGAGGGCGCGGTAGCCCTGGGGCTCCTGGGCCGGCTTCAGGTCCCGCCAGGCGGTCTCGCCGACCCCGCCCGCCCGGGCCCCGCACTTGTGGAGGATGAGGTCGAGCTTGGAGCGCAGGTCCTCGGACAGGGTGGGCCGCACCTGGGGATGGTCCAGGGCCTGGGCCTGGGCCAGGCTCGCCAGCACCTTCTCGCGCGGGTGCTGGATGCGCCACCAGTCCCAGAAGCCGTCGAAGGTGCAGTCCCGGTACCGGGTGGGGATGCCCTCCACCGCGGCCTGGGCGGCCACGGCGGCGGCGCAGGAGCAGGGCCGCGCGGGCTTCATGGGATCCGGGTCCAGGATGACCCGCCGCCCTCCGCAGAGGGGGCATGCGCCTGATGCCTTCACGCCCGGTCCCCCCGCAGGAACTGGCCCAGGAGGGCGCGGCGGCGCTCGCGGATCTTCATGAAGGCCCGCTCCTCGATCTGGCGCACGCGCTCCCGGCTGATGGGGGGATCGAAGGACTGGCCGATGCGCTCGAGGGTCATGGGGTCGCCGCCGTCCAGGCCGAAGTGGAGGCTGATGATCCGCCGCTCCTTCTCGTTGAGCAGTCCCAGGCTGAGGCGGACCTGGTCCTGGAAGGACTCCTGGTCCAGCGTCTCCATGGCGCTGGGCTCGATGGTCTGCTCCAGGCTGTCGCCGAGGGTGAGGTCGCTCTCGCCCATGCCCTGCTCGGTGCTCACCGTGGACGTGGTCTGCTGCAGGAGCTGGAGCCGCTCCACCTCCTCGGCGGAGAAGGCGCTGTTGGCCACGATGTCCTGCACCGTGGGGGCCCGGCCCAGGTCCTGGCCCAGGCGGTGGGTGATGCGGTTGAGCTGCACCAGGTGGCCCGCGACCTTCTGGGGCAGGCGGATCTTGCTGCCGTGCTCGGCCAGGGCGTGGAAGATCGCCTGGCGCACCCACCAGGAGGCGTAGGTGAGGAACTTGTTCTCGCGCTCGGGGTCGAACCGCTTGGCGGCCTCGATGAGGCCCAGGTTCCCCTCAGAGATGAGGTCCAGGAGGTCCAGGCCCATGCCCTGGAACTTGCGCGCCTCCTTCACGACGAAGCGGAGGTTGCCCTCCACCAGCATGCGGAGGCCCTCCGGGTTGCGGTCGTTCTGCCACAGGCGCCCGTAGACGCGCTCCTCCTCGGCGGTCAGGAGCGGGAGGTCCCTGATCGAGTCGAAGTACTTGTCCAGCGAGCGTTCTTCCAGATGCCGTTGGGGCACGATCCACCTTGAGGGAAGGGACAGGATAACAGTGGGGAGGCCAGCTTACCGCTTGCGCAGGCCCTGGGGGGTCAGTTTGACCAAGCCTGTGGATGAGATGCCTTCCGGGCCCTGTTCGGGTTCAAGGCCGGCCGACCTCATTTTAGATTCATGTTTCGCGATAATGTTTTGCATCTCCTCCTGCATTTTCTGCATCCGGTCCCTCAGGTTGAGGACCACCTCGACTCCGGCGAGGTTGACGCCCAGATCCCTTGTAAGGCTCAAGATGAATTCCAGCCGCTCCAGGTCCTCCTCGCTGTAGAGGCGGGTCTTGCCCTCGGTGCGGCTCGGCAGGAGCAACCCCTCCCTTTCATACAGGCGCAGGGTCTGGGGGTGGATCTCGTACCGGGCGGCGACGACGCCGATCATGTATGAACCACTCTTAGGATCCCGTTTCAAGGCTCACCTCCAGGCGTCGGATCGGATGGAAGCGTCATTGAGTTCGGCCAGCTCCCGCAGCAGTTCCTTCGAACGCTCGTCTTCGATGCGCGGGGTGACCACCTTGATCCGGGCGAACAGGTCCCCCCGCTGGGAGGCCCCGGGCACCGGCATGCCCATGCCCTTCAGGCGCAGGTTCGCGCCGGACTGGGTGCCGGGGGGCACCTTGATCGTCGACTTCCCCTCGGGCGTGGGGATCTCCACCTTGGCCCCGAGGGCGGCCTCGGCGAAGCTGACCGGCAGGTCCAGGTAGAGGTTGGGGCCCCGCCGCTCGAAGCGCGGGTCGGATTCCACCTGCACCTGCAGGTAGAGGTCCCCGGCCCCGCCGCCGCGGCGGCCCGCCTCGCCCTTGCCGGCGACCCGGAGGCGCGTCCCGTCCTCCACGCCGGCGGGAATGGCCACGGTGACCGCCTCGGTCTTGGGAATGCGCCCCTGGCCCCGGCAGGTGTCGCAGGGCGGGGCCTTGCGCCCGGACCCGCCGCACGCGTCGCAGTCCTCCCGCGTCCGGAAGAAGCCGCCGCCGGTCTCCCGGTAGCCCCGGCCCCCGCAGGCGGCGCAGGTGGAGACCTGGGCGCCGACCCGGTCCCCGGAGCCCTGGCAGGCGGGACAGGTCTCGGAGCGGTGGAGGTTGAGGGAGAGGCGCGTGCCCGCGAAGGCGTCCCGGAAGGCGATGCGGACGGTGTGCTGGGTGTCCTCGCCGGGACGGGGTCCGGGCCTCCGGCGCTGGCCGGAGCGGCCGAAGCCCTGGAAGAGGTCCTGGAAGGAGCCGGGGAAGCCCATGTCCTCGAAGCTGAACCCCTGGGCGCCCGGGGCGAAGCCGGGGCCGGCCGGGTCGCCGTAGGTGTCGTAGTTCTTGCGCTTGGTGGCGTCGGACAGGACCTCGTTGGCCTCGGTGACCTCCTTGAACCGGGCCTCGGCCTCCTTGTTGCCGGGGTTCAGGTCGGGGTGGTACTTCCGGGCCAGCTTGCGGTAGGCCTTCTTGATGTCCTCGTCGGAGGCGCCCCGGGGGACTCCGAGGACGGCGTAGTAGTCGGGATGGGCCATGGCAGCAATCTACCTTGATTTGCGCGGGCCGCACTCAGGTTTTTTCAATCCAGAGAAAAGGGGGGCCGGAGCGGGTCCGGCCCCCCCGGGTCTCACGCGCGGGTTCAGTTGACGACTTCGGCGTCGATGACGTCGTCTTCCTTCTTCTTGCCCTCGCCGGCGGGGGCGGCGCCCTCGGGCCCGGGCTGGGGGGCTTCCTTGTAGATGCTCTCGGCCAGCTTGTGGCTCTTGGCGTTGAGGTTCTCAAGGGCCTTGCGGATGCGGTCCTTGTCCAGGCTCGCCAGGGCCTCCTTGGCTTCGGAGATGGCGGTCTCGGCCTCCTTGCGGTCGCCCTCGGGGAGCTTCTCGCCGTTCTCCTTGATGAGCTTCTCGAGCTGGTAGATGGTCTGGTCGAGGACGTTCTTGTCCTCCAGCAGCTTCTTCCGGTCCTCGTCCTCGGACTTGTGGGCCTCGGCCTCCTTGATCTTGGCGTCGATCTCGTCCTTGGACAGGCCGGTGGAGCCGGTGAGGGTGATGCTGGCGTCCTTGCCGGTGCCCTTGTCCTTGGCGGTGACGTGCACGATGCCGTTGGCGTCGATGTCGAAGGTCACCTCGATCTGGGGCATGCCCCGGGGCGCGGGCGGCAGGCCGCCCAGGTGGAAGTTGCCGAGGAGCTTGTTGCCCTCCACCAGGGGGCGCTCGCCCTGGAAGACCTCGATGTCCACGCCGGGCTGGTTGTCCACGGCGGTGGTGTAGATCTCGGAGCGCTTGGTGGGGATGGTGGTGTTGCGGGGGATGATGACGCTCATCTGCCCGCCGTTGGCGTTGATGCCGAGGGAGAGGGGCGTGACGTCCAGCAGGAGGACGCCCTTCACGTCGCCGGCGAGCACGCCGCCCTGGACGGCGGCGCCCACGGCCACCACCTCGTCGGGGTTCACGCTCTTGTTGGGCTCCTTGCCGAAGATGGCCTTCACCAGCTCCTGCACCTTGGGGATGCGGGTGGAGCCGCCGACGAGGACGACCTCGTCGATCTCGTGGTGGCTGAGCTTGGCGTCCTTCACCGCGTTCTCGCAGGGGATGCGGAGCTTCTGCAGGATGGGCTCGAGCATCGCCTCGAAGCGGCTGCGGGTCAGGGTGGCGCTCACGTGCTTGGGGCCGCTGGCGTCGGCGGTGATGTAGGGCAGGCTGATGTCGGTCTGGGTCGTGGTGGACAGCTCGCACTTGGCCTTCTCGGCGGCCTCCTTCAGGCGCTGCATGGCCTCGGCCTGCTTGTGGAGGTCGATGCCCTCGGCCTTCTGGAACTCCTCGACCAGCCAGTCGATGATCAGCTGGTCGACGTTGTCGCCGCCCAGGTGGGTGTCGCCGTTGGTGCTCTTGACCTCGACCACGCCCTCGCTCACCTCGAGGATCGAGATGTCGAAGGTGCCGCCGCCGAAGTCGAAGACGGCGATGGTGCCGTCCTTCTTCTTGTCGAGGCCGTAGGCCAGGGCGGCCGCGGTCGGCTCGTTGATGATGCGCATGACCTCGAGGCCCGCGATGGCGCCGGCGTCCTTCGTGGCCTGGCGCTGGGCGTCGTTGAAGTAGGCGGGGACGGTGATCACGGCCTGGCTGATCTTCTCGCCCAGGTAGGCCTCGGCGCTGTCCTTCATCTTGGTGAGGACCATCGCGCTGATCTCCTCGGGCGAGTACTTCTTGCCCTGGATGTCGACCACGCAGCTGCCCTTGTCGCCGCGCTCGACGACGTAGGGCACCAGGCGCTGCTCCTTGTCCGAATCGGCGAAGGGCAGGCCCATGAACCGCTTGATGGAGTAGACGGTGTTCTTGGGCTGGGCCACGGCCTGCCGCTTGGCGGCGGCGCCCACGAGGCGCTCACCCGTCTTGGGGTTGAAGCCGACGACGCTCGGGGTCGTGTTGGTGCCCTCCGCGTTCGGAATGACCTTGGGCTGGCCGCCCTCCATGACGGACACGCAGCTGTTCGTGGTGCCCAGGTCGATGCCGATGATCTTTCCCATTGTTCGCCTCCAGTTGGACCTGAACGGCCCCGGGGCCATTCCAGGATCCAGGATACGCCCCCGGCCCTCCCTGTCAATCGGATCTTCCAAAATTGACTAAAGTTTTTTTAGGTGAAGGCAAGCAAGTCACCCGGGGGAAGCCGGGACAAGGCCTTGCGTTTCCAGGCCTTCGGCCGCCTACAATGGGGGCATGCTGATTCGTCCCTGCCCTGTCTGCCGGAAACCCGTCCCCTGGGAGACGACCTCCACCCGGCCCTTCTGTTCCGAGCGGTGCCGCACCCAGGACCTGGGGGCCTGGGCCAGCGAAAGCTACCGGGTGCCCGAGGATCCCGCCCTGGAGGACGGGGAGGGCTGGTCCGGCCCCGAGGGGAGCTAGGCCGTGCGCTTTGACGTCCTCACCCTCTTTCCGGAGTTCCTGGAGGTGGCCCACCTGGGCGTGACCGGCCGGGCCTTCCGGGACCTGGGCCACACCCTGGCGGCCCACAGCTACCGGCCCTTCGCCGGCAACGCCTTCGGGCACGTGGACGACAGCCCCTGCGGCGGCGGGCCCGGCATGGTCCTGCGGCCGGACGTCCTCCGGGACACCCTCGCCTCCGTCCCCCGGGCGGGCCGGAGCCGGGTGATCCACTTCAGCCCGGCCGCGCCGCCCCTGGACCAGGCCAAGGTGCTCGACCTGGCGGCCCTGGACCAGGTCATCCTCGTGTGCACGCGCTTCGAGGGCCTGGACCAGCGAGCGGTCGATCTCTATGTGGACGAGGAGCTGCGGGTGGGGGAGGCCGTCCTCTCGGGCGGGGAGCTGCCGGCCCTCGTGCTCATCGACGCGGTGTGCCGCTGGCTCCCGGGCGTCCTGGGCAACGCGGATTCGGCGGGCGCCGACAGCTTCGCCGGGGGCCTCCTGGACCACACCCACTACACGAAGCCCGCGGTCTTCGAGGACCGGGCCGTGCCGCCAGCCCTCCTGGGGGGCAACCACGAGGCCGTGCGCCTCTGGCGCCTCCGGGACGCCATGGCCCGGACGAAGCGCCTTCGCCCGGACCTCTGGTCGGCGTTCCAGGCCCGCCTCCCGGACCTGCCCCGCGCCGATCAGTGGTGCGCCTGGCAGGTGGATCACCCCGAGGCCTGGGACCAGCCCCGCCCCAAGGGGTGGAAGGGCGCGAAAACCCCTGGCATTTCAAAGTGATTCCGCTAAACTGAAAGGCCCGCTTATGGGATTCGTGCGCCATGTCCGGCCGCCAAGGCCCCTGGACCGCTGGCCTCACAAGGAGAAGCGATGAGCAACATCATGGACCGCCTCGAAGCCGGCATGCTTCGCACCGACCTCCCCAAGATCGCCCCCGGCGACACCGTCAAGGTGCACGTGAAGGTGAAGGAAGGCGAGAAGGAGCGCATCCAGGTCTACCAGGGCATCGTCATCGGCATCAAGGGCGGCGGCATCCGCACGTCCTTCACCGTCCGCAAGGTTTCCGCCGGCGTCGGCGTGGAGCGCATCTTCCCCATGCACAGCCCCTCCATCGACAAGCTGGAAGTGGTCCGCAGCGGCAAGGTCCGCCGCGCCAAGCTCTACTTCCTGCGCGAGAAGCTGGGCAAGGCCGGCCGCCTCAAGGAGCGCCGCCGCGTCGAGACGCCCGCCGAGTAGGACTTTCCGGTCCAGCGAACGAGAAGCCCGGCCTCGCGCCGGGCTTTTCGCGTTCGGGCGGATGGCTCAACCCTCTAAACCGCCCGCTTGTCTCTCCCGTAGGTCCTCATGACACCTGCGGAGCCCCCATGCGCCTGACGCCCTTCCTCGCCCTCCTTCTCCTGGCCGGCCCGGCCTTCGCCGGCGACGACGGCGGCGACAAGGCCGACAAGGCTGAGAAGAAGTGCCATTGGCACTGGCGCGGCCACTCGGAATTCGCCTGGTCCGCCCAGCTGGACCTCCCGGTCACGGACTTCGGCCGGGCGATGGACCAGCGCACCGGCGCCGGCCTCGGCATGCAGTGGAGCCGGGTGCGGGAGGACGGCCGCGCGCACCGCACGCGCCTGGAGTGGAACCTCTTCCCCGAGGGCAACCCGGTCAACGGCCTCAAGACCAAGGCGAGCAACTACCTCCTGTCCTTCGACCGGATCCACCCCCTGACGGGCAAGGCGAACGGCCCCTACCTCGTCGGCGGCCTGGGCGCGGTCCGCTGGTTCGTGGACCGTACGCCGGTCAACGGCGACGCGGCGCGGTTCCACACCACCAAGCTGGCCGTGACCGGCGGCCTGGGCTGGCGCTTCAGCCCCACCTTCTCCGCGGAGGCCCGCTACCTGGTGAGCTCCGTCGACAAGAGCTTCGACGGGAACATGGTCCAGCTCAGCGCCGGCATGCGATTCTAGCCATACCAACCTCCCAGGGGGCCGCCGTGATCGCTTTCCAGCAGCTGGAGGTCCGCTATGGCGCCACCGTGGCGCTGCGCGGCGTCTCCCTCGACCTCGAGCCGGGCGTGGTGGGCCTCCTGGGCCCCAACGGCTCCGGCAAGTCCACCCTCCTGAAGACGCTGCTGGGCCTCCTGGCGCCGGCCGCCGGCACGGGCTCGGTGCTGGGCGTGGGCCTGGGCAGCCCCGATTCGACGCGGCTCCGCGCCCGCATTGGCTACATGCCGGAGTACGACGCCCTCATCGAGGACGCCTCGGCCTACGAGCAGGTCGCCTTCTGGGGCGAGCTGAGCGGGCTCTCCCCGCGCCAGGCCCGGGACCGGTCCCACGAGGTGCTCTACTTCGTCGGCCTGGACGAGTCCCGGTACCGCAACGTCTCGGGCTACTCCACGGGCATGCGCCAGCGCGTCAAGCTCGCGCAGGCCCTCGTCCACTCCCCCGAGCTGGTGTTCCTGGACGAGCCCACCAACGGCCTCGACCCGGACGGCCGCAAGCGCATGCTGGACCTCGTCCTCAAGGTGCGCGCGGAGCTCGACACGAGCGTCGTCCTCGCCAGCCACCTCCTCCAGGACGTGGAGCGGGTCGCGGACCAGCTCGTCATCCTCGACCGCGGCGAGGTGAAGGCCAGCGGCAGCATGGCCGGCCTCCGCCGCATGCTGGCGCGGCGCTTCGAGCTGCGGTTCCTGGACCCCCTGCCGCCCGGGGACGAGGCGGCCCTGGCCGAGCTGGGCCAGGTGCTGGAGGGCCGGAACGGCCTGTACGACGTGGAGTTCGCCGTGGACGACCCGGCGGCGGCCTTCCGCTGGGCCCGGGCCCGGGGCGCCGTCCTCGTGCAGCTCACCCCGCGCCACGACCGGCTCGACGAGGTCCTGATCCGCGCCCTGAGGAGCGCCTGATGCCCATCTTCGCGCCCACCCTCCCGCCGCGGCCCCGTCTGGACGAGGGCATGCCCCCCACCCTGGTCCTCCTCCGCTTCGACCTGCGCCGCGTGGTCCGCCAGAAGCTGGGGAAGTTCTTCGGCTTCCTCTTCCTGGGCATCCTCCTCATCCTCTGCGCCCAGCTCTACGGCAACCACCTCATGGCCAGCCGGCGCGAGCTCGCGGAGCTCCGCCACGCCACCGAGGCCTTCCTGCCCCAGGGCGCGAGGTTCCAGGCCCAGCTGCTCCACGGCGCCATGATCGGCATCCTCTGGCTGCAGACCGCCCTGGTCGGGGGCGGGCTCGTGGCCCGCGACACCCTGCACCGCGTCCGCCCCCTCATCTACGCCCACCCGGTGACCCAGCGGGCCTACCTGGGGGCCAAGGCCCTCTTCGCGGCCGGGCTCCCCTTCTGCGTCATGCTCGCCTACATCCTCCTGCCCTGGGGCCTCTCCCTGGCCATCGCGGGCGCCGGCGGACCCGTCTGGCCCACGGCCCCCCTCCGCCTCATCCCCGCCGCCGCGCTCATCGCGGCCCTCATGGGGGCCGTGACCCTGGGCGCCTCCAGCCTGGCCGCCTCTCCCCGGGCGGGCTTCGGCTGGGCCCTGGGCATCCTGCTGGGCAGCGGCGCGCTGGGCGCCGTCCTGGGCCAGGCCCTGGGCGACCCGCGCTGGACGGCGCTGGGCCTCGGCACCCTGACCAAGGCCTGGCCCCGGCTCGTCTTCGGGCTGGAGACCGAGACCGGCCTCGCCGCGGCCGCCGCCGCCACCCTCTTCCACATCGGACTGTGGACCTTTATCGCCGCGCGGCGCACCCGCCCGGAGGAGGCCGTCCTGTGATCTCCCTCCAGCGCGCATCCCTCCGCTACGGCGACATCCTGGGCCTCTCCCCCACCACGTTCGAGCTCCCTTCCGGCGGCGGCATCACGGGCCTCCTCGGCCCCAACGGCGCCGGCAAGTCCAGCCTCATCCAGCTGATCAGCGGGCTTCTGCCCCCCTCCGGCGGCGAGGTGCGGGTCTTCGGCGAGGCCCCCTTCCGCAACCCCGCCGTGCTGGCCCGCCTCGGCCTGGTGCCCGAGGGCGACCGCTTCCCCTCCGGGTTCCGGGGGGACCGCTGGCTGCGGATGATGGGGCGGCTCTCCGGCCTGGAGGGCGCGGCGCTCGACGGGGCCGTGGCCCGGGGCCTGGCCCTCACGGGCATGGCCGAACGCGCCCGCCTCCCCTTCACCGCCATGTCCAAGGGCATGCGCCAGCGCCTGCGCCTGGCCCAGGCCCTCCTCCACGAGCCCGAGCTCCTGATCCTGGACGAGCCCTTCAACGGGCTGGATCCCGAGGCCAGGCTCCATCTCATGGACATCCTCCGGGGCCTCGCCGCGGGCGGGACCCGCATCCTCGTCAGCAGCCACATCCTCGGCGAGGTGGCCCAGCTCACGGACCGCATCCTCCTCCTCTTCCGGGGGCGCCTCCTCGCGGAGGGCAGCGTCCCGGAGATCCGGGAGCTCCTGGACCGGCATCCCGTGGAGCTCCGCGTCTCCGCGGCCGCCGCCCGGGAGATCGCGCGCTGGGCCGTGGAGCAGGACGAGCTCGTGGCCCTCCGCATGGAGGAGGGCGCGGCGGTCCTGGCCATCCGCAACCCCCGCACCTTCCTGCCCCGCCTCCAGGACGCCGTCGCCGACGGGATCCTCCCCCTGCTGTCCCTGGACCCGCTGGACCTCAACCTGGACGCCGTCTTCCAGTACCTGACGAAGGATCACGCATGAACGCGCGGGCCCTCCCCACCCTCCGGGCCGTGTTCACCGGCTACGCCCCCCGCGTCCTCCAGGCCCGGGGCTGGGTCCTGGCCGGCCTGGCCATGGCCCCCGTCCTGCTCAGCCTCGTCGTGCGGGCCCTGGCCAGCCATGCCCTGGCCTCCGACCCCCGACTCGCCCTCCAGATCTTCCACAACGTCCTCGTCGGCCTCGTGCTCCCGATCATGGTCCTGGTGGCCGCCCCCGGCGGCATCCGGGAGGACATCGAGCAGCGCACGCTGCCCCTCGTCCTCGTGCGGCCCGTGCCGGCCTGGATCCTCCCCCTGGCCAAGGGGCTCCTGTGGTACGCCTGGGGCGCCCTCTGGCTCAGCTTCAGCGGCCTGGGCCTGACGGCGCTGGGGGCCGATCCCGCCTCGGCGGCGCAGCAGGCCTTCGCGCTCGTCCTGGCCTACTGGGCCGAGCTCGCCTTCCTCAACCTGCTCATCCTGGTCTTCAGCCGGGGCACCCTCTGGGGCGCCATCGTCCTCTTCGGCTGGGAGAACCTCCTGCGGGTGCTGCCCGCGACCCTGCAGCGCTTCACCTTCCTCCACCACATCGAGAGCATCTCCGGGAGCCGGGGCGGCCTGGTGGCGGACTACGAGGTGCTGGCCCAGGCCCAGATCACGAGCCCGGTCCCCGTCTCGGTGCTGGTCCTTCTGCTTGTTGGTGCGTTAGCTTGGGCGCTTGCCGGCTGGCGGCTGCACCGGACGCCCATCGGCCTCGCGGGGCGGGAGGCCGAAGGTTAGACTAGGCGGATGCCCTTCAGGACCACCACCCCCCACGGCACCGAGCTCCTCATCGACCCCATCCCCCACGTCCGCAGCTGTTCCGTCGGGTTCTGGGTGCGCCGGGGGTCCTGCTGGGAGCTGCCCGGGGAGGAGGGGCTGGCCCACTTCATCGAGCACACCGTCTTCAAGGGCACCCGCCGCTACCCCGAGCCCCAGATCATGGCCGAGGCCACGGACCGCCTGGGGGGCTCCCTCGACGCCTTCACGGGCAAGGAGGCCGCCTGCTTCTACGGGAAGGTCCTCCGGGAGAAGCTCCCGGATCTGGTGGACCTCCTGGGCGAACTGGTCACCACGCCCCGGTTCGAGGAGGACGAGCTGGCCCGGGAGCGCAGCGTCATCCTGGAGGAGATCGCCCAGAGCGAAGACCAGCCTGACGACTGGGTCAGCGAGCTCTTCTACGCCAACTTCTGGCCCGGCAGCCCCCTGGCCCACTCCATCCTGGGCCGGCGGGACCAGGTGGAGAGGTACGGGAGCCGCGAGGCCCGGGCCTTCTTCGAGAAGACCTACCGCGCCCCCAACCTCCTCATCGCCGCGGCCGGCGACATCGAGCCCCAGGCCTTCCTGGACCTGGTGGCGCCGGTGCTGGACGCCCTCCCGGGGGCGGCGGCCCCGGCGGCCCCCCTCGCCCCCAACCGCGCCACCCCCTTCCTCCTGAACACCCCCCGCAAGGACCTCCAG
Source organism: Mesoterricola sediminis (assembly GCF_030295425.1). Lineage (NCBI taxonomy): Bacteria > Pseudomonadati > Acidobacteriota > Holophagae > Holophagales > Holophagaceae > Mesoterricola > Mesoterricola sediminis. The sequence goes on along the minus strand of NZ_AP027081.1, from coordinate 164,637 downwards.
CAGGTGAGCCTCGTCCTGGGCTTCCCCGCCCAGCCCCACATCCACCCCGACCGGGCCGCGGTGAACGTGCTGAGCCACATCCTGGGCGGGGGCATGTCCAGCCGCCTCTTCATGGAGCTGCGGGAGAAGAACGCCCTCTGCTACCAGGTGGGCACCTACCTCAGCCACTACCAGGACACCGGCGCCCTCCAGGTGGCGGCGAGCTGCGCCCCCGGCCGCGCCCGGGAGCTGGTCACCCGGACCCTGGCCGAGTGCGCCCGGGTGCGGGCCACCGGCGTCTCGGAGGAGGAGCTGGAGCGGGCCAAGCTCCAGCTGCGCACCAACCTCGTCTTCAGCCAGGAATCCGCCACCAGCCGCATGTTCAGCCTCGCCTACCAGGCCCTCCACACGGGCCGCCTCCTCAGCCTGGACGAGCAGATCGAGGAGATCGACGCCGTCACGGAGGGCCAGCTCCTGCGGGTCGCCCGGGAGGTGCTGGATCCCGCCCGGCTGGGCGTTTCCGCCCTGGGCACCGGCCGTTCGTCCGCTATTCGGCCGGGTGATCTGGTGGCCTGACCGGTATGCGCCGGTCTGGCCGTAGACCAAAAACCGGTTTTCCCAGTGAACCGGTCTGTCCGGGTATATCTTTTTGACCGGGGTCTGATGACATTTCCCCCTCCCGGAACCAAACTTTGGGGGTCATGATCCCTTCCTCAACCTTGAACCCAGGCGCCGCCAGCCCGCTGTATCTCCAGCTGCAGCGGACCCTGCGCAGCCTCATCCAGGCCAGTGAGTGGAAGGCCGGCATGCGGCTGCCCGCCGTGCCGGAGCTGGCCCAGCGCTTCAAGGTCCACCGCCTGACCGTGCTCAAGGCCCTGGCGGGCCTCAAGCGCACCGGCTGGGTGCAGACCGTCGCGGGGCGGGGGAGCTTCGTGGCCGACCACCTTCCGGAGGCCCCGGCCCTCCTGGATCCCGACACCTTCCCCTTCCAGGGCTCCTCCCTGCGGGTGCGCGAGGACGAACTGGGCCCCTGGCTCGGGGAGACCCTCGAGCTGGCCCAGAACCGCCTCCTGGTGAGCTTCTCCGCGGGCTTCCCGCCCTCCGACCTGCTCCCGGGCGAGGCCCTCCGCCGCCTCTACGCGAAGACCATGCGGGAGCTGGACGCCAGCGCCTGGGTCTACGCCGCCCCCAGCGGGCATGCCTCGTACCTGGAGGCCGTCGCGGCCTGGCTCGGCGCCGAGGGCGAGCCCGTGCCCCCCGGCTGGGGCGTGCGCGCCATCCCCGGCGCCCAGGCCGGCCTCGCCGTCGTGCTGGAGACCCTGACCGTCCCCGGCGACCGCGTGCTCGTGGAGAGCCCCTGCTACATGGGCGCCCTGGCCCTCATCCGGACCCTGGGACGGGAGGCCGTGCCCGTCCCCGTCGACCGCAACGGCCTCAACCCGGACCGCCTGGCCTCCATCCTCCAGAAGGGCGACGCCAAGCTGCTCTTCACGGTGCCCACCTTCCACAACCCCACGGGCATGACCCTGAGCCGGGCCCGGCGCGAGCGCATCCTCGCCCTCACCCGCCAGCACGGGGTCACCGTCGTGGAGGACGACACCTACGGCGACCTGCGCTTCATCGGCGGGCGCACCCCCAGCTTCCGGAGCCTGCCGGGCGCCGAGCACGTCATCCACCTGGGCAGCTTCTCCAAGTCCCTGGCCGCGGGTCTCCGCCTGGGCTACCTCATCGCCCCGGACGCCGTGCTCTCCCGCATCTCCATCGTCCAGGAGGTGCACACGGTGGCCCTGCCCACCCTGAGCCAGGCCGTCGTGGGCCACTACCTGGAGAGCGGCGGCTTCCGCCGGCACCTGACCCGTCTCCGGAAGGCGCTGCGGGAGCGGCGCGACGCCATGCTCGAGGCCATCCAGGCCAGCTTCCCCCGGGAGGCCGAGGTGACCGAGCCCAAGGGGGGCATGCACCTGTGGGTGGTGCTCCCCGAGGACGTCTCCAGCCTCGACCTGCACCGGGACGCCATCAGCCACGGCCTGGGCTTCGCCCCGGGGCCCCTCTTCTTCCCCGACGGCCGGGGCACCAATTGCCTGCGCCTCAACTTCTCCACCCACGCGCCCAGCGTCACCCGCGAAGCCATCGCGCGGCTCGGAGGGCTCATCCACGCCCGTCCCGCCGCCCAACCTTGAAGGAGTCCCCATGAACGCCATCACCGCCAATCAGGTCTCCGCGCGCTTCGATATCCAGCCCGCCAAGGAGCCGCTCTCCTCCGAAGAAAGGGCCAAGCGGATGCAGAATCCGGGCTTCGGGAAGGTCTTCTCCGAGCACATGATCGTCATCCCGTACAACGAGGAGACGGGCTGGGGCAAGGGCGTCCTCAAGCCGTACGGCCCCATCGTCCTGGACCCGGCCGCCAGCGTCCTCCACTACGGACAGGCCATCTTCGAGGGCTTCAAGGCCTACAAGCAGCCCGACGGCTCCATCAAGACCTTCCGCCCCGAGGCCAACGCCCACCGCTTCAACGCCTCCGCCCGCCGCCTGGCCATGCCCGAGCTGCCCGTGGACCTCTTCGTGGAAGCCGCCGACCTCCTCATCACCCAGGAGCAGGCGTGGGTGCCCGACGCCGTCGGCGAGAGCCTCTACCTCCGCCCCCTCATGATCGCCACCGAGGCCGCCCTCGGCGTGCGCGCCAGCAAGGAATACCTCTTCATCCTCATCGCGTCCCCCTCGGGCGCCTACTTCCCCCAGGGCGTGAAGCCGGTGACCGTGTGGATCTCCGAGAACTATGTCCGGGCCGCGCCCGGCGGCACCGGTTCCGCCAAGTGCGCGGGCAACTATGCCGCCAGCCTCGTGGCCCAGAAGGAGGCCAAGGCCGAGGGCTGTGACCAGGTGGTCTGGCTGGACGCCGTGCACCGGCGCTACATCGAAGAGATGGGCGGCATGAACATCTTCTTCGTCTACAAGGAGAACGGCGAGACCATCGTCGCCACCCCCGTCCTCACCGGCACCCTCCTGCCCGGCGTCACCCGCCTCACCCTCCTGGACCTGGCCAAGAAGCTGGGCTTCCGGGCCGAGGAGCGCCGCATCTCCGTGGACGACTGGGCCGAGGCCCTGCGCAACGGCACCATGACCGAGGCCTTCGCCTGCGGCACCGCCGCGGTGATCACGCCCATCGGCACCGTGAAGAGCGCCCACGGCGAGTGGAAGGTCAACGGCGGCGAGACCGGCCCCGTGGCCAGCAAGCTGCGGGAAGCCCTCCTGAACCTGCAGCACGGCGTGGATCCCGATCCCAACGGCTGGATGCACAAGGTCTGCTAGCTCAACCTGCCGACCTGCCCGGTCCCCCGGATCCGATGGCCCCAGGGCTCGGAGCGGGGGACCGGGCCTTTCCGTCCATGGGTCTCCCCTCCGACGAGGCGAATCTGCAGGCGCCCTTGGCCAGGCGTGGGGGGCGGTCGCTGGCCGGATGGAAGGCTCCGGGGCCGCAGCGTGGCTGGGGATGACGGTCCGGATGGGCGTCGCGGGACCTTGAAGGCCAACGCGCCTGGGCGGGCGGATCGCGGGCGTCATCCCGGCGGGTGAGGGTGAACAGCCAGACCCGCCGGCCCGGTTCCCGCCCCCCGGTCCTTTCCCGCACGCACCTGGAAGAACCGCCCAACAACAGAAGGGGCCCCATGCGGGGCCCCCTCTGATCCTGCGAACAAGAAGTGGTTACTTCTTGGCCTCTTCCTTCTTCTCGGCCTTCTTCTCGGCCTTCTTCTCAGCCTTCTTCTCAGCCTTCTTCTCAGCCTTCTCGGCCTTCTTGGCTTCCTTCTTCTCCTCGGTCATCGCCTTCTTCTCGGCGGCGGGAGCGGCTTCCTTCTTCTCGGCCTTCTTGGCAGCCTTCTTGGCCTTCTTCTCAGCCTTGGGCTCTTCGGCCTTCTTCTCCTCGGTCATGGCCTTCTTGGCCTCTTCCTTCTTCTCGGCCTTCTTGGCAGCCTTCTTGGCCTTCTTCTCAGCCTTGGGCTCCTCGGCCTTCTTCTCCTCGGTCATGGCCTTCTTGGCCTCTTCCTTCTTCTCGGCCTTCTTGGCAGCCTTCTTGGCCTTCTTCTCAGCCTTGGGCTCCTCGGCCTTCTTCTCCTCGGTCAGGGCCTTCTTGGCCTCTTCCTTCTTCTCGGCCTTCTTCTCGGCCTTCTTCTCAGCCTTCTCGGCCTTCTTGGCTTCCTTCTTCTCCTCGGTCATCGCCTTCTTCTCGGCGGCGGGAGCGGCTTCCTTCTTCTCTTCCTTCTTGGCAGCCTTCTTGGCCTTCTTGGCGGCCTTCTTCTCGGCCTTGGGCTCCTCGGCCTTCTTCTCCTCGGTCAGGGCCTTCTTGGCCTCTTCCTTCTTCTCGGCCTTCTTCTCGGCCTTCTTCTCGGTCTTCTCAGCCTTCTTGGCTTCCTTCTTCTCCTCGGTCATCGCCTTCTTCTCGGCGGCGGGAGCGGCTTCCTTCTTCTCTTCCTTCTTGGCAGCCTTCTTGGCCTTCTTGGCGGCCTTCTTCTCGGCCTTGGGCTCCTCGGCCTTCTTCTCCTCGGTCACGGCCTTCTTGGCCTCTTCCTTCTTCTCAGCCTTCTTCTCGGCCTTCTTCTCGGTCTTCTCGGCCTTCTTGGCTTCCTTCTTCTCTTCGGTCACGGCCTTCTTGGCCTCTTCCTTCTTCTCGGCCTTCTTCTCAGCCTTCTTCTCGGTCTTCTTCACTTCGACCTTTTTGGTCTCTTCTTTCTTGGGGGCCTTGGCGTCCTCGGCGAACGCGGGGCTGATGAGGGCGGCGGCCACAAGCAGGGCAGCGAGCTTGTTCATGGATGGCTCCAGGATGGATTCCGGCAACGGCCGGAGGTCTGCCAACCATGAAGCATCAACTTTGCCAAAATTTAAATTCAATTATTTCTTGAATTGCAACTTGGATGTTTCCGAATCCCCCGTGGGATTCTGCAACACGTTGCATTCCGCATCACTCCCGCTCGTCGGCGCCGTCCCCCAGACCCAGGTCCTTGAGCTTGCGGTAGAGGGTTGTCCGGTCCTTCCCCAGGATGTCCGCGATGCGGCTCTTCTTCTGCTCGTGCTTGAGCAGGACCTGGATGTAGCGCCGCTCCAGCTCCTCCAGGGTCGGCAGGCGGTCCCAGTCCCGGATGAGCTCCAGGAGGGGGGCCGGCGCCGCGGGCATGCCGGCGCCCCGGGTCCGCAGCTCCTCCCGGACCTTCTCGGGGAAGTCGTCGGGGGTGATCTCCCGGCCCCGGCTGAGCTGGGTGAGGTGCTCGACGATGTTGCCCATCTCCCGCACGTTGCCGGGCCAGCTGTAGGCCTCGAGCTGGCGGCGCGCGTCGCTCCGGATGCGGTAGACCGTCCCGTCCTTTCGGCCGCACTCGGCCAGGAAGTGGTCCAGGAGGGCCGGGATGTCCGAGGTCACCTTGCCGGCGGCGTCCCGGCTGTAGCGCTCCCGCACGGGGGGGACGCGGATCTCGACCACGCAGAGGCGGTAGTACAGGTCCTCCCGGAACTTGCCCGCCTTGACCATCTGGGCCAGGTCCTTGTTGGAGGCGGCGATGACGCGGACGTCGACCTTGACCGTGCGGTTCCCGCCCACCTTCCGGACCTCCTGCTCCTGGAGCACGCGCAGGAGCCGGACCTGGAAGCCCAGGGAGGTCTCGCCGATCTCGTCCAGGAAGATGGTGCCGCCGTTGGCCTCCTCGAAGAGCCCCTTCTTGTCGGCCACGGCGCCCGTGAAGGCCCCCTTCACGTGCCCGAACAGCTCGGACTCCAGGAGGCTCTCGGTGAGGGCCCCGCAGTTGATGGCGACGAAGGGCGCCGACTTGCGGTCGCTGCTGAGGTGGATGTTCTGGGCCACCAGCTCCTTGCCGGTCCCGCTCTCCCCGATGATGAGCACCGTGGTCCGGCTGTTCTGGAGGGAGGCGATGGTCCGGTAGACCTCCATCATCTTGGGGCTGGACCCGATCATGACGCTCTGGTTGAGGGACGCGGCCTTCCCCGCCTCGGCCCCGCCGCCCTTGTTGGCCTTCATGAGGAGGGCCCGCTTGACGAGGGACTTCAGCTCCTCGTTGTTCCAGGGCTTGGAGATGAAGTCGAAGGCCCCCTCCCGGACGGCCTCCAGGGCCTTCTCCAGGGTGCCGAAGCCCGTCAGGAGGATGGTCTCCACCTCCAGGGGCCGGGCGGCCCTCAGGAGATCGATCCCGTCCATGCCCGCCTCCAGGTTGATGTCGGAGAGCATCAGGTCGATGCCGCCGGCCTGCAGGTGCTTCAGGGCCTCCTCGGGCCGGGTGGCCTTGACCACCTCCACCTCCATGCCGAGGCCCTCCCCGAGGAGGAGTTCGAGGAGGTCGCAGGTCTCCCGGGAATCATCGACTACGAGCAAGCGAGCCATTGTTTTTTCCACCCTGACGATCTTAATTTACAAGCTTTTTGGGCGCGCGGACCGAACCAGCCGGCGGTAAGGTGGGGTCACGTCGATCCCGGGAGATCCTATGAGATTACGCCCTGTCCTGGCCCTGGCCGCAACCCTGGCTTTCGGCATCCTCGGTGCCGCCGACCTGACCATCACCAGCACCACGTCCGCCAAGCGGCTCGGGGAGGGAACGGAGGTCCGCTACTACACGGCCGCGCACACCCTGACCCGGAACGCCCGGGACCAGCGGGACACCCTCGTGGACTTCACCAAGGGCGCCACCTACACCATCGACCACAAGAAGAAGGTCATCGAAATGATCACCTTCGAGGACGCCTTCGCCGCCCTGGACGCCCTCAACGGCAGCCTCCCCGAGGGCGTCGGGGGCCTCATGGGGGCCATGTTCGGCGACCCCAACGACGTGAAGGTCGAGAAGAAGGGCGCCGACAAGGTCGCGGGCCGCGCCTGCGAGGCCTGGTCGATCCGGGTGGGCAAGCTCCTCATGGAGGTGAGCCTCGACCCCACCCTGCGGCCGCCCTACCCCGACACGGCCAGCGCGCGCATGGTCCGGGCCCAGGCCGCCGCCTTCGCCAAGGCCGGCCCGGCCGGCGCCAGCTTCAAGCGCCTCTACGAGGAGATGGCCAAGCTCAAGGGGATGCCCCTCAAGACCCACCTGGCGGGCCTCATGGGCATGGACGCCGTCACCGAGGCGACCCGGGTGGAGACCGGGCCCATTCCGGCCGCGACTTTCGAGCTGCCGACCGGCTACCGGCTGGAGGACGCCGGCAAGAAGCTGCGGGCCGAGCTCAAGGCCAAGTGAAGGGTTTCCATACCGGATACAATGAGGGCATGACGAACGACCCGCCCTCCTTCGAAGACGGCCTGGACAGGCTCGAGGCCCTCGTGGGCCGGCTCGAGGCCGGGAGCCTCGGCCTGGAGGAGGCCCTGCAGGCCTTCGAAGAGGGCGTCACCCTCAGCCGCGCCCTCCAGCAGCAGCTCGGGGCGGCCCAGCGCCGGGTGGAGATCCTCCGCCAGGGGCTCGGAGGTGAGGTGAAGGCCGAGCCCTTCGAGGGGGAGCCCGCTTGAATCTGTCCGCATCCCAGCAGGTGAAGGCCGACCTGGCCCGCCTGGTCCCCCTGTTCGAGTCCCGCTTCCTGCTCCCCTTCGCCGACGGCGAGGCCCCGCACCTGGCCGAGGCCATGGTGTACAGCCTCCAGGCCGGCGGCAAGCGGATTCGCCCGGTTCTTTGTATGCTCGCCGCGGAAGCCGTGGGCGCCGCCGCCGCGTCGGCCCTCAGCTGCGCGGTCGCGCTGGAGTACATCCACACCTATTCCCTCATCCACGACGACCTCCCCGCCATGGACGACGACGATCTCCGGCGGGGCAAGCCCACCTGCCACGTGGCCTTCGGCGAGGGCCCCGCCATCCTGGCGGGGGACGGTCTCCTCACCGAGGCCTTCACCCACCTCGCCTCCGACCCGGACCTGCCTCCCTCCCGCCGGGTGGACGCCCTCCGCGTCCTGGGCGAGGCCGCCGGCTGGCGTGGCATGGTCGGCGGCCAGGCCCTCGATCTGGAAGGGGAGGCGCGCACCCGGGGCGGCGAGCCCGTGACCCTGGCCGGCCTCCAGCAGATCCACCGCCTGAAGACGGGCGCCCTCCTGCGGGCCAGCCTGGAACTGGGCGCCATCGCGGGCTGCGCCAGCCGGGAGGACCGCGAGGCCCTGAGGGCGGCCGGCGAAGCCATCGGCCTCGCCTTCCAGATCCAGGACGACATCCTGGACGCCACCTCCACCACGGAGGCCATGGGGAAGCGGGTTGGCAAGGACGAGGGCAGGGGTAAAATCACCTACCCCCTGCTCCTCGGGCTCCAGGGAGCCCGCAAGGCCTTGCAGGAGGCCACGGAACGCGCCAGATGCCAGCTAGCTTCGCTACCGAATCCCCTTTCCCTGACGGCCTTGGCCACTTACTTGGCGGAGCGCGGCGCGTGAGCAGATATCCCTTGCTGGACTCCGTGGCGGCGCCGCAGCAGATCCATCACTTCAGCCTGGTCCAGATGGAGCAGCTCGCCCAGGAGGTGCGGGACTTCATCATCGCCTCGGTCAGCGAGACCGGGGGCCACTTCAGCTCCAACCTCGGCACGGTGGAGCTGACCGTGGGGCTCATGCACCACTTCGACTTCCTCGTCGACCGCATCGTCTGGGACGTGGGGCACCAGGCCTACCCCTTCAAGATCCTCACGGGCCGGAAGGACCGCTTCTCCACCCTGCGCAAGCACAACGGCCTCTCCGGCTTCCTCAAGCGCGAGGAGAGCCCCTACGACCACTTCGGGGCGGGCCACGCCAGCACCAGCATCTCGGCCGCCCTGGGCATGGCCAAGGCCCGGGACCTGACCGGGCAGGACTACGCCTGCGTCGCCGTCATCGGCGACGGCTCCATGACCGCGGGCATGGCCTTCGAGGGCCTGAACCAGGCGGGGTTCCTCGAGACCCGCAAGTTCATGGTCATCCTCAACGACAACGACATGAGCATCAACCCCAACGTGGGGTCGCTCCAGGGCTACCTGAACCAGATGATCAGCGGCCAGTACTACAACCGCTGGCGGGACCGCATCGAGCACGCCATCAAGACCATCCCGGTGGCCAGCGTCAGCCGGCGCCTGGCCAAGGCCGCCAAGTGGAGCGAGGAGTCCTTCAAGCGCATCGCCGTGCCCGGCCTGCTCTTCGAGGACCTGGGCTTCCGCTACATCGGCCCCGTCAACGGGCACGACGTGGCCGCCGTCCTCCGGGCCCTGCGGGAGGCCAAGGAGCGCATGGCGGAAGGCCCGGTGCTCCTCCACGTGCAGACCCAGAAGGGCCACGGCTACGACCCCGCCGTGAAGGACCCCCTCAAGTGGCACGGCGTCACCGCCTTCGACCGGGAATCCGGGGAGATCATCAAGCCCGCCCCCGATCCGGCGAAGCCCGCGCCCCCGTCGTACACGGCGGTCTTCGGGAACACCCTCACCGAGCTGGCCCGCCGGGACGAGAAGATCGTCGGCATCACGGCGGCCATGCTGGACGGCACGGGCCTTAACCTCTTCCAGAAGGCCCATCCGGCGCGGTGCTTCGACGTGGGCATCGCCGAGCAGCACGCGGTGACCTTCGCGGCCGGGCTCGCCTGCCAGGGCCTGCGCCCGGTTGCGGCCATCTATTCCACCTTCCTGCAGCGCGGCTTCGACCAGGTGCTCCACGACGTGTGCCTGCAGAACCTCCCGGTGACCTTCGCCATGGACCGGGGCGGCATCGTCGGGGCCGACGGCCCCACCCACCACGGCCTGTACGACCTGGCCTACCTGCGGTGCATGCCCAACCTCATCCTCATGGCCCCCAAGGACGAGAACGAGCTGAGGCGCATGCTCTTCACGGCCATCTACAGCAACCGGCCCGCCGCCCTCCGCTACCCCCGGGGCAACGCGCTGGGGGTCCCCCTGGAGGACCCCGTCACCGCCCTGCCCATCGGCAAGGGCGAGCTGCTGCGCGAGGGCCGGGACCTCCTGCTCGTGGCGGTGGGCACCCTCGTCGCCTCCGCCACCGCCTTGGCCGAACGCCTGGCTGGGGAGGGCCTGGACTGCGCCGTCATCAACGCGCGCTTCATCAAGCCCCTGGACGAGCAGCTGATCGGCCAATGGGCCCGCCACACCCGCGCCGTCGTGGCGCTGGAGGAAGGCTGCGCCCCCGGCGGCTTCACCGGCGCCATCGCCGAGTTCCTGGCCGACCAGGGCATCGCCCGCCCACTCCTCCGCTGCGCCGTGCCCGATCACATCGTCCACCACGGCGACCACGCCCGGCTCCTGGACGAGGAGGGCCTCAGCCCCCGGGCCCTGTACGACCGGGTGAAGGCCTTCGCGGCCGAGCTGCGGCCCTAGCCCAGCACCCTCCGCAGGTCCGCCATGAGGCGCTCCAGGGTCTCCTCGCTGAGGGTCAGGGGCACCTCCCGCTTCACCTCATCCCGGCGATGGAAGGCGATCCGCTTGAGGACCACCCGGTCCCGGGCGATGGAGATCTCATTGAACTGGATCTGGGCCTCGTCCTTGTAGGGGGGCAGGCTGCGGAGCTGGATGTACAGGCCCCGCCGGTCGTGGTCCACGATCTCCATGCGCTCGTCCAGGTACGTGAGCTGCCGGGAGAGGTCCTCGGCCCGGGCCTGGAGCCGGGCGAAGCTCCGCCGGGGGGGTTCCGGGCACTCGAGGGTCAGGTGGCCCACCTCCACGCCGGCCCGGGTCCGCCGGAGGGCGCCGCTCACGACGCCGACGGCGGGATCCCCGGCGCTGAAGGGCTCGAAGCCGTTGAAATCCCCGGGGAGGACCGAGTCGTCGTACCGCTTGGCCTTCCGCGACTGCTTCATGGGGGCCCCTGGGTGGGAGGTGGCGCAAGGCAGGGGGAACAACGTCATGCGCGTTACGCCTGTCCGGATGGCCCCCAGGGTAACCCGGGGCGGTTATCCGGGCAATGCCCGCTCGCCCGCGCCTAAGCCTTGGGCCACCGGGCCTTGTAGATCATCCGTTCGAGGGCGCGCGAGAAGGGGGTCCAGGCCCCGTCCGACGCGTCCTCCCGGACGGCCCGGGCCATGGCCTCCAGCTTGCCGTCCAGGTCGTCCAGGTAGTGGACGAGGAGGGCCTCCGGGGTCTTGGGCACGACGGGGGAGCCGTACTCCAGCCGGCCGTGGTGGCTGAGGACGATGTGGAGGAGGTGGAGCCGCAGGGCGGGGGGGAAGCCGGGGATGGCGTCCGCGGCCCGGCCCACCCATTCGGCCTCCAGGGCGATGTGCCCCACCAGGTTGCCGGCGTCCGAATAGCCGAAGCTCCGCTGGTAGGTCAGTTCGGCGGTCTTGCCCACGTCGTGGAGGAGCACCCCGGCCACGACCAGGTCCCGGTTCAGGTCCGCGTAGTGGCCGCAGGCCCGGTCCGCCATCGCCGCCACGGACAGGGTGTGCTCCAGGAGCCCTCCGAGGCACACGTGGTGCATGGACTTGGCCGCCGGGGCCCGGCAGAAGGCGTCCCGGAGGTCCGCATCCTGAACGAACAACCGCTCCAGCAGGGCCCGGATCCAGGGGTCGGCGATGCCCGCGATGAGGGCGTCCAACTCCCGGACCATGGCGTCCAGGGGGCGGGCGCTCACCGGGAAGAAGCGGGCCAGGTCCCCCACCTCCGCGTCCGGCGCGAACCGCACCTTGTCCAGGCGCATCTGCGCCCGGCCGTTGTACGAGGAGATCTGGCCCTTCACCTTCAGGAAGGCCTCGGGGGCGATGCGGTCGAGGTCCCCCTCCACGGCCCGGAGGTCCCAGAGGAAGGCCTTCAGGTCGCCGGACGCGTCCCCCAGGCGCAGCTCCAGGTACTCGCTCCCCTTGGCGCTGGTCTTGAAGGCGGCTTCGAGGGCGAGGAGGTGGCCGTTGAAGACGTCCCCCTCCTTGAGGGACCGGAGGGGGGCCTGGTCAGTCATGGGCGCTCGTCAATGGAAGGTGGGCGATTTGGGGCGGGGCAGCATCGGGTCGGACACGGAACCGTCGTCCATGGGGGCCCACTTCTCCTCCAGGATCTCGATGTAGGTCCACTGGTCGCCCCGCGCCACGGTGCCCTCGGGCAGGTTCAGCACCTGGGCCCGGATGATGCGGTTGTAGAGGGGGAACTCCAGCTCCATGTCCGGCTTCACCTCGAAGCTGGCCTTCCGGGGGGTGCCGTCCACCCGCACCATGCCCTCGTCGCAGAGCTCGCGGGCCAACTCACGGCGCTTCACCAGATGGGTCTTCTTCAAGAACAGGTCCAGCCGCACGCTCCTCACCCCTTGATGATGTCTTCCTTCGGGACCATGAACCGGACGTTGGCCCGGGTCCGCATGCCCCCAAGGTAGTTCTCGATGGCGTTCTGCGCCTTCGGTTCCTGCAGCTTCTCCCGGATCTGCATCCGGACGTCCTCGAAGGGCTTCACGGCGTCGAGCTGGGCCTCGATGAGCTGGACCATGTAGAAGTTCTTGTCCGTCTCGAGGGGGCCCGAGACCTCGCCCGGCTTGAGGGCCAGGGAGGCCGTCTCGATGTTGGCGTGCAGGACGCCCCGGGGCAGCCATCCGAGGTCGCCCCCGGTGCTCCGGCTCGTGCTGACGGAGTACTCCTTCACCAGGTTCTCGAAGGTGGTGCCCTTGTCCAGGGCCTCCTTCACCTTGGCCAGCTTGGCGCGGCTCGCCTCGGTCTCCTCGGGGGTCGCCCCCTTGGGGAGGACCAGCTCCCGGATGCGGAAGCGGGGCTGGATCCGGTAGTCCTCCTTGTGGTCCAGGTACCAGGCGCGCAGCTCCTGGTCCTCGATGGCGATCTTGGAGTAGACCTCCCGCCTCAGGACCTCCTGCTTCTGCATGTCGCTCTTGCTGCGGGCGATGTAGGCGGGGAGCCCGATGCCGAGGGAGCCCTTGAGGGCGCGCTCGAAATCCTCGTCCGTGGCGAAGTTGTTCTGCTTCTTGATGTCCTCGATGTAGTTCCGGATGTCCTCGTCCCGGACCTGGATGCCGAGGTCGGCGGCCTTGTCCTGGATGATGAAGTTGTCGATCATGCCCTGGAGGGTCTTCTCCCGGGCGTCGCGCAGCTTCTCGTCGAGGGCCTTGCCGCTGAACTGGCGGTAGAGGGCGGCGGTCTCCTGCTCAACGGCCTGCTGGAAGACCCGGCGGGTGATGGCGTGGCCGTTGACGACCACGAGGATCTCCTCCCGCACCTCCGGCGCCCCCGCGAGGATGCAGGGCACGCACAGGACCGAAAGGCCGCGGATGTTCATTTGGAGGCCTTCCTGGCCTTGGGGGCCACCTTGGCGGGACGGGCCGCGGGGACGGCCCCCTCGTGGTAGCCGACTTCCTTGCGGGCCGCCTCCATGTAGGCATTCATGATCGTCTCATTCTTCTCGGCGGCGGCCTGCTGACGGGCGGTCTCCTTGGCGGCCTCGAAGGTCTGGGGCACCGAGGGGTTCACCTTCTCGACCTGGATCAGGTGGTAGCCGTGCATGGTCTTCACGGGTTCGCCCACCACGCCCGGCTTCTGGTCGCGGACGGCCTTCTCGAACTCCGGCACGAAGCGGCCGAAGGCGATGTCCTCGTACAGGCCCCCCTTGTCCTTGCTGCCGGGGTCGTCCGAGAACGTCTTGGCGACCTCGTCGAAGGGCTTGCCGGCCTTGAGGGCCGCCTGGGCCTCCTTGATGCGGGCCTGGGCCTCCTCCTCGGTGCGCGGCTTGTCGGTGCCGTTGGCCCGGGTGCTGACGAGGATGTGGCGGGCGGAGAAGGTCTCGGGGCTGCGGAACTTGTCCGGGTGCTTCTCGAAGTAGGCCTTGACCTCCTCGTCGCTGACCTTGGCGTCGTCGCGCAGCTTGCCGCCGTCGCGGTCGAAGAGGGCCTGGATGAGCACCTGCATGCGCATCAGGTCCAGCTTGCGGGCGAAGTCCTGCGTCTTGGCGAGGCCTTCCTTCTCGCCCTTGACCGCCAGCACCTTGAACTCGAGGAAGCGCTTCTGGTAGTTCTCCCGGGCGCCCGGCATCATCATCACCTGGGCCCGCTGCTGCTCGGGGACGCTCAGGTTCAGGAAGAGCTCGAAATCGGATTCCTTCACGGGCGTGCCACCGATGGTGGCGAGCACCTTGTCCTCCTTGGGCGCGGGTTTCGCGGCGGGCTCAGCCTTGGGGGCGGGCTTGGCCGCGGGCTCCGCCTTGGGGGCGGGGGCCTGGGCGACCAGGGCCAGGGAGGCGAGGGCGAGGGTCAGGCTGCGGAGCATGGGGTTCCTTTGGAAGGGATCAATCGCGGCGCCCGCCCGAGAGCAGGCGGAGCAGGTTGAGGAAGATGTTCAGGAGGCTGATGAAGAGGGAGAGGGCGAAGCCCGCGGGGTCGTCGAACTCGCCCGCCAGGAGCATGCGGCTCGTGTCCCAGAGGATCTTGGCGGAGCAGGCGATGACGATGACGGCGGAGATCATGAGGTGGAAGATCTCGGCGTGGTAGAAGAAGCCGATGAGGCTCGCCCCCAGGGCCACGACGAGGCCCACCAGGATGAAGCTGCCCAGGAAGCTGAAGTCCTTCCGGGTCACGAAGGCCACCGCGCTCAGGACCAGGAAGTCCAGGGCCGTGAGGGCGAAGGCGGTGAGGACGATGCCGGGGCCCGCCTGCTGGACGGTGGCGGCCATGGCGATGCCGGCCAGGATGCCCGACACGTAGGTGAAGAGGGCGTAGGCGAACCGGTTGACGGGCTTGCGGCGGCTGACGGCCTGGGCCCACATGAAGGCGCCGAAGTAGCCGATGATCAGGGGCCAGAAGAAGTAGCGGCCGAAGATGGGCAGCAGGAAGGCGAGCACGTAGGGGGTGCTGAGCACGCCCACGGCGGCCACGCCGAACCCACCCATGAGCCACAAATATACGCTGCGCACGAACGCGGCCCGCGCCCCGTCCCGGGACATCCCGACGGCGGCACGGTCTCCGTAGTTGTATTCCATGGTGTCAAACCTCGCGAAATCCCCGCTGGGGGGAGCCTCCTATCCTACCACTGGGCCCGACCCCTGCCTCGCGGAACTCTGGGCGGCCCGACAAGCTCACAAGTTCAATGAATGGCTTGATGTCCCGAAAGGTTCCTCGTTTCAGATCGTGATGATGCGCCGCTGCGGGACGGGATGGTTCACGTTCTCAAGCTTGAACCGCGCGAGGATCCGCCGGCGGTACTCCCGGGCCACCGCCCATTGCTGGCCCGGCGCGCACTTGGTGACCGTCCGCACCGTGCAGCTCACCGGGGTCATCGTCTCGACGCCCAGCACCTCGGTGGGCTCCAGGACGCTCTCCACGGCCGAGCTCATCTCGGCCCCCACCTGCCGCAGCAGGTCCATGATCCGGTCCATGTCCTCCTCGTGGCTGATCTCCACGTCCACGAGGGCCTTCGCGAAGTTCTTGCTCATGACGATCACGTCGTTGACGTTCCCGTTGGGGATGAAGTGGGCCCGGCCCTCCACGTCCCGGAGCATGGTCATGCGGAAGGTCATGCGCTCCACGGTGCCGACGTGCTTGTCGCCCACCGAGATGATGTCCCCCACCCCGTACTGGTTCTCCACGAGGAGGAAGAACCCGCCGATGACGTCCTTCACCAGGTTCTGGGCGCCGAAGCCGATGGCCGCGCCCACGATGCCCACGCCCGCCACCAGGGGGCCCACGTTCACGTTGAATTCCTGAAGGGTCTCCAGGATGAAGAAGGTGATCACGAGGACCCGGGCGAAGTTGGCGATGACGGCGCCCAGGGTCCGGGCCCGGCGCTGGGTCTCGGGATCCCCGCCGCCGATGCCGGAGGCCATGGAGCGGGCCACCGCCTTGGAGACCAGCCGGAGGGCCCAGAGGATGACCACGCAGGTGATGACGACGGCCATCAGCTTGCCCAGCTTCTGCCACCCGGCGGCGCTCAGCCACGCGAAAAGCTTGTCGATGCGCGCTTCCAGTACGATGCCCATGCGGTTCCTTTGCCCCCCAGTCTATACGACAGGCCGCGCGGTCCGTCAGCCCTGTCCCGCCCCGGACGGGGTCCGCCGGTGGCATCATGCCGGCCCCGGCCCCCGGGCCGCGGCAGCAGGAGCCCTCCCATGACCGATCCCGCCCTCGACGCGCTCATCGCGCGCTACGGCCTCAACGCCGGCTACGCCGCCGAGGTCTTCGCCGAAGCCCCCGCCCCGGATCCCCGCGCCCCCTTCCGGGCGCGGGGCCACCTCGCCGCGGACCTGGACCCCCTGGGCCTCGAGCCCCGGGAGGCGCCCCCGGCCGTCCCCGCGGGGGAGGACGGGGCGCGGCTCCTGGCGGCCTGGTGCGGCACGCTCGGCGCCGAGGTGGCGCACGTGGAGGATCCCGCGCTCCGGGCCTGGCTGGAGGCGGCGGTGGAGGAGGGCCCCGGGCGCTCCGGCCTGGACGGCGGGGCGCGCCGCGCCCTCCTCGCCCAGCTCCTGCGGGTGGAGGCCTTCGAGGCGGCCCTCCTCACCCGCTACCCGGGCCACAAGGGGTTCTCCCTCAGCGGGGGCGACGCGGCGGTGACCTTCCTGGACCGGGTCTTCGACCGCGCCGCGGCCGCGGGGGTCCGGGAGGCGGTGCTGGGGATGCCCCACCGCGGCCGGCTCGCGGTCATGGCCTGCACCCTGGGCAAGCCCGCGGCCCGCATCTTCGAGACGTTCGAGGACCGGGCCGATCCCGGGGCCACCCACGGCTCCGGCGACCTGCGGTACCACCTGGGCGCCTCCGCCCTCCGGCGCTCCTGGGAGGGGGGCGGGCTCGCGGTGACCCTGGCCCCCAACCCCAGCCACCTGGAGGCGGTGGACCCGGTGGTGGAAGGCATGGCCCGGGCGCGGCAGCGCCTGGCGGGGGCAGGCGGCGCGGCGCGGGTCCTGCCGGTGCTCCTGCACGGGGATGCCTCCTTCCCCGGCCAGGGGGTGGTGGCCGAGACCCTCAACCTCGCGGGCCTGGAGGGCTACGCCACGGGGGGGACCCTCCACCTGGTGGTGGACAACCGGGTGGGGTTCACCGCCGGACCGGAGCGCACCCGGTCCACGCGCCGGTGCACGGACCTGGCGAAGGCCTACGGCTTCCCCATCCTCCACGTGAACGGGGACGACCCCGAGGCCGCCGTCCGCGCCGCGGACCTGGCCTTCGACGCCCGCCAGCGCTTCGGCGCCGACGTGGTGGTGCGCCTGGTGTGCTACCGGCGCTTCGGCCACAACGAGGGGGACGAGCCCCGGTTCACCCTGCCCCTCCTCTACCGGCGCATCGACGCCCACCCCCCCGTCGCCGCGGGATACGCGGCGCGCCTGGAGGCCGAGGGGGTCCTCGCCCCCGGGGAGGCCGAGGTCCTCCGGCAACGGGCGCGCGGGGACGTGGCGGCGGGCCCGGCCTCCCCCGACCTGCCGCCCCCCCAGGCCCCCGTCCTGCCCCCGGCGGCGCCGGCGGACCTGGCGCCGCGCCTGCGCGAGGCGGCCCGGGCCCTGGGGCGGGTACCCGCGGGCTTCCAGGTCCATCCCAAGCTGGTCCGCCTCCAGGCGGCCCGGGCCGCCGTGGCGGAGGGGGGCCCCGTGGACTGGGCCGGCGCCGAGCTCCTCGCCTTCGGCCTCTGCCTCCAGGAGGGCCTCCCCGTGCGCCTCTCGGGCCAGGACGCGGTGCGGGGCACCTTCAGCCAGCGCCACCTCACCCTGTTCGACGTCCGCAACGGCGCGCCCTGGACGCCCCTGGCGGCCCTGGCCCCGGGCCTGGAGGCCCTGGACAGCCCCCTCTCCGAGTTCGCGGTCCTGGGCTTCGAGTTCGGCTACGCGACGGCGGACCCCGCCGCCCTCGTCCTCTGGGAGGCCCAGTTCGGGGACTTCGCCAACGGCGCGCAGGTGATCCTCGACCAGTTCCTGGCCGCCTCCGAGCGCAAGTGGGGACAGGAGGCGGGCCTCGTCCTCCTCCTCCCCCACGGCCAGGAGGGCCAGGGCCCCGAGCACTCCTCGGCCCGGCTCGAGCGGCTCCTGGACCTGTGCGCGGAGGACAACCTGCGGGTGGCCCAGCCCTCCACGGCGGCCCAGCACTTCCACCTCCTGCGCCGCCAGGCCCGCGATCCCCGGCGCCGGCCCCTGGCGGTCCTGACCCCCAAGGGGCTGCTCCGCGACCCCGCCACCCGCGCCACCCTGGCGGACCTGGCCGCCGGCGGCTTCCAGGGGGTGCTGGACGACCCCGCCTTCGCGGCCGGGGAGCCCCGGGCCGGCGTGGAGCGCGTGGCCCTGGTCTCCGGGAAGCTGGGCCACGAACTGCTCCGGGCCCGCCAGGACCGGCGCACCGCCATCCTGCGCCTGGAGCAGCTGTATCCCTTCCCCGCGGGTCAGCTGAGCCAGGCCCTGGCGGGCTATCCGAGGTCCGCGGTCCGGCTCTTCGCCCAGGAAGAGCCCCGGAACATGGGAGCCTGGCGGTACGTGCGCGAGCGCCTGGGGGCGTCGGCCTGCGACTGGGGGTGTGTGGCGCGCCCGGAGCGGGCCAGCCCGGCGCCGGGCTCCCGGACCCGCTTCCTCCAGGAGCAGGCGGCCCTCGTGACGGACGCCCTTAATTGGAAACCTTGAATTTTCAAGACCTTGCCCCGCCCTTCACCCCGGCCATGCTGGGGCATGGCCGCCCCCGCCACCGGTTCCCGGGCCCCCGTGCCCACCCTGGCCCTGATGGGCCTCCTGGGCCTGACGGCGGGCATCCCCCTCTCCCTGTGCACCGGCACCCAGCAGGCCTGGCTGGAGAGCCGGGGGGTGGACATCCGCCTCATCGGGCTCTTTTCCCTCACGGGGCTCCCCTACACCCTGAAGGTGCTCTGGTCGCCCCTCCTGGACCGGTACGCCCCCCCGGCCGGAGGCCGGCGGACCGGCTGGGCCGGCGTGGCCCTGCTGGGCTTCGCCGCCTGCACCGCCCTCCTGGCCTGGACCGACCCCCGCGCGGGCCTGGGGCCGGCGGCGGCCCTCTCCACCCTGGCCTTCTTCTGCGGCGCCAGCGCGGACATCTGCCTGGACGCATGGCGGACCGAAACCCTCCCCTTCCGGTGGCAGGGCCCGGGAACCTCCCTCCACATCACCGGCTACCGCCTGGGCATGCTCTTCGCGCAGGCCCTGGCCCTGCGCCTGTCCGACGTGGCGGACTGGCCCTGGGTGTTCCTGGCCACGGCCGCCTTCGTCCTGCCCGGCGCCCTGGGGGCCTTCACGGCCCGGGAAGCCGCCGCCCCCCCGGGCCCCGCCTCCCTCCGGGACGCGGTCCTCGGGCCCCTGGCCGCCCTCGCGGCGCGCCGGGGCGCGGGGGAGACCCTGGCCTTCATGCTGCTGTACAAGCTGGGCGACAACCTGGCCATGCTCCTCTTCATGCCCTTCCTCATGCAGCTGGGCTTCACCCGGACGGAGATCGGCCAGGCCACCCGGGACATGGGGCTCCTCGCCATGGTCGTGGGCGGCGTGCTGGGCGCCTGGCTCACCCACCGCCTCGCCCTGCGCACCTGCCTGCTCCTCTTCGGGGTGGGCCAGGCCGCCGCCATCCTCCTGTCTTACCTCCTGGCGCTCTCCGGGCGGAACCTCCCCCTCATGTGGGCGGCGACCCTGGTCGAGAACACCGTCTTCGCCATGGGCAGCGTGGCCTTCCTGGCGGCCCTGGCCGCCCTCTGCGACCGGGGCGCCGCGGCCACCCAGTTCGCGATCTTCACGAGCCTCTCCGCCCTGGCCCGGGTCTTCCTCCCCGCCCCCGCCGGGTTCCTGGTGAAGGCCCTCGGCTGGCCCGGGTACTTCCTCGCTTGCGCCCTCCTGGCCCTGCCGGGGGCCCTCCTCCCCCTCCGGATGCGGCGGTGGGAGCTGCCCCGGCTGGCGGACCCGTGACGGGAGCCCGGGGCCCGCATCCAAGGGGGGAGTCTCCGGCAGGCCCCTGCGTCCCGGAACGCCCGTCCCCTTGGAGGATCCCATGCCCAGCCCCGAAACCTCGACCCGTCCCGTCGAGACCCCCCGCCCCCCCTTCCCGGAGCAGCAGCAGCAGCTCCCCGGCAGCGACCAGGCCCTGTCGCCCCAGGCCGACCACGGCGAAACCTCGTACCGGGGCCACGGGCGCCTCGAGGGCAAGGCCGCCCTCATCACCGGCGGCGACAGCGGCATCGGCAAGGCCGTGGCCATCGCCTTCGCCCGGGAGGGGGCCGATGTGCTGGTGTCGTACCTGGAGGCCGAGGAGGCCGACGCCAAGGACACGGCCCGCTGGATCACGGAGGCCGGCCGCAAGGCCGTGCTCGTCCCCGGCGACCTCAGCTGCCCCGACACCTGCGCCGCCCTCGTCGCCAGGGCGGTGGAGGCCTTCGGGAAGCTGGACGTCCTCGTGAACAACGCCGCCCACCAGCGCACCTTCGCCAGCCTCGAGGACCTCACCACCGAGGAGCTGGAGCACACCTTCAAGGTGAACATCCTCGCCATGTTCCACCTCTGCAAGGCGGCCCTCCCCCACCTCCGGCCGGGGGCCTCCATCATCAACACCTCCAGCCGGGAAGCCTTCACCCCCCGCCCCGACCTCCTGGCCTACGCCACCACGAAGGGGGCCATCGCCACCTTCACCAAGAGCCTCGCGGGGCTCCTGGCCGACCGGGGCATCCGGGTCAACGCCGTGGCCCCCGGCCCCGTGTGGACGCCCCTGATCCCCGCCTCCATGACGAAGGAGGAGGTGAGCCGATTCGGCACCTCCACCCCCTGGGGCCGCCCGGCCCAGCCCGTGGAGCTGGCCCCCGTCTACGTGATGCTGGCCTCCGACGAATCCAGCTACATCTCCAGTTCCATCTACGAGGTCACGGGCGGCAGGCCCGTCTCCTGATCCCGGCCCCGGCCTTCCCCGCGCGGGATGACCCGGCCCTCGGTCCAGGAGAAGTGGCGGAGGCTGCCCGGCATGTGGGCGCCGATGGAGGCCACGAAGGTGGCGGCCAGGTACCAGCCGAAGCGGTGGTCCGGAAAGAGGTTCCCCATCCCCAGGAGGAGCAGCTTCAGGATCACCGCCGCGCCGCTGCCCTGGGTGAGGGCCGTGGACCCGCTCCACAGGTCCAGCAGGAGGAGGCCCAGGCCGCTGGCCAGGGCGCCCAGGATCGCGGCATCCAGGCGCGGCCGGCCCAGGCCGAAGGCGAGGCCACCCAGCAGCACCCCCATGGCGGCGATGTGGGCGGAGCGCAGGCCCACCTGGAGGAGCCTCACCACGGGTCGCTTGGGGCCGCTCAATGATCCTCCGGCTCGTCCAGCATCTGCAGACGGACGGGGTCCCCGGGCGTGAGGGAGGTGAGGCCCTCGGGCACCAGGGCGATGGCGTTGGCCCGCACCAGGCTGGACAGGATGCCGCTCCCCTGGGGACCCGCGAGGCGGACCCGGAGCCCTTCGGGGCTCCGCTCGGCGATGACCCGCAGGAACTCCGTGCGCCGGGGATCCCCGCTCCGCTTCCAGAGGGCGGCCATGGTGCCCGTCCGCTCGGGCCGGTGCAGGTGGGGGTAGCCCATGAGGCTCCGGAGGGCGGGCCGCACGTAGGCCTCGAACATGAGCATGGCCGCCACGGGGTTGCCCGGGATGCCGAAGACGGGCCGGCCCCGCAGGACCCACAGGCCCAGGGGCGCGCCCGGCTTCTGCGCGACCCGCCAGAAGACCTGCTCCGCGCCTTCGGCCTCCAGGACGGCCTTGATGTAGTCGAAGTCGCCGACGGAGATGCCACCGTTGGTGAGCACCACGTCCGCCGCCTCCAGGGCCGCGGCGAGGGCCGCGGCGACGGCCTCCCGGGTGTCCTCCACCCGGGGGAAGGGCAGGGGCACCCCGCCCGCCGCCTGCACCTGGGCGCACAGGGAATGGATGTTGGCGTCCCGGATCTGGCCCGGCCCGGGGCGGGTCCCCGCGTCCACCAGCTCGTTGCCCGTGGTCAGCACGGCCACCCGGGGGCGGGGCCGCACGGGGATCGTCGGCCGGCCGATGGCGGCCAGAACCCCCGCCTCCGCGGGACGGATCACCGCGCCGGCGGGCACCACGCGGCCCCCCTCCGGAATGTCCTCCCCCGGGAGCCGGATGTGGGCGCCGGGGCGGGGCGGCCGAAGGAACGTGACCTCGCCGCCCTCGGCCACGGCCTCCTCCAGGGGCACCACGGCGTCGGCCTCCGGGGGGACCGGGGCCCCGGTCATGATGCGAACCGCGGTGCCCGGCGCCAGGGGCGGCACGTGGGCCATGCCCGCGGCGAGGGTGCCCCCCACCGGCAGGCGTCCGCGGGCGGCATCCTCCACCCGCACGGCGAAGCCGTCCATGGCGGCGTTGCGGAAGGGGGGCACGGGCTCGAGGGCGTGGATGTCCTCGGCGGCGGCGAGGCCGAGGGCCTCGGCCAGGGGCAGGACCCTGGGCGGGAGGGGCGCGGCGTGGGCCAGCACACGCTGGAGGGCTTCCTCGTATCCGAGCATGGGGGCGTCCTTGGTGGCACCATGGTATCAGGCCGCCGCGCCCAGCCTCCGGGTACCGCCATGAATCCCCACGCCAGGAAAATCGTCCGCATCGGGATCCCCATCGGGGACCACTACGCCATGGGCCCCGGCAAGGCGGACCTCCTGGAGGCCATCGCGGAGACGGGCTCCATCTCGGCCGCCGGCCGGGCCCTGGGCATGAGTTACCGGCGTGCCTGGTTGCTTGTTGATGAAATGAACAAGTGCTTCCGGGAGCCCCTCGTGCAGGCCCGCCTGGGCGGCGCCAAGGGGGGCGGGGCCCAGGTCACGGAGCTGGGGATGGAAGCCCTCAAGCGCTACCGGGCCCTCCAGGCCCAGGCCTGGGACGCCGTGCGCCACGCCCTGAAGGAATATGGCCGGCTGCTCGCACCGGCCGACGAATTCACGCCCCGGCGAGCCGAGCCCCTGGATTGAGTCCCGCCCGCGGGGGCCCCCCGAATTTCAGACACCCCTTGCCAACCGCTATATCCACGTGTAACCATCGACCCCGCAGTGCGGTCCGGGCCGGGGCCTTCCCGTCCGCGCCTTAGCGCCCCCAAACGAGGGGCGTGGGCGGGGATGCCCGCCCGAACCCCTTGGGTTGGGAGGCCGACATGAAAAACAGATTCCTTGCCCTCGCCGCGGGCCTCCTGATGGGCCTGGCGGCCCATGCCCAGGGAACGATCATCCTGGCGACAACCACCAGCACCCAGGATTCGGGGCTGCTGGATGTGCTGGTCCCGACCTTCGAGCGGCAGACGGGCATCAAGGTCAAGACCATCGCCGTCGGCTCCGGCCAGGCCATGGCCATGGGCCGCAAGGGCGAGGCGGACGTGCTCCTCGTCCACAGCCCGGACGCCGAGAAGGAATTCATGAAGGAGGGGGTCGGCCTCCGGCGCCTCCTCGTCATGCACAACGATTTCGTGGTGGTCGGCCCCGCGGCCGACCCCTCGGGGCTCAGGGGCGCCCACACCGCCCTGGAAGCCTTCCGGAAGCTCGCCGAGGGCAAGGCGCCCTTCGTGAGCCGCGCCGACAATTCCGGCACCCACGCCCAGGAGAAGAAGCTCTGGAAGGCGGCCGGGTTCGAGCCCAAGGGCCGGGCCTGGTACCTGGAGACGGGCCAGGGCATGGGCGCCACCCTCAACGTGGCGGCGGAGAAGAAGGCCAACACCCTCACGGATCGGGGCACTTGGCTGGCCGTCCGTAAGAGCATGCCCGGCCAGACGATCCTGGTGGAGGGGGACACCGCCCTCGCCAACATCTACCACGTGATCGAGCTTCAGCCCGGTCGCTTCCCCCGGGTGAACGCGGCGGGCGCCAAGGCCTTCGCCGAGTTCCTCGTCTCCCCCAAGACCCAGGCCATCATCCGGACGTTCGGCGTCGACACGTTCGGCTCCCCCCTCTTCTTCCCCGACGCGGGAAAAGCGGACAACTAGGGACGTTATTCAGCCCTTCCTAGACTGGATGGATGCCGTAGGCATGCCTGAAAGGACCCATGACCAACGCCCTGTTCAATCTCCCCGACAGCCACAATGAGCCTGCCGTCTCGTACGCGCCCGGCAGCCCGGAACGGGCCCGCCTCAAGGCCGAACTGGACCGGCAGTACAACCAGGTCCTGGACATCCCGCTCATCATCGGGGGGGAGGAGGTCCGCACCGGCAACCTGCTGACGGCGGTCTGCCCCCACGAGCACGGCCATGTGCTCGCCCACGTCCACCAGGCCGGCGAAGCGGAGATCCACCTCGCCATCCAGGCGGCCCTGGACGCCAAGGCCGACTGGGAGAACACCCCCTGGGAAGAGCGGGCGGCCATCTTCAACCGCATGGCCAGCCTGATCTCCACCAAGTACCGCTACATCCTCAACGCGGCGACCATGCTGGGCCAGTCCAAGACGGCCCACCAGGCCGAGATCGACTCCACCTGCGAGACGGCGGACTTCTTCCGCTACAACGCCAAGTTCATGGAGCAGATCTACCGCCAGCAGCCCCTGTCCACGGACCACACCTGGAACCGGGTCCACTACCGGGCCCTGGAGGGCTTCGTCTTCGCGGTGTCGCCCTTCAACTTCACCGCCATCGGCGCCAACCTGGCCACCGCCCCGGCCATCATGGGCAACACGGTGGTCTGGAAGCCCGCCAGCACCTCCATCCTCTCCAACTACTACCTGATGGAGCTGTACAAGGAGGCGGGCCTCCCCCGCGGGGTGATCAATTTCGTGCCCTCCCGGGGCTCCCTCATCGGGAAGGTCGTGCTGGACCACCCGTCCTTCGCCGGCCTCCACTTCACCGGCTCCACCGGCGTCTTCAACAGCATGTGGAAGACCGTCGGCGGCAACCTCGAGAAGTACCGCATCTACCCCCGCCTCGTGGGCGAGACCGGCGGCAAGGACTACATCCTGGTCCACCACTCGGCGGACCTGGTGGAGGCGGCCACGGCCATCGTCCGCTCCTCCTTCGAGTACCAGGGCCAGAAGTGCTCGGCCTGCAGCCGGGTCTACGCCCCCGCCTCCAAGTGGCCCCAGCTCCGGGAGCTGATCCTGGGCATGATGGCCCGCATCAAGGTCGGCGACGTCAGGGACTTCCGGAACTACATGGGCGCCGTCATCGACGAGGCCAGCTATGACGCCACCATGCGCTACATCGGCCTGGCCCAGGAGAGCCCCGAGGCGGAGATCATCTGGGGCGGCAAGGGGGACAAGTCGGTGGGCTGGTTCATCGAGCCCACCATCATCGTCACCACCAACCCGAAGTTCATCACCATGGAGGAGGAGATCTTCGCGCCGGTGCTCAGCGTCTACGTCTACGAGGACGAGAAGCTGGACGAGACCATCCGCGTCCTCGACGGCACGAGCCCCTACGCCCTCACCGGCGCCATCTTCGCCCGCAACCGCTACGTGGTGAACCGCCTCACGGCGGCCCTGGCCAACACCGCCGGCAACTTCTACATCAACGACAAGTGCACCGGCGCCGTCGTGGGCCACCAGCCCTTCGGCGGCGCCCGCGCCTCCGGCACCAACGACAAGGCCGGGAGCTTCCTCAACCTCATCCGGTGGACCTCGCCCCGGACCATCAAGGAATGCTTCGCCCCCCACCGGGACTTCGCCTACCCTTTCATGGAAGAGGAATGAAGCTTGGAGCTGATCTGGGAGGGCATCAAGAAGGCCGTTGAACTGCTCTGGTCCCTCGATCCCGAGGTGCTGGGCATCACCTTCTTCACCCTCAAGGTCACCGTCCTGGCGACGCTGGTCAGCCTCGTGCTCGGCCTCGGCGCCGGGACGGCCCTCGCCCTCAACACGTTCCCCGGCAAGCGCCTCCTCATCAGCCTCATCAACACCGGCATGGGCCTCCCGCCCGTGGTGGTGGGCCTCTTCGTCACCATCCTCCTGTGGCGCAACGGGCCCTTCGGGGGGCTGGAGCTCCTCTACACCCCCTCGGCCATCGTCATCGCCCAGACGGTGATCGCCACCCCCATCATCGCCGGCATCAGCGTGGCCGCCCTCCAGCAGCTCCCGCAGGACCTGCGCCTGCAGATCCTCGCCCTGGGCGCCACGCGGACCCAGATGGTCTTCATGCTCCTCCGGGAGGCCCGGCTCCCCCTGCTGGCCGCCGTCATGGCCGGCTTCGGGGGCGTCATCTCCGAAGTGGGGGCGAGCCTCATGGTCGGCGGCAACATCAAGGGCGAGACCCGGGTCCTGACGACGGCCACGGTCATGGAGACCGGCAAGGGCAACTTCGACGTGGCCATCGCCCTGAGCCTCCTCCTGCTGGTCCTCACCTTCGCGGTCAACGCCGCCCTCACGCACCTCCAGCAGCGGGAGCGCCCCCGGTGAGCGCCCTCCTGGAGGTCTCCGGGCTCAAGGTGGACCTGGGCGGAGTCCAGGTGCTGGACGTGCCCCGGCTGGAGGTGGCGGCCGGCACCGTCCTGGCCCTCATCGGCCCCAACGGCTCCGGCAAGACCACCCTCCTCAAGACCCTCGCCGGCCTCCTGCCCGCCCGGGAGGGCCGGATCGCCTTCGACGGCGCGCCCCTGGGTCCGGACTACCGGCGGCGGGTGACCATGGTCTTCCAGGCCCCCCTCCTCTTCGACCTGTCCGTGCGGGGCAACCTGGAATCCGGCCTCCGGCTCCGGGGGCTCCAGGCCGAAGAAAGGAACGTCCGGGTGACCGAGGCTGCCGCCCGCTTCGGCCTGACCGAGCTCCTGGGCCGTTCCGCCCGCCACCTTAGCGGCGGGGAGGCCCAGCGCACGAGCCTCGCCCGGGCCTTCGCCCTGCGGCCGGAGCTCCTGGTCCTGGACGAGCCTTTCTCGGCCCTGGATCCGCCGACCCGGGAGGGCCTGGTGACGGATCTGGCGCGGGTGCTGCGGGAGACGCGCACCACCGCCCTGATGGCCACCCACGACCAGGCGGAGGCCCTTCGCCTGGCTGACCGGATCGCCGTCCTCCGGGAGGGGCGGGTGGCCCAGGAGGGGCCCGTCGCCGAGGTCTTCCATGCGCCGGTGGACGCCTTCGTGGCCGGCTTCGTGGGCATGGAGACGGTGCTCACCGGCCGGGTCGCCTCCGCCCACGCCGGGGAATTCAGGGTGGACGTGGGCCCTTGCCAGGTGGTGGCCCTGGGCGGGGCGGGGGTGGGCGAGGAGGTCCGCCTGGGCATCCGGCCGGAGCACGTCACCCTGGGCCGCGGTCCCGCCGGCCCCACCAGCGCCCGCAACGCCTTCACCGGCCGGGTCGCCGCCCTGGTCCCCATGGGCCCCTTCGTCCGGGTGGAGGTGGACTGCGGCTTCCCCCTGGCCGCCTACGTCACCCCGGCCTCCCGCGATGACCTGGCCCTGGCCGAGGGGACCGAAGTCACGGCCGCCTTCAAGGCCACCTCCGTCCATCTCCTGCGCCCCTAGGGCCGCGTCCGGATGTGCCCGTCCAACCGGCAATGTCGACCGTGGCTGTAGGTCTTTGACGGTGAACAAGATCACAATTCCGGCCGCTTTCTTGCCCCTCCTCTGACCCCGGGTAAGCTTGGCTCGGGGCGCAAGGCGGCATCAGGCCGCCCGTTCCGCTTTGCCCCAGGGAGTGGCCCAGGCATGAGACAGCTGCGCATCGACCTGACCAAGTGCAACTACGGCAAGGATTGTGCCCACGAGTGCGAATCCGCGTGCGCCACCCGGGTCTTCAAGCTCGACGATCCCGCCCTGGCGGCCCTTCACATCCGGGACCACGGGGACGGCACGGGGACCACCATCCTGTGCGACCAGTGCGGCGACTGCGTCGTCGTCTGCCCCGCCGAAGCCCTCAAGCGCAACAAGCTGGGCGTCGTGATGATCAACAAGTCCCTGTGCGTGGGCTGCTACATGTGCGTCGGCTTCTGCGAGAAGGAGGCCTTCGAGCGGAACCCGGACTGGGCCGAACCCTACAAGTGCACGTCCTGCGGGATCTGCGTGAAGGCCTGCCCCCACGCCGCCCTCGAGATCGTGGACGTCCCCGAGCCGGCCTACCGGATCATCTGATTGGAGCCCGACATGAGCCAACTCGTCTTCGATCCCAGCAAGGTGATGGACATCGACTTCACGCTCCGCACGGAGTACCACGCGGAGCTCGAGCGCGTCAGGGCCTCCCGGAAGGTGCTCAAGGAGCTGACCTTCACCCCCAGCCTCCCCGAGCGCGGCTACAACGGCCGCACCCTCCATGTGGACGTGGGCACCCTCGCGGTCGCCGAGAAGCCCGTCACCGCGCAGATGAAGGACGTCTTCGTGGGCGGCCGCGGCTTCGGCCTCTGGTACCTCTGGAACGCCGTGAAGCCCACCACGCGGTGGAACGACCCCGAGAACGAGATCATCATCAGCCCCGGCCCCGTCTCCGGCATCACCCAGTACTCGGGCACCGGCAAATCCCTCGTCGTCTCCCTCTCCCCCCAGACGGGCATCCCCATCGACAGCAACGTCGGCGGCTACTTCGGGCCTTTCCTCAAGTTCAGCGGCTTCGACGCCCTCGAGCTCCAGGGCAAGGCCGAGGACGAAGTGATCCTCTTCATCGACGGGCAGAAGGGCGTGATGCGCTTCGAGCGGATCGAGGGCTGCCCCGAGGACAGCCACGTGCTGGCCGAGGTCCTCACGGCCCTCTACGCCGAGGACGACGCGGACCGGGTGAACGTGTCCGTCGTCTCCAGCGGCGCCGCCGCGCGGAACAGCCTCATCGGCATGCTCAACTTCTCCTGGTTCGACCAGCGCCGGGGCTGCATCCGCCTCAAGCAGGCCGGCCGCGGCGGCATCGGCACCGTCTTCCGGGACAAGAAGATCCTGGCGGTGGTCTGCCGCGGGCCCCGCATCAAGCCCGACCTCAACCACGTGGCCGACAAGGAAGTGCTCGCGCAGACCGCCATCAAGTACCACATGGAGATCCGCAACAACGACCCCCACCAGTGCATGATGCGGCGCAACGGCACCGCGCACATCGTGGAGATCATGGACGCCTACGACCTCCTTCCGGTGCACAACTTCCAGTACGGCTCCCACCCCGACACGAACCGCATCGACTCGGCCTACTGGCAGCAGCGCTGCACCCAGCGCACCTCCGACGGGTGCTGGTACGGCTGCTCCATGGCCTGCGCCAAGGGCGCCGACGGCCTCGTCCTCAAGACCGGCCCCTACAAGGGGCACATGGTCACGGTGGACGGCCCCGAGTACGAGAACGCGGCCGGCCTGGGCTCCAACTGCGGCGTCTTCGACCCGGACTACCTCCTCGAGCTCAACTTCTACTGCGACACCTACGGCATCTGCACCATCACCTGGGGCACCCTCTGCGCCTTCGTCATGGAGTGCTACCAGCGCGGCATCCTGAACCTGGAGCGCACCGGCGGCCTCGAGCTGACCTGGGGCAACGCAGAGGCGGACCTGGAGATGATGCACCAGCTGGCGCGCGGCGAGGGCTTCGGCCTCATCGCCGGCCAGGGCGTGCACGGCATGAAGCGGATCTTCGCCGAGCGCGGGTGGGGCGATCCGGCCCTCCTGCAGGACATCGGCATGGAGGTGAAGGGCCTGGAGTACAGCCAGTACATGTCCAAGGAGTCCCTGGCCCAGCAGGGCGGGTACGCCCTGACCAACAAGGGCCCCCAGCACGACGAGGCCTGGCTGATCTTCATGGACATGGTGAACAAGCAGCTCCCCACCTTCGAGGACAAGGCCGAGGCGCTGTACTACTTCCCCCTGTTCCGCACCTGGTTCGGCCTCAACGGCTTCTGCAAGCTGCCCTGGAACGACGTGGTGCCCAGCGACAACGGGACCACGAGCGAGCCCGCCAAGGTCCCCGAGCACGTGCAGAACTACGTGGACGTCTTCAACGCCACCACGGGCATGAAGATCGACAAGGATGAGCTCATCCACCAGTCCGCCAAGGTCTACAACTTCCAGCGGGTCTTCAACATCCGCATGGGCAAGGGCCTCCGCCAGCACGACGTGCCCCCCTACCGCTCCGTCGGCCCCGTCAGCCGGGAGGAGTACGAGAGCCGCGCCGAGCGCTACGACAAGCAGATGCGCGAGGAGATCGGCGTCGATCCCGAAGGGAAGTCCCTGGAGGAGAAGATGGCCATCACCCGCGAATTCCGCATGAACCGCTACTTCAAGCTCATGGACAGCGTGTACCAGCGCCGGGGCTGGACCCCCGACGGGGTGCCCACCCAGGCCCGCCTGAAGGAGCTGGGGCTGGACGTCTTCCCCGAGGTCGTGGAGGTCGTCAAGGCCCACGGCGGCTGACCATGATCACCGTCAACGGCGACCGCCTGGACTGGACAGAAGGCATGACCATCCGCGACGTGCTCCGGGTCCGGAACTACAAGTTCCCCCTGCTCGTCATCAAGGTGGACGACGCCCTCGTCCAGCCCAGGGCGTACGACACGACCACCGTCCCGGACGGGGCGGTGGTCAGCGTCGTGCACCTGCTCAGCGGAGGCTGAGCCGGCTCCACCAGCCGCGCGCGCGCAGCTTCTCCTGCTGGTGGTCGTAGGCGGCCTGCAGGCCCTGGTTGAGGTCGGCCAGGGTCGTGAGCACCATGTCCGGATTGAACCCGCCGCTGGCGAGGCCCCCCCGGTAGTTGGCGTCGCTGGCCACCATGTGGTTGGCGCAACCCAGCCACGCGGGCAGGTTCGCGACGGGCACCAGGCCGAGAAGGCCGGCCGTCCAGTCGCCATTGGCCAGGTACGTGGTCACCGCCCGGGCCTGGGCGCGGGCGGCCCGCAGGGCCGCGTCGGAGCTCCCCTGCATCACGGGGATGCCCACGTTGCGGTATTCGAAGCCGTTGGGCGTCAGCCCGACGTTCGGCACCACGTCCAGCCAGGTGTTCTGGACCACCCAGTTGCCCTTGCCCACCCGGGCTTCGGCCTCGGCGCCGGCGACGGCGTCCAGGGCCGCGGGCGAGGCCAGGAACCAGCCGGCGACGCGGTTCTCCCGGGCGTTGGACCAGCCAGGACCGTGGAGCTCCTCGAGGCGCAGGCACAGATCGACGGTGATGAACTGGGCCAGGGCGGCCCCCTGGCTGTGCCCGCTCACGTAGATCTTGAGCTGGTCGCGCTGGGCCGGATCCAGGGTGGCCAGCACCCGGTCCACGGCCTGGCGGATGCCGGCCCGGCAGGACAGGAACTTCCGGAGGAAGCCCAGGTGGGCCCGGCCCGGGAGGGGCAGCAGGTCCCCCTCGGGGGTGCGGTGCTCGCGGATGTCCGCGGGCACGGGGGTGAAGTTGGTTAGCCAGTCGGCCTGGTTGATGGAGCCGTGCATGACGACGGCGAGGGTGTTGCGGCCCCGGTGGTAGGCCACGAAGCCGGCGTTGGGATCCCGGGCCACCT
Organism: Mesoterricola sediminis; assembly: GCF_030295425.1. Classification (NCBI taxonomy): domain Bacteria; kingdom Pseudomonadati; phylum Acidobacteriota; class Holophagae; order Holophagales; family Holophagaceae; genus Mesoterricola; species Mesoterricola sediminis. Next base: position 133,464 of record NZ_AP027081.1, on the reverse strand, counting down.
CCCCGCGCACGGCGGAGAGGTTCTGCAGGTCCCAGCCCCGGAGGCTCTGGGCGTAGGTCAGTTCGTGGCCGAAGCGGTAGTTCTGGCCGCGCACGTACGCGAGCTGGTTCATGATCGCCAGCGTCTCCGCCATGTCCAGGAAGTCCTGGGAGGGCACCAGGCCGATCTCCCCTTCCTGGACCATGGGCTGGAAGCGTCCGGGGGCCGGCTTCAGGCCGGCCGGGGCGGGCAGGAGCACGCAGTCGTCGTCGTCGAAGGTCAGGTCCATCCCGGGGGTGGTGGGGGGCGGATCGCCCCAGGCCGGGGCCGCGAGGCCGAGGCAAAGGGGCAGCAGGACATGGATGGGGCGCAAGGCTTCTCCTGGGGGAAGGCGGGGTTCGGGCCGGGTTGCCCGTCCCGCGGCCATGGCCGGGGCGGCAACCGCCACGCTATGAATGGCGTATAGAGCCCCCAGGTTCCTCCGCCCCTTCAGCCGAGCCGCGCCTCCACGTAGACGCGCAGGGCCTCGGCCATGGAGGGGGCCATCGCCAGGAAGTGGATGCCCAGGCCGACCCGGGCCATGCCGCCGCGCCCGCCCGCTGCGCCCCCCAGCACGTAGGCCACTTCGGCGTCGAAGGGCAGGCCTTCGAGGTCCGGGTTGTTGAAGCGGAACTGCTCCAGGCGCGTGCCTTGGCGGAAGGCCATGGCGCCCGGGCGGGGCAGGGTGGCAAAGCAGCCGCCCACGCTGAGGTTCGTGATGCGCACCTCCTCGAAGCCCAGGTCTCCCGCCTTGAACCGGACGGTAACGTCCGGACCAGCGACCACGCGCAGGCGCGCTCTGCGTTCAAAGTTCGTGTCCATGGGGTTCCGTTGGGAGGGCAGTTAGGTTAGGCTATTTTGACAGAAAAAGTGGCCTAAACCCACCGAGGGAACGGGCTCCGCACCTGGAGATCCCTGGCCGGGAACGTATCCCAGCCTAACCTGATGAGGGGACAACGCACGAGCGCTGGCCATGCACCGGAGACACCATCATGGAAGTACTGCTCATCGAGAATGTCGCCAACCTGGGCGCGCGCGGCGATGTGGTCAACGTCAAGGACGGGTACGCCCGCAACTTCCTCCTTCCCCGCAAGAAGGCCCTGCCCGTGACCGCGGGCAACAAGCGCCAGATCGAGCTCGAGAAGGAGCGCAACATCAAGCTCCGCGCCAAGGAGCTCTCCGAAGCCAAGGAACTGGCCGAGAAGGTTTCCGCCATCAGCCTCGCCGTCGCCAAGAAGGTGGGCGAGAACGGCCACCTCTTCGGGTCCGTCACCAACGGCGACGTGGCCGAGCTGCTCAAGGCCAAGGGCTTCGAGATCGAAAAGCAGTCCATCACCCTGCCCCACGTCAAGGACCTGGGCTCGTACGAGGCGGACATCCGGCTCTACGCCGGCGTCCACGCCAAGGTCGCCATCGAGGTCACGGCCCTCGCGGCCGAATAGCCTCTCCCCTTCCCGTCCCGGGGAGCAGGGTACCTGTGCCTGGACCCGCCTCCCCCTCCAGCCTCAAGAGAGGAACAGCATGAGCAAGACCACTTCCAAGCCCGAAACCATCGGTATCCCCGAACTCTCCGCCTCCCTCGCCGAGGCCCACGATCTCACCAAGGCCCGTGCCAAGGCCATGCTGGACAACCTCCGGGACGAGATCGTCACCTCCCTCCTGGGCGGCAAGCGCGTGAACGTCTTCGGCCTGGGCACCTTCGAGGTCCGCGCCACCCGCGAGAAGATGGGCCGCAACCCCAAGACCGGCGAGAAGATCCAGATCCCCGCCGGCCGCAAGGTCGTCTTCAAGGCCGCCAAGGGCCTCAAGGACCAGATGTAGGACCTTCCCGTCCACACGAACGGCCACCCTCCGGGGTGGCCGTTTTTTTTTGGGATCCCGCTCGCTTTCCGGAAATACAACGTCCGAAATCTAGTGAAGCAATACTGATACTTGTAATTGATACGCCGTCTCTGCATGTGGGGACACGCATCCGCGGACCATACTTGGCGCCATTCCCAATCCTTGGCCTGCCGGTCCTTGCGAGGAGACGCGTCCATGCAGAAATCCCTCAAGATCGATCCCAACAAGTGCACGGGTTGCCTGCAGTGCGAGATGGCCTGCGCCACGAAGCACCACGGCACCTTCACCATCTCCCGCTCGCGCATCAAGGTCTTCTCCTTCGAGGCGGAGGGCCGCAAGGTGCCCTACACCTGCACCCAGTGCGACGAGGCCTGGTGCCTCCACGCCTGTCCCGTCGAGGCCATCCGCAAGGACGCCCGCACCGGCGCCAAGTACGTGAAGGACGACCTCTGCGTGGGCTGCAAGGTCTGCACCATCGCATGCCCCTTCGGCACCGTGAACTACGTGGCCGCCACGGGCAAGGTCCAGAAGTGCGACCTGTGCGGCGGCGACCAGCCCGCCTGCGCCCAGGCGTGCCCCACCGGCGCGATCACCTATGTGGACGCCGACTGGACCGGATTGGACCGGATGCGCCAATGGGCCGGCAAGACCGACACGAACCCGGCAGCGGTGTGAGGAGGCGGCCATGACCTGGACCCAGAAAATCCTTCGCGTGAACCTGACGACGGGCGAGATCCGCACGGAACCGCTCAACATGGCCTGGGCCCACCAGTTCCTGGGCCAGCGGGGCCTGGCGACCAAGTACCTGGTCGAGGAGATCGATCCGACCCTCGATCCCCTGTCCCCCGCCAACAAGCTCATCATCGCCACGGGCCCGCTCACGGGCACCGCGGCGGCCACCGGCGGCCGCTGGTCCGTGATCACCAAGGGCCCCCTCACGGGCGCCATCGCCTGCTCCAACTCGGGCGGCTTCTTCGGGGCCGAGCTGAAGTTCGCGGGCTGGGACATGGTGATCCTGGAGGGCAGGGCCGAGAAGCCCGTCTACCTGCTCATCGAGAACGAGGTGGCCACCCTCCTGGACGCGTCCCACCTGTGGGGCCGGACGGTGTGGGAGACGGAGGAGACGCTGAAGCACCACCACCAGGATCCCCAGATGCGCGTGGCCAGCATCGGCCGCGCCGGGGAGAACCAGGTGCTCTTCGCGGCCATCGTGAACGACCTCCACCGCGCCGCGGGCCGCAGCGGGGTGGGCGCGGTGATGGGCTCCAAGAACCTCAAGGCCATCGCGGTGCGCGGAACCGTCACGGACGCCTACCGCCCCGCGGATCCCGAAGGGTTCGCCAAGGCGGTGGCCGACGCCAAGGCCGTGCTCGCGGCCAACGGCGTGACGGGCCAGGGCCTGCCGACCTACGGCACCCAGGTGCTGATGAACGTCATCAACGAGGTGGGCGCCCTGCCCACCCGCAACCACCGGGACATCCAGTTCGAGGGCGCCAACGCCATCTCCGGCGAGGCCATGCACGAGAAGCGGCCCACGGACGGCAAGGCCAACCTCGTCACCAACGCAGCCTGCTTCGGGTGCACCATCGCCTGCGGCCGCATCTCGAAGCTGGACCCGGGCCACTTCACGGTGAAGGACAAGCCCCAGTACCACGGCTGCTCCGGCGGCGTGGAGTACGAGGCCGCCTGGGCCCTGGGCGCCGCCAACGGCGTCAGCGACCTGGAGGCCCTCACCTACGTGAACTTCCTCTGCAACGAGCAGGGCATGGACCCCATCACCCTGGGGGCCACCATCGGCGCGGCCATGGAGCTGTACGACCTGGGCATCCTCACGAAGGAGGAGGCCGGGCTCGAGCTGCCCACGGGCTCCGTCGAGGCCATGGTCAAGCTGAGCGAGCTGTGCGCGGCGGGGGAGGGCTTCGGCCGGATCATCGGCCTCGGCTCCCGGCGCCTGTGCGCCAAGTACGGGCGGCCCGACCTCTCCATGAGCGTGAAGGGCCAGGAATTCCCGGCCTACGACGGCCGCGGCCTCCAGGGCATGGCCCTGGAGTACGCCACCAGCAACCGCGGCGCCTGCCATGTGCGCGGCTACATGGTGAGCCCCGAGGTCCTGGGCATCCCCATGAAGATGGATCCCTGCACGACCGAGGGGAAGGCCCCCATGCTCAAGACCTTCCAGGACCTCACGGCCGTCGTCGACTCCGCCGGCATCTGCCTGTTCACCACGTTCGCGTGGGGCGGCCCGGACATCCAGTCCATGATCCAGCCCGCCCTGGGCGGGGACTGGTCCCTGGACCGGCTCATGGAGCTGGGCGAGCGGGTCTGGAACCTGGAGCGGCGCTTCAACCTCGCCGCCGGCCTCACCGGCAAGGACGACACCCTGCCGCCGCGCCTGCTCAACGAGCCGGCCAAGGCGGGCCCCATGAAGGGCCGGGTCGCCGAGCTGGGCAAGATGCTCCCCGAGTACTACGAGGTCCGGGGCTGGACCGCGGAGGGCGTGCCCACCGCGGCCACCGTCCAGCGCCTGGGGCTCTGACATGCGGCACCTCATCCTCGGCGCCGGTCCCGCGGGGGTCACCGCCGCGGAGACCCTCCGCCGGGCGGACCGGGACACGACCATCACCCTCCTGGAGGGGGAGGGGGAGGTCCCGTACGCCCGTATGGCCCTCCCCTACCTCCTGGCCGGCCGGATCGACGAGACCGGCCTTCGCCTCCGCACGGACGCGGACCACTTCCGGCGCCTGGGCATCGACCTCCGGCATGGCCGGGCGATCAAGGTGGACGCGGCCGCCCGCACCGTCACCCTCGCGGACGGGGCCACCCTTCCGTATGACCGCCTGTTGGTGGCCACGGGCTCCCGCCCCACCCTCCAGCGCATCCCGGGCATCGACCTGCCCGGCGTCCACACCTGCTGGACCCTCGCGGACGCCCGCGCCCTCCTGGCCCGGGCCAGGCCCGGGACCCGGGTCGTCCAGATGGGGGCGGGCTTCGTGGGCTGCATCATCATCCAGGGGCTCGTCCACCTGGGGGTGGACCTGACGGTGCTCGTCCGCAGCGGCCGCATGGTCTCCCGCATGATGGACCCGCCGTCCAGCGCCCTCATCCGGCGCTGGTGCCAGGCCCAGGGCGTGACGGTCCGGGTGGACACCCTGCCCGAACGGATCACCCAGGGCGACGGCCACCTGGACGTGCACCTGCCCGGGGGCGAGCGCCTCCCGGCGGACCTGTACCTCTGCCTGGTGGGGGTGAAACCCAACGTGGAGCTCCTGGCGGGAACCGGCGTCCGCATCGAGGGCGGCATCCAGGTGGACGACACCATGGCCACCGGGGTGGACGGCATCTACGCCGCCGGCGACGTGGCGGAGCACGTGGACGTGGTCACGGGCGCCCGCCTGGTCAACGCCATCCAGCCCAACGCCGTGGACCAGGGCCGCATCGCCGCCCTGAACATGGCCGGGCGGAGCGCGGCCTCCCGGGGCACCTTCCCCTTCAACATCCTGGACACCCTGGGCCTGAAGTCCTCCAGCTTCGGGGCCTGGCAAGGGGTGGAGGGGGGCGAGGCCGTGGAGGTGACCGACCCGGCCCGCTACCGCTACCTCAAGCTCCAGTTCAAGGACGACCGCCTGGTGGGCGCCAATGCCGTGGGCCTCACCGAGCACATCGGCGCCCTCCGGGGCCTGATCGAAGGCAAGGTCCCCCTGGGCCCCTGGAAGGCGCGGCTCCAGGCCAATCCGTCCCTGCTCATGGAGGCCTGGCTGGCCTGCAAGCTCAAGGCATGAACATCACCGTCAAGCTCTTCGCCACCCTCGGCGCCCACCTCCCTCCGGCGGACCGCAAGGCCCGGGCCACCCGAGTGGAGGTGCCCGAGGGCACCTCCCTGCTCGGGCTCATCGAGCGCATGGCCCTGCCCCGGGACCTGTGCACCCTGGTGCTCCACAACGGGGTGTTCGTGCCCCAGGAGATCCTGGGGGACCGGTGCCTGGAGGCGGAGGACACGGTGGCCATCTGGCCCCCGGTGGGCGGCGGGTAGGCGCCCATGTGGACCATGACCCTGTCGGAAGCCGACCTCCTGCGCGGCCTGGCCGCCCTCGGCTTCGCGGGAAGCGGAGGCCGGGCGGTCCGGGCGGCGGGCTCCCGCCGCCAGGAGGTCCGGTGGCGCCCCGTCGAGGCCCTCCGCCTGGGCGCGCTGCCGCCCCTCACCCGCTGGGAGGTGGACCTCATCCAGCCGGACGTTTCCGACGCCGAAGCGGCGGCCTTCGCCCAGGCCTTCCTCCGGGCCTTCCAGAAAGGCGGGGGGTAGGCGCCCGCCTACCCCTTGAGGAAGCGGAGCATCTCCGCGGGCGGCTGGAAGCCCAGGGAGGTGCGGAGGATGCGGCCCTCGGCGTCCAGGAGGAGGACGGTGGGGTACGAGCGGATCTGGAGGCGGGGGACCAGGTCCTTGCGGGTCGCGTCGGTGTTGATGCGCACGGCGACGGCGTGGTCGCGGATCCAGGCCTGGACGGCGGGATCCGGCCAGGTCTTCTCGTCCAGTTCCTTGCACTGGGCGCACCAGTCCGCGTAGGTGTCCACCAGGACCAGCTTCCCGCCGGCCTTGGCCCGGGCCAGGGCCCCCTCCAGGTCCTGCTCCATCCACACGCTGGCGGTGGGGGCGGGGGCGGCCGCGGCGGCGCCCCGGGGCAGGAGCTGGACGTCCAGGCCCAGTTCGACGCCGCGGACGCCGCAGAGGAGGCCCAGGGCCAGGGCGAGCAGGCCCGCCCCCCGGAAGATGCCGGCCACCAGGCTCTCGGAGGCGCGGAAGGCCCCCAGGACGGGCGCCGCCACCAGGAGGACGGCGGATCCGAGCCCGTAGAGGGCCCAGGGCGGCAGCAGCAGGCGCACGTTCCACACCGCGAAGGCGAGCACCACCAGGCCCATCCCGTGCTTGAAGCGCTCCAGCCAGTCCCCGGAGCGGGGCAGGGACGCCGTGAAGGTGCCGGTCACGAGGAAGAGGACGCCCATGCCCAGGGCGAAGGTGAACATCTGGGCCGCGCCCAGGGCGACCCGGCCCTGCTGGGCGATGGTGAGGATGACGGAGCCGATCACCGGGCCCACGCAGGGCGCGGAAAGGGGACCCAGCACCATGCCCATGGTGAAGGCGCCCAGGTAGCCTTTGCGGCCGCCGCTGCCCTGGAGCTTCTGCTGGAGGGCGTCGGGCAGGCGGATCTCGAAGGCGCCGAAGAGGCTCAGCGCGAAGAGGAAGAAGAGGACGGAGACGGGGATCAGGAAGGCCGGGCGCTGGGCCCAGGCCCCGGCCACGGCCCCGGACTTGGCCGCCAGGACGCCCAGGACGGTGTAGGTGACCGCCATGCCCAGGACGAGGGCCATGGAGAGGCTGAAGCCGCGGAGCTTGCCGCCGCCCTTGGCGCCGATGATGGCCATGGTGATGGGGATCATGGGGTAGACGCAGGGCGTGAGGGAGGCGCCCATGCCGAAGGCGAAGATGACGAGGAAGCTCCAGAGGAGGCCGCCGCGGCCGGCGTCCGGGGCGGGCGGCTGCGGGGCCGCGGCCTGGACGGCGGCGGGCGCCGGGGCGGCAGGCGCGGCCGGGGCGGCCGGCTCCGCCCGGGGCGCCTCGGCGGGGGCGGGCGCGGCGGCCGGCTTCAGGGCGGGGATATCGGCGGCCTTCACCTGGAGCACCTTGTCGGTGGGCGGATAGCAGACGCCGCCCTGGCCCTCGGTGCAGGGCTGGTAGGTGACGGTCAGGGCCACGGTGCCGGCCAGGCCCTCGCCCGCCACCGGAATGGCCACCCGGTCGTGCCAGATGCCGTCGCCCAGCTCGTCCTTCTCCCGGGTCGGCGGGAGGGGGCCCACCTTCAGGGTTCCGGCCGTTCCCTTGGCCAGGGCCACCTCCATGAAGGCGGCCTTCAGGTGGGCGCCCGCGGGCACCGTGAGCACCACGGCCCCCTTCCGGAAGGCCACCACCACGTCCCGCTCGGGATCGAAGGCACCGGCCCGGCACACCACCGCGGCCAGAACGATCAAGAGCCATGCTGTCCAGCGACGCATCCTACCTCCGCGGGGGAACGGACATCCCTCGCACCATGATGCCATCCGGGCCCCGCGCCGGCCACGTACGCCCGGAGAACGTGGCTAGAATGGGGCATGGGATCCCTCTACCTCACCGTGCGCAGGCCCTTCGTGGCCGACCACTTCCACGACCTGCCCGGGTTCGTGGAGGCGCGCCACGGGCACAACTGGGAGGCCGAGGTGACCTTCCGGGGCGCCCCGGGCGAGACCGAGGCCCCCGCCGGGGCCCTGGACGACTGGATCGCCCGCATGGACTACACCCTGCTCAACCAGCAGGCCTCCCTCGCCGGGCGGAACCCGACGGCCGAGGCCCTGGCGCGGGACCTGCTCCTGCACCTGGAGGCGGAGGGCCTCCGGGTGGCCCGGGTCCAGGTCCGCGAAAAGGCCAACTACTGGGCCGCCTGCCGCCGGGAAGGCCGGTGAGGCCCCGGGCCGTCCCCGGCCTCCTGCGCGCGGCGCCCCTCCTGGCGGCCCTGGCGATGCTCCACTGCGAGCGGCGCGAACCCCCCTCCCTGCCGCCCCCCGCCGCGGCTCCGGCCCCCCTCCTGGACCCCTGGAGCTTCCACTTCGTGGGCGGCCTCCTGGTCATCACCGGCGAGGTGGACGACCCGGTGGTGGTCACCCTCCAGGGCACGACCCTGCATGAGACGCGGACCCTGCCCTTCGGCCCAGTGCGGTGGGAGATGCTGCGCCCGCCCAAGGGCGAGGTGGCCGAGCTCCGGACGATGGACGGCAAGCTGCTCATGAAGTTCGAGTTCGACAAGGAGCCCCCGCCCCGGACCCGGCCCCAGGCCCCGCCGCCCGCGCCCGAAGCGGTCCCGGCCCGGCCCGCCCCGCCCCCGGCGCCAGCTCGCCCGGCGGCGACACCGCCCGTCCAGCCCCCCGCGGCCCCGCCCCTGCTGCCCGCGCCAGCCCCCGCGCGGCCGCCTGAACCGAAACCCCCGCCCGACCTGCCCCCGGCCTCCAGCCCCCCGCGGCCCGAGCCTGGACCCGGCCCCCGGTCCGGCAGCCCCGCGGCGCCGCCCCGGCCCGCCCCGGTCCAGAAACCCGTCCCGCCGCCTCAGCCCGCCCCCGGCCCACCCCGGCCCCGGCCGCGCCGAGCCGCCCGGTCCCCGCCCCCAGGCCCCGGCGCCGGCCCCGCCCGCCGCCAAGGCCCCCGTGAAGGTCCCCGTCCCCCGCCCCCGCGCCCCGGCCCATCCAGGTGGCGCCCCCCAACCCCAAGCAGCCGCCCCGGCCCGCCGCCGTGCTGCCCGGCTGGACGGGCGCGGGCGAGGGCTTCAACCTCCTGCGCGGCCCCCGGGGCGGCCGCCGCATCTGCATGACCTTCGACGGCGGCTCCACCGCCGAGGTCGCCGTGGACGTCCTGGACGCCCTCAAGGCCCGCGGCATCCGCACCACGTTCTTCCTGACCGGCGAGTTCATCCGCAAGTACCCCGACCTGGTGCGCCGCATGGACCGGGAGGGCCACGAGCTGGGCAACCACACCCTGGACCATCCCCACCTGGCGCCGGGCATGCGGCGGGACCCCCGGTGGACCCGGGACAAGGTGCACGAGGAGCTCCTCGCCGCCGACCGGGAGCTGCTGAAGCTCCTGGGCCGCCCCTTCGACCCCTACTGGCGGGCCCCGTACGGGGAGCACACCCTGGAGGTGCGCCAGTGGGCGGAGGAGCTGGGCTACCGCCACGTGGGCTGGAGCGAGGGCGCCGACACCCTGGACTGGGCCACCGTGAAGGAGCGCCGCCTCTACCGCACCGGCGACGCCATCCTGGACAAGCTCCGGGCCCGCATGGAAAAGCGGGACGGCGACGGCCTCATCGTGCTCATGCACCTGGGGTCCGGGCGGCCCGTGGGCGACCGCCCCGCCCAGGTGCTGGGCCCCTTCCTGGACCGCGCCCGGGCCGAGGGTTGGCACGTCGTTCCCATCGGCGAGTACCTGCGGGACCTCGGCAAACCCACCTGGGATCCGGCCCGGCGCGCCGCGCTGCTTCGCTAGCATGCCGCCGCACCTCCGCGTCCGCCCGGCGTTTCCGCGTTCCCGTTCGAGCGAGATCCGCGTGGCGCGCGATCCCGGGGCTTTCGCAGACCCGGCGGGGGGCCTAGACTCGTGAAGAACCGGGGAGGACACGTGAAGGGGTTGGGCAGGATCCTGCTCAGGGTCATGGCGGGCGCGCTTGCGCTCGTGATCTTCTTGTCCCTGTTGAGCTTCCACCCCCTCGACCCCCATCCCTTCGCCACGGGGGGCGTGGACGCGCCCGTCCACAACCTCTGCGGCACCTTCGGGGCCCTCCTGGCCGGCACCCTCCAGACCCTCATGGGCGTGGGGGCCTGGCTCGTGCCCTTCTACATCCTCTGGGAGTGCTTCCCCTCCGGCGCCACCCTGTGGCCCCGCCGGGTGGCCTGGTTTGCCCTGGCCCTGGCCGTGTGGACCCTCCTGGGCGCCCCCGGGCCCCGGATCTGGCACCTGGACGGGGGCCAGACCCTGGAACTCCGCTGGGGCGGCTGGATCGGCCGACTGCTGTACCCGCCGTGCCGCCGGACCCTGGGCCCCGTGGGCCTCCCCCTCCTGGCCGCCCTCCTCATGGCCCTCTCCGCGACCCTCCTGGCCCCCGGGCTCACCCGGCGCCTGGGGGACGCCATCGCCCGCTGGATGGGCAAGCGCGCCCTGCCCTGGGTCAAGCCCCTGCCCGGCAAGGGCGCCCGGGCCTTCCTCTCCATGCTCCGCAGGCCCTTCCTGCGGGTCTCCCCCCAGCGGGACGTCCCCGACCTGGACGCCTCCGACGCCCTGGAGATGACCCGCGAATCGGCCCTGGCCAAGGTGGACCGGGAGAGCATCGAGGCCCTGGAGCGGGCCGAGCGGGAATCGGCCCTGTACCGCCGCCTGAACCCGCCGCAGGAGCCCGACCTGCCGGTGATCCACTCCCTGCACCTGGACGTGGGCCCCGAGGACATCCCCGAGGATCCCTCGGTGATCATCTCCGAGCGCCTCCTGACGCCCGGGGAGCCCCTCCCGCCCCCCGCCCTCCTCCGGGACCTGCCGCCCCCGCCCCCGCCCAAGCCCCTTCTGGTGGCGCCCAAGGTGGCCAAGGACGCCTTCGGCCGCGTCATCGAGCAGCAGCCCCTGGGCCTGACCGAGCCCACGCCGGTCCATCCCCTGCCCGCCCTGCCGCCGACGCCGGCCCCCCGGCCCAAGGAGCCGGTCCGGGAACGGGTGAAGGAGGTCCCGCCCCCGGCCCCCGACACCCCGGGCATCGTGGATCGCCTGGAACTGCCCCCCCGCCGTCTCTTCGACCCCCCTGCGCCCGGCGCCCGCCAGGACGCGGGCGCCCTGGAGGCCACCCGGGCCCTCGTCCAGCAGAAATTCACCGAGTTCAAGGTCAAGGGCAACGTCACCGGCATGCAGCCCGGGCCCGTGGTCACGGTCTACGAGTTCCAGCCGGATCCGGGCGTGCCCGTGGCCAAGGTCCTGGGCATGGAGGAGGACCTGGCCCTCGGCCTCCAGGCCGAGAAGGTCCGCATCGACCGCATTCCGGGCAAGAACCTCGTCGGCGTGGAAGTGCCCAACCGCCACCGGGAGATCATCAGCTTCCGGGAGGTGGTGGACAGCCCCGCCTTCCGCGACCCCTCCCAGAAGGACGCGCGGAGCCTGCTGACCCTGGCCCTGGGCAAGGACATGGCCGGGCACCCCGTCGTGGCGGACCTCGCCAAGATGCCCCACCTGCTCATCGGCGGCTCCACCGGCTCCGGCAAGAGCGTCGGCGTCAACGCGATGATCTGCTCGGTGCTGCTCCGGGCCCTGCCCAGCGAGGTCAAGCTCATCCTCGTGGATCCCAAGATGGTCGAGCTGGGCATCTACGAGGACATCCCCCACCTCTGGGCTCCCGTGGTCACGGACATGAAGGAGGCGGGCCGCGTCCTCAAGTGGGTGGTGGCGCAGATGGAGGAGCGCTACCGGCGCCTCGCCCTCCTCAGCGTGCGCAACCTCGAGGGCTTCAACGCCAAGCTGGAGGAGGCGGGCGGATCCATCGACCTGAGCGACCGGACCCCGAACCCGCGCTGGCCGGAGCGGCCCGCGGTCCTGGAGCCCCTCCCCTACGTGGTCGTCGTCATCGACGAGCTCGCGGACCTCATGATGGTCTGCCGCTCCGACGTGGAGGAGAGCATCGCCCGCATCGCCCAGAAGGCGCGCGCGGTGGGCATCCACCTCATCCTCGCCACCCAGCGCCCCTCCGTGGACATCGTCACCGGCGTCATCAAGGCCAACCTGCCCAGCCGCCTCAGCTACCGCGTGAACACCAAGATCGACAGCCGCACCATCCTGGACAGCGGCGGCGGCGAGCAGCTCCTGGGCAAGGGCGACGCCCTCTTCCTCGCCCCCGGCAGCGCCCGGCCCAAGCGCATCCACGCGCCCCTCCTCACCGAGGAGGAGACCCTCCGGCTCGTGGAGTGGCTGAAGGAGCGGGGAAAGCCCGACTACAACCAGCACCTCCTCTCCGCCATGGAGACCGAGGACGAGGGCGGGGCCCTCGAGGAGGCGGCGGCCTCCGGCGGCGGCGACGACGTGTACGAGCGCGCCGTGGCCCTCGTCAAGCGCGAGCGCAAGGCCTCCACCAGCCTCCTCCAGCGGAAGCTCAACCTCGGCTACGGCCGTGCCGCACGGCTCATCGACCGCATGGAAGACGAGGGCATCGTCGGGCCCGATCGCGGCGCGGGCAAGCCCCGCGAGGTCCTCGTCGAGGAGGCCTGAGGCCGGCCCCCGGGCTCAGCCCTCGCCGGCCGTCACCGGCAGCAGCCAGCGGTAGCCCTCGCGCTCGAGGGTCTGGATGTACGGGGCGCGCTCCGTCTCCCCCAGCTTCTTCCGGAGCATGCCGATGTGGACGTCCACGGTCTTGGGCATCGGCCTGCCGTCGGGATCCCAGGCCATGTTCAGGAGCTCCTGGCGGCTGTTGACCCGGCCAGGATTGGAGACCAGCACCTCCAGGAGCCGGAACTCCCGCAGGGTGAGCTCGAGATCCGTGCGGCCCCGGTAGGCCTTCAGGAGCGGCAGGTTGATCCGGAAGGGCCCGCTCCGGAGCTCCCGGGGCTGCCCCGCGGCCCCCCGCGTCCGGCGGAGGATCGCCTTGACCCGCTCGATGAGCTCCAGCACGGAGAAGGGCTTGCCCAGGTAGTCGTCCGCGCCCATGGCCAGCCCCTTCACGCGGTCCTCGTCGCCGTTGCGCGCGGTGAGGATCAGCACGGGCACGGGGTTCCGCCGGCGGCGGAGGATGTGGAGCACCTCGAGGCCGCCCACCTTGGGGAGCATGAGGTCGAGGACGACCAGGTCCGCGGGCTCGCGCTCCTGCATGACGAGCCCCGCGGCGCCGTCGGGGGCCACCGCGACCTCGAAGCCCGCCGCGGCCAGGTTCAGTTTCACCAGGCCGGCGATCTCCGGCTCGTCCTCGATGACGAGGATCCGTGGGGAGGCGTTCGTTCTCGGGGCCATGAGGGCGATGGTACGGCATCTCCGGGCCCCCGTCGCGGGAAGTTGGAAGGGCACGGCTTCCCGCGCGCGGACCCCCTTCAATTTTGATCGCAATTAATGAACCCGCTTTGTTTATCCACGCATCACGAGGCTGTTAAAATGGGGCGTTCCCTTTGTCCGGCTTTACTGGACGGGAGGCCGCCGGGGGTCAAGGATCAAGGACGTCCCACCCACGTCCCATACCCCTTTCTGGAGAATCCGCCAATGGCCGTGCGTCCATCCATCTGGAACTCCCGGCGCCTCTGCGCCCTGATCGTAGCCTCCTCCGGCATCCTCTGGAGCCAGAGCAACCCGGTGGGGAACATCACCGGCACCGTCAAGGGCCCCGACGGCAAGCTCATCGCCGGCGCCCGGGTCCAGGCCGTCACCACGCGCGGCGCCCAGGAGCAGAAGACCAACGCCCAGGGCGAGTTCAGCTTCCGCCAGCTGCTGCCGGGCCGGGTGCAGATCAAGGTCTCCGCCCCGGGCACCTCGGGCTTCGACTCGACCCTCGTCGTCGTCGCGAACCAGACCAACCGCATGGACGTCAAGCTCGGCGCCCTCGGCGTCGTGGTCGAGGTGACTGACCAGGCCGGCATGGAGGCCATCGACACCACCATCGCCCGCACGGGCCTCGTGATGACCATGGACCGCATCGAGGAGCTGCCCATCTACTACATGGGCACCAACCGCCTCGACGCGACCACGTTCCGGGCCCCCGGCTCGGTGATGGACACCATCCACGGCACCGACAGCCAGCACAACGCCTACGTCGTGGACGGCGTCTCGGCCTCCGACGCCAACTACGGCGGCAAGGCCGTCTCGCTGAACAACGACTTCATCGACCAGGTCCAGATCCTCACCAGCGGCATCTCGGCCAAGTACGGCCGCTTCACGGGCGGCGTCCTCAACGTCACCACCAAGAGCGGCACGAACACCTGGTCGGGGACCAGCCGGTTCGAGATCACCAACGACAAGTGGAACTCCATGTACCGCATGCCGGAGGTGGCCTACTTCTATTCCAACCTGTACCACTTCCCCATCACCTGGCCCCCCGTCCAGGACAAGCACAGCATCACCCAGAGCTACACCCTCCTCGGCCCCATCATCAAGGACCGCCTCTTCTTCGCGCTGGCCTACCAGACCAACAGCCCCGAGACGCGGATGGTCTCCCAGACCACCAACTCCATCGGCCCCAAGGTGCCCTACACCGTCGTCCGCGACGCCTACCTCCTGGACGCGAAGGTCGACTGGCAGATCAACGGCGCCCAGCGCCTCACCGCCGAGCTCAACGAGGCCAACAGCCGGGACGAGAACGGCATCTCCAGCGGCAACTCCGCCACCGTCGCCGCCCTCAGCGGCCTCACCAAGAGCAGGAAGGGCTACTGGTCCCTGGGCTACGTGGCCCAGCTCTCGCCGTCCCTGGCCCTGGACGTGAAGTACAACGACGCCTTCTCCAGCAGCGGCGGCCCCGGCACGGGCCCCACCGGGGGCAAGAACGTCGTCACCTGGAAGGAGCTGGAGTCCAGCGACGTCCTCGACAACGGCTACGGCTCCGACGACAAGGCCGAGAGCCACACCCGCACCGGCGCGGCCAACCTCGTCTGGGTCGTGGAGGCGAACGGCACCCACAACGTGGAAGGCGGCTTCCAGTTCTACCACTACAACCGCACCGGCGCCGCCTCGCCGACGCCCTCCAACTACTCCATCGAGTTCCGTGGGTACGCCGACGGCGCCACGACCTACGACCTCGCGAACCGCATCCTCACGCCCCTGAGCGCCCAGGACACGGTGCTGCAGCACTACTTCCCGACCCACGGGGAGGCCGACTCCAAGGTCAACAGCCTCTACATCAACGACGCCTGGGCCCTGAACGCCCACTGGTCCTTCAACCTGGGCTTCCGCTTCGACCAGTACAAGGCCTCCACCAGCCCCGAGGGCATCAGCTACGACTTCAAGGCGGTCACGCCCCGCCTCAGCGCCAGCTACGACGTCACCGGCGACAAGAAGCACGTCGTCTCCGTGGGCTTCGCCGAGTACTCCGGCATGATCAACCAGGGCAACCTGGCCTCCGCCACGGTCACCTCCTCCCCCATCACCCGCCAGTACGTCTACGTGGGCACGGGCGGCGCCCGCCAGGGGACCGGCGCCGACGCCCTCCTGGCCGACGGCTCCATCAACTGGAACGCCTGGGGCAACCGCCAGGGCCAGACCGGCATCGATCATCCCAACTACGTCTCCGACCCCCTGACCGACCGGAACATCTTCGTGGATCCGGACATCAAGGCCCCCCGGACCCGGGAAGTCACCCTCGGCTACACCTGGACCGGCACGACCCGCTCCTTCTCCGCGACCCTGATCCGCCGCTGGAACGACCAGTTCCTGGACGACTTCTGGATCGGCAACGGCATGGCCCCCGGCAAGGCCCGCATCGTCATCAAGAACGATCCCAACGCCCGCCAGGACTACTACGGCCTCGAGATGACCTACCGGCAGCGCATCGGCGACGCCTTCACCGTCGGCGGGAACGCCACCTGGAGCCGCACCTTCGAGAACGCCGGCGTGAACCTCGGCGGCGCCGCCTCCCAGGCCAACGACTTCGGCGCCGGGAACATCCCGAGCGGCCAGCTGAACCCCATGGGCCCCGCCCCGGGCCTCGACGTCCCCCTGATGGTCAACGCGGACGCCAGCTACCGTCACACCTTCGGTTCCGGCACCCTGAACGTGGGCCTCGTGGGCACCTACAAGTCCGGCGCGGCCGTCGCCTTCCGCAGCGCCATGGCGAACGTCCCCGCCAGCCTGATGGACCAGGGCTACGCCTCCGCCTACACGCGCTACTTCCCGGAGCTGGGCGTGGTGCGCCAGCCCGAGGTCTGGACCATGGACCTCCAGACCGGCTACGACCAGGCCCTCGCCGGCAAGGTCCGCTTCTACGTCCGCGTCAACATCATCAACGTGTTCAACCGGGTGCGCCCCATGACCCGGGACACGAGCGGCACCGTCGTCTACCAGGGCCAGGTGGGCCAGCTCTATCCGCCGCCGCCCGTGGACGGGACCACGCCCTCCAACCAGTTCAACCCCTCCCGCACCTACGGCCTGGGCCAGGGCAACATGTTCCCGCGCATGGTCCAGCTCATCACCGGCCTCAAGTTCTAGCGCGGTAGAATGCCCCCCATGCCGTCCACCCGGGTCTGCAGCCCCCGCATCCGCCGGTTCCCCTGGCGGGTGCGCCGGCTGCGGATGCCGGCCAAGGCCCTTTCCGGTCCGGCCCTCCTGGGCCTCTGGGGCCTCGTCTCCCTCCTGGCCGCCTTCCTGCCCCGCTTCTACGTCACCCACCGGGTGAACGGGATGCTCCGGGCCTGGGAAGAGCAGGCCCACGAGACCGGCAAGGCGGTGGTCCAGGACTGGACCCAGGCGCGGCCCATCCCGGCCTTCCGGTCCGGTGACGAGGCCCCGCTGCGGTCCCGCCTGGAGGACGACCCCCTCCTGGCCGCCCTGGTGGACCCCGCCACCGGCGCGGTCTGGCTCCGGGACGGCCTCCGGCTGCGCCCCCCCGTCCCGGCGGAGGCGGCCTCCGCCGCGCGCCTGGCGCAGTGGGCCGGCCAGGCCCAGGCCGCGGGGCGGTCCACCTGGATTCCCGCCGTGGCGGACAACCCCCGGGCCCTCCAGGAGGCCACCCTCGCCCTCGCCGTCGGCCCCTGGTGGGAGTTCAAGGTGTGGGCCCCCTCCTCCCGGACGGCGGAGCGCTTCCTCGAGCGGTTCAGCGGCGTGGGGTCCCCTGCCCGGTTCGCCCTCACCCGGTACGACCGGGACCCCGCCGCGGGGCGCATGAACGCCCAGGGGCGGCCCCTGTCCGGCGACGCGCTGTCCGACCGGGCGACTCGGCCCACCTTCTCCATCGTCTTCCCGGACCTGAGCCTCGCCTTCGGCGAGCCCTGGGTCGTGGGCCTGTGGGGGACCGACGCCCAGGCCCACCGCGCCGTCCGCGCGATCCGGGCCTGGCGCAGCCAGGCCTGGGCCGGCTACGCCGGCTTCGTGGGACTCCTGGGCCTGGGCTGCCTGGCCCAGCTCCTGGCCGCGCGGCGGGACCGCCTCCGCGCCGACAAGCTCGCCTTCCTCGCCCACAGCCTCAAGACCCCCCTCACCATCCTCAAGCTGCGCTGCGACACCATCCGCAACGCCAACCTGCCCCGGGACATCCAGGACGGCCAGGTCGCCCGGATCGGCGACGAGGTGGACACCCTCGTGAAGGTCATCGAGGCGGGCCTCGAGGGCGTGAAGCCGAAATCGGAACCGCCCCCCGCGGATCCGGTGGACGCGGGCACCTTTGCTCGTTTGCTTGAGCCCATGGTGCCCATCTTCGCGGAGGAGGGCCGGACCCTGGCCCTGGAGGCCGAGCCCATCGCCTTCCGCGCGCCCCGCCGCGCCCTGGAGGCGGCCCTGAACACCCTCCTGGAGAACGCCCTCGTCCACGGACGCGGGGCCGTCTCCGTGCGCGTCCGGCGCCGCCGGCGCCTGGTGGAGGTGGAGGTGCGGGACGCGGGCCCGGGCATCCCCCCGGCGCGCCTCTCGGCCCTCCCCGAAGCCGGCGCGGACTCCGGGCCCTCCGCCCCCGGGCACGGCATGGGCCTGGCCCTGCTGCGGCGCATGGCCCTCCACGAGGGCTGGGGCCTCCGCTTCGAGGCCGCGGAGGACGGGACGGGCTTCTCGGCGGTGCTCGAACTCCCCGGCCAGGCCCGCTCCGGGGACGCCTCCTCCTTCCGGCGATGACGGCTTCCCGTTCCGCCAGAACCTGCGGCCGGAGCGGATCCGCACGCACCCGCCCCCTCCGTTAAAACCGGCCGCAACCCTTTCCACAATTGACTGGTCACCCCCGGGCGCGCACCCGATCCTGACCCTGTCGCCCCCCCCGGACCCCAGGCCGGGGCGCCCGGGCCCGACGTCCACTTCCCTAGGAGCAGCTCATGAAGCTTGCATTCGGCATCGCCCTGGCCGGCGCCCTCCTCTCGGCCGCGACCCCCCCCTCGTACCTGCGGCTGGGCGACCCCGCCCCCTCCATCGCTTCCGCGCGGTGGCTGAAGGGGAACCCCGTCCGGGCCTTCGAGAAGGGCCACCTCTACGTGGTGGAGTTCTGGGCGACCTGGTGCGGCCCCTGCCGGGAGAACATCCCCCACCTCACCGAGCTCGCCCGCGCCTACAAGGGCAAGGTGGACGTCATCGGCATCGACATCTGGGAGAACGCCAAGGGCGGCACCGCCGACGCCCTCCCCAAGGTCGCCAGGTTCGTGAAGGCCCAGGGCCCGAAGATGGGCTACCGCGTGGCCGCGGACGGTCCCGACGGGCGCATCGCCGACGCCTGGATGAAGGCCGCCTCCGAGGCCGGCATCCCCTGCAGCTTCCTGGTGGACCGGGAGGGCCGGGTCGCGTGGATCGGCCACCCCTCCGCCCTCGAGGGCGTCCTCAAGGAGACCCTCGCCGGCACCTATGACCTGGCCGCGGCCCGCACCCGGCGCGAGACGGAGCTCGAGATCACCCGCCCCATCGAGGAGGCCATGGCCGCCAAGGACTATCCGCGGGCCATCCGCGTGATCGACGCGGCCGTGGAGAAGCGCCCCGCCCTCAAGCACCCCCTCACGTACCAGCGCCTCGTCGCCCTCTACCACGCCGACCTGGAGCTGGGCCGGAAGGTCTCCCGCGAGATCCTGGAGGAGTCCGGCCACGAGCCCGGCGCCTACTGGATGATGATCGCCGCGATGGCCGTCCAGACCGACCTGTCCCCGGAGGCCTACGCCTTCGGCCGGACCCTGGTGGCCGAGGCCGAGCAGCGCGGCCAGGCCAACTTCATGTTCACCGCCATGAAGGCCGAGCTCTACTTCAACGGCGGCGACCGGCAGGAGGCCGCCCGCATCGGGGAGGAGGCCCTGGCCGCGGCCCTCAAGGACACCCACGCCACGCCGGCGAACCTCGCCCTCATCCGGAAGAACCTCGCGCGCTACAAGGAGACCCGCTGAGGCGCGGCGGCCCCGGGGGGCGGTGGTATCCTGCTCACCACCCCCGTCCCCCGGAGCTGCCATGCGTCCTCGCGGTCTCGCCCTCCTCCTGGCGGTCCTGCCGGCCTTCGCCGGCCTCAGCCCCGAGCAGGAGGCCCTCGTCCGAAAGGGCTACCGCAAGGAGAAGGCCGGCTGGATCTTCCTGCACCTGGAAGGCTCCGCGCGGGCGCGGGGCCTCCAGCACGGGTGGCTCCTGGCCAGGGAGATCGACCGCGGCCTGAAGGCCATCCGCCTTTCCTGGACGTTCCAGACGGGGACCACCTGGGCCTCGCTCCTGGAGAAGGCCCAGGGCTTCTTCGTCCCGGGGGTCGACCCCGAACTCCTGGAGGAGCTGGAGGGCATGGCGGAGGGCCTGCGGGCCGCCGGCGTCGCCACGACCCGCGACGAGCTGGTCTGCTACAACGGATCCACCGAGCTCAGCGGCTACTGGTGGCCCGTGGAGCTGGCCCGGATCCGCAACGAGCCCGTGGCCCCGCACAAGGTGCGGGAATCCTGCAGCGCCTTCATCGCCGTGGGGTCCTGGACGAAGGACGGCGGCGTCGTCATGGGCCACAACAACATGAGCAGCTACCAGGAGCCGCTCACCAACGTCGTCATCGACCTCCAGCCCGACCGCGGGCACCGGATCCTCATGCAGGGCGTCCCGGGCTGGATCCACAGCGGCACCGACTTCTTCGTGACGGACGCCGGCCTCGTGGGCACCGAAACGACGATCGGCGACTTCCAGCCCTACGCCCCCGGGGGCGCCCCCGAATTCTCCCGCATGCGGACCGCCACCCAGCGCGCCGACGGCATCGAGGCCTGGTGCGCCCTCATGCGCGCGGGGAACAACGGGGGCTACGCCAACGCGTGGCTCCTGGGCGACGTGAGGCGCAAGGTCATCGCCCGGCTCGAGCTCGGGCTCCGCTACGTGGGCTTCGAGACCAAGACGGACGGCTGGTTCTCCGGGTCCAACATCGCCGAGGACCCGCGCATCCTCCGGCTGGAGACCACGACCCGGGACACGGACATCACCACGTCGAAGGTGGCCCGCCGCGTCCGCTGGCGGGAGCTCCTGGCCGCCCACCGGGGCCGCATCGATCTGGAGGCCGCCAAGGCCTTCGAGGCGGATCACCGGGACGTGGCCCGGAACGCGGAACGGCCCGGCGGCAGGACCCTCTGCGCCCACTTCGAGCTGGAAGCCGAGACCCCCGGCGACGTGCCCTTCGAACCCTCCGGCACCACGGACGCCAAGGTCGTGGACACGGCCCTGGCCCTGCGCATGAGCTTCGCGGGGCGCTTCGGCGCCGCGTGCGGACGGCCCTTCGACGCCCCCCGCTTCCTGGCCGAGCATCCCCAGTTCGATTGGCTGGGCGACACCCTCCCCAGCCGACCCACCCAACCCTGGGTGACCTTCCGCGCGGGGGAGTGACTACCGGACCGCGGGGGCCTGGACGGCGGCGCCCTCGGGGCGTGGCTTGCGGGGCACGCCGAAGCGGCTCCGGTCCTTGCGGGGCGCCAGGCCCTGGGCGTGGCAGGCGTTGCAGGCCTGCAGCCGGGGGTCGCCGTCCCGCCAGTAGGCGCGGGCCTCGCCCTGCAGCTCGGCGCGGCGGGCCTCCGGCACCTGGGGCCAGTAGAAGGTGAAGCGGGTCCGGCCGTCGGCGGCGCCCTCCAGGGCGTAGAAGGGGCCGGCGTCGGGCCCGGGGCGGCCCCAGCGGTCCTCCTGGGTGGTCAGCACGACGATCGCACCCGGCGGCAGGGGGGTCCCCTCCTGGTAGGCCTTCTCCCCGGCGGCGTCCACCCAGACCCGGATCCAGCGGTTGCCGTGGGCGGGGGATTTCACGGGTTCGGGGTGCTGGGCCTTCAGGCTCAGGTAGTCGAGCACCCGCAGGGGCGCCTGGGCTTCCGGCTCCGCGGGACGGGGCGCCGGGGCGGGGGCCGGCGCGGGGGGCTCCGGCTTGGGCTCGGCCTTCAGGACCGGCGGCGCCAGAAGGAACCGGTGGGGCGGCCGCTTCCCGGCGAGGACGGACCCGGTCCAGGCGCTGACGAGGGCCACGGCGCACCAGAGCAGGCCGAGCAGGAGGGCGGGAACCCCGATGCCCTGGTGCTCCTGGCGCTTGCGGTAGAGGGCCCGGAGGCAGACGGCGCCCAGGACCAGGGCCAGCACGCCACCGGCCTCATGGAGGCGGAAGAGGTACCCGATCCCGGGGTCCGCCGGGGCGAACCAGGCGCCGGGGGCGAGGATGCCGCCGGAGCGCGCCTTGGCGTACCCCGTGCCGAGGGCGAGCAGAGCACCAAGCAAGCCAGCGCCCGTCAGGTAGCGGCAGGTGGTCCACCAGGGCCGGATGCCGCGCCCGCCGCGCTGCGCGGCCAGAATCGGCAGGGGCACCAGGATCGCCGCGGCGATGGGCACGTGCACGACCAGAATGTGCTTGCTGGCGATCCAGAGGATCCAGTCCATGGCTTTTCCCGGGGAGGCAGGGAGGATTTCCAACCATTCTGCCTTGTTTTCCGACCATCTGGCCCGTGAAATTGCAAATTCCAAGCCATGACATAATGACGGCATGACGACCTGCCCCCGCCCCGAGCAGACCTTCCCCCAGCGGGTTCCCTTCAAGATCATCGGCCGCGGCGCCGACATGGATCCGGCGGCCATGGCCGCCCTCATCCAGACCCACCTGGGCCCCCAGCCCGAGGCCGACCGCGCCCACGGCACCGCCGCCAAAGGCGCCTACACCAGCTACACCTTCTGGGTCACCCTGCCCCACGCCGACGCCGAGGCCCCCCTCCGGGCCGCCCTCCAGGGCCTCCCCGGCGTGGTGATGCAGCTCTGAGACGGCCCCCGGGAGGCCCCCTCAGGCCTGGAGCTCGAAGCGATCCAGAAGCCCCGCCAGGGCGCCCCGCCTCCGGCCGCCCCGGGCGTGGAAGGCGAACCCGGCCTTTTCCGCCAGCCTGATGGACGGCAGGTTGTCCTCCCGGACCATGTACCAGACCCGATGCTCCCCCACGGTGGCCAGGGCCGCCCTCAGCCCGGCCAGGGCGATGCCCCGACCCCGCAGGTCCCCCCGGGTCCACAGGGCGGCGGCCTGGAGGTCCCCGGGAACCATGAAGGGGAAGCGGAAATGGGCGGGGAGGAGACAGGTGCGGTGCACGGGCCCCTCGGGCCCGGCCAGGAGGAGGACCCGGTAGTCCCGGGTGGCGAAGACCCGGGCGAAATGGAAGGCGCTCCAGGCGGCGAAGGGCAGCAGGGGCAGTCCGGCCCGGAGGGGCCGGAGCAGGGTGGGGCGCCAGACCTCCACCTCCAGGCCCGTTTCCGGGCCCGGGGCCGCCCCGGGGCCCTCGCGCAGGTAGAAGAGGTAGTCCATGGGCCTCCGGTGCTCCAGGCCAGGGTGGCGCCCTCCCCCTCCCGGCGCCACGGAGCCTTTCATGGGACCGCCGCCCTGGACCCGGCCCCCCACCGAAGCGGTGGCCAATCCAGGGAATTGCTAACACAATACGAGGTATTCCCTGCGGAGAACCCATGCGCCTGCGCACCCCCCTCCTGTCCCTGCTGGCCCTCGCGCTGGCCCTGCCCGGCCGCGCCGAGGAGGGCATGTGGACGTTCGACAACCTGCCCCTGAAGCAGCTCAAGGAGAAGTACCAGTTCGAACCGGGCCAGGCCTGGATCGACCACGTGCGCCTGTCCTCCCTCAGCCTGGGCGGCTGTTCTGGCTCCTTCGTGAGCGCCGAGGGGCTCGTCCTCACCAACCATCACTGCACCCGCGGTTCCATCGCCCGCCTTTCCAGCAAGGACCGGGACATGATCAAGGACGGCTTCGTGGCCATGGACCGGAGCCAGGAGATCAAGATGCCCGGCCTGACCTACCGGACCCTCATGGCCATGGAGAACGTCACGGAGCGGGTGGCCCAGGCCGTGAAGCCGGGCATGACGGAAAAGCAGGCCGCCGAAGCCCGGGCCAAGGCCCTGGACGCCCTCAAATCCCAGCTCGAGAAGAAGCAAGGACTCACCTTCGAGACCGTGAACCTCTACCAGGGCGGCGAGACCTGGATGTACGGCTACAAGCTGTTCAAGGACGTGCGGCTGGTGGCGGCCCCCGAGATCGCCCTCGCGGCCTTCGGCGGCGACTGGGACAACTTCACCTACCCCCGCCACGACCTGGACTTCAGCCTGGTGCGGGTGTACGAGGACGGCAAGCCCTACAACCCGCCCCACCACCTGACGTGGAGCACCGAGGGCCTCCAGGCCGGCGATCTCACCTTCGTGGTGGGCCACCCCGGCCGCACCTACCGCCAGTACACCCTGGCCCAGATGACCTACGACCGCACGGCCGGAATCCCCGATTACCTGAAGAACGCCCGGCGCACCGTGGCGCTCCTGGAGGCCTTCGGACAGCGCGGCCCCGAGCAGGCCCGCCAGGTCCAGACCCTGATCCTGGGCGTGACCAACGGCCTCAAGAACCGGGAGGGGGCCCTGAAGGGCCTCCAGGACGCCGCCGCCATGAAGCGGATCGAGGCCGCCGAGCAGGCCCTGCGGGCCGCGGTCGCCCAGGACCCCCGGCTGCAGGCCAGCACCGGCGGCAGTTGGGCCCGCATCGAGAAGGCGCTCAAGGACCAGGAGGCCCTGCGCAAGCCCGCCGCCCACCTCGGCGCCGCCCGGTCCACCACCCTGGGCCAGGCCCTGGCCATCGTCCGCCTCGGCGATCAGTTGGCCCTTCCCGAAGCCAAGCGGCTCACCGAGTACCGGGGCGAGAACAGCCTCAAGACCCTGCGCGCCCGCCTCTCGGGCCCGGCCGCGGGCATGATGGGGATGACCCCCGGCAAGGACCTGGAGATCCATCTCTTCACCTGCGGCCTGGAGGATCTGGTCCAGGCCCTGGGCGCCTCGCATCCCTACGTGAAGGCCATGCTGGGCGGCCGCAAGCCCGCCGAGCTGGCCAAGGAGCTGGTGGAGACCACCCAGCTGGGGAATCCAGCGACCCGCAAGGCCCTGGTGGAGGGCGGCCAGAAGGCGGTCGCCGCCAGCCCCGATCCCATGATCATCCTGGCCCGCAAGCTCGAGCCCATGCTCCTGGCCCTGCGCCTGAAGCAGGATGCCCTCAAGGCGGTGATCGATGAGCACGCCGCCCGGATCGCCAAGGCCCGCTTCGCCGTCTACGGCAAGACCCTCTCCCCGGACGCCACGGGTACCCTGCGGGTGAGCTACGGCACGGTTTCCGCCTACCCCGCCAATGGCACCCTGATCCAGCCCTTCACGACCTTCGCCGGCCTCTACGACCGCCACTGGGGCTGGGGGGGCAACGCCGGCAAGGCCAACACCGACTGGAAGCTCCCCCAGCGCTGGCTGGACCGGATGAGCCAGGTGGACCTGAAGACCCCCTTCAACTTCGCCCACGCGGTGGACACGGTGGGCGGCAACTCCGGCAGCCCCGTGGTGAACCGCAAGGGCGAACTGGTGGGCCTCCTCTTCGATGGCAACATCGACGGCCTGCCGGGCAGCTACTTCTATGACGAGCGGGTGAACCGCAGCGTGTCCGTGGACGTCCGTTCCATCCTGGAGGCCCTGGGCAAGGTCTACGACGCCCCCCACCTCGTGAAGGAGCTCCTCGCCAGGTAGGCGGCGCTCCCGCGAAGGGTGCCGGTAGGTCCGTGTCCCGGACGCACGCCCGGAACACGGACGCCTATTGGGCCGCCCTCCTCCTTCAGGTAGGTCGAATCACCGGAACCACCTTGTTCCGATCCTTCGCGCTGGCGAGGGTAAGTAAAAAACCCGTACACCGAGTGCGCGGAGACGCCGAGTCACGCGGAGTCGGCTTCGCGGTTCAGCAAGCCGACCCATACCGCCCAGGCCCTGGCCCGCTGGCGCGGGCCGCGATGCTGCGCATCGCTCGGCTGGGGGCTCCGGGCCTTCCGCATGCACGCCTGTGGGTGCCCTGCGCCCCCAGCCTTGGACGGGCCTGGGCTTGAGGTTCGGCCCACCGCCGACCAGCTCCAGGTGGGTTACAACACCGTCCGGCGGTGGCGGGACCGGCTCCTGGAGGCCGGGCGCCATCCTCGCGGCGGAGCGCAAGGCCGAGATCGTGCGGATGACCAAGGCCTCGGGGCTGAGCCCAGCCTTGGACGGGCCTGGGCTTGAGGTTCGGCCCACCGCCGACCAGCTCCAGGTGGGTTACATCACCGTCCGGCGGTGGCGGGGCCGGTTCCTGGAGGCCGGGTGCCACCCTCGCGGCGGAGCGCAAGGCCGAGATCGTGCGGGTGACCAAGGCCTCGGGGCTGAGCCCAGCCTTGGACGGGCCTGGGCTTGAGGTTCGGCCCACCGCCGACCAGCTCCAGGTGGGTTACATCACCGTCCGGCGGTGGCGAGGCCGGTTCCTGGAGGCCGGGTGCCACCCTCGCGGCGGAGCGCAAGGCCGAGATCGTGCGGGTGACCAAGGCCTCGGGGCTGAGCCCAGGCCCGCCCAAGGCTGGGGGCGCAGGGCACCCACAGGCGTGCATGCGGAAGGCCCGGAGCCCCCAGCCGAGCGATGCGCAGCATCGCGGCCCGCGCCAGCGGGCCAGGGCCTGGGCGGTATGGGTCGGCGTGCTGAACCGCGAAGCCGACTCCGCGTGACTCAGCGTCTCGGCGCACTCGGTGTACGGGATTTTTACTCACCCTTGCCAGCACGAAGGCTTGGAACAAGGTGGTTCCGGTGATTCGATCAACCCACCCTAGGGCCGGAGGGTGCCCAGCATGCGGGGGTAGGGGGCCGTCTCGCGCACGTGGGGCAGCTTGCAGATCCAGGCCACGGCCCGCTCCAGGCCCAGGCCGAACCCGGCGTGGGGGACGCTGCCGTACTTGCGGATGTCCAGGTACCACTCGTAGTCGGCCCGGTCCAGGCCCTCGTGGACGATCTGGTCCAGGAGGTACTGGAGGCTGGAGGCGCGCTCGCCGCCGCCGATGACTTCGCCGTAGCCCTCGGGGGCCAGGAGGTCGGCGCCCAGGGCCAGCTTGGGATCCTCGGGGTCCGGCTCCATGTAGAAGGCCTTGAAGGCCTTGGGGAAGCGGTGCACCCAGAGGGGCCGGTCGTAGGCGTTCATGAGGATGGTCTCGTCGTCGTTGCCGAAGTCCTCGCCCCAGTTGATGTCGCTGCCCAGCTCCTTGAGCCTGGCCACGGCCTCGGTGTAGGTCATGCGGCCGAACTCGACGTTCAGGACGCTCTCCAGGGGGGCCAGGTCGCGCTCGAGGATCTCGAGCTCCTCGCGGCGGCCCTCCAGCACGCGCTGGACGATGAACTTCACGAGCCGCTCGCCCAGGACCATCACGTCCTCGAGGTGGGCGAAGGCCATCTCGGGCTCGACCATCCAGAACTCGGTGAGGTGGCGCCGGGTCTTGCTCTTCTCGGCCCGGAAGGTGGGTCCGAAGCAGTAGACCTTCCCGAAGGCCGCGATGCCGGGCTCCTGGTAGAGCTGGCCGGACTGGCTCAGGTAGGCCATGCCCTCGTCGAAGTAGGGCGTGCCGAAGAGGGTGGAGGTGCCCTCGCAGGCGCTGGGGGTGAGGATGGGGGCGTCCAGGAGGGTGAAGCCGTCCCCGTCGAAGAAGTCCCGGATGGCCTTGGCGATGGTGTGGCGCACGCGGAGGATGGCCCACTGCCGCTTGCTGCGCAGCCACAGGTGCCGGTTCTCCATGAGGAAGGCGGTGCCGTGCTCCTTGGGGGTGATGGGGTAGTCGGCGCTGCCGCCGATCAGCTCGAGGCCCTTCACGAGGAGCTCGGGCGCCCCGGTGCGCGGATGCTGCTGGACGACGCCGACGACGCGGACGGCGGCCTCCTGGGTCAGCTTGCCGGCCAATTCGTAGGCCTCGGGCTCGGCCTCGGCGGCGCCCACCACGCACTGGACGAAGCCGGAGCCGTCGCGCAGGTCGATGAAGCGGGTCTTGCTCGTCCGGGCGTTACGCACCCAGCCCCGGACGGCCACGGTCTGGCCCACGTGCTGCTTCAGGTGGCGGATCTCGACAAGGGGGCTTTCCACGGCATGCTCCGGCGATACCCTTCCATCATCGCAAGGATCGCCGCTTCAGGCCAGCTTGCCGGCGTCCCTGAACTTGGAGCCAACCACCACCTGGAGGCCGCGGATGTGGTTCAGCACCCGCTCCAGCTTCTGCCGGGCGATGTCCTGGTACTGCAGCCGCTGGATCAGGCCGAACACCTCGTCCTGGAGCCGGGAGCCCAGGCCCTCCAGCTCGGCCAGGTCCTTCTCCAGCCCCTTCATGTGCCCGAGGCCGGCCTCCTGCTTGAGGCGGACCAGGGCCTGGAAGGCGCGGTCGGTGCCGGTCAGCATGCCCTCCACCCGCTCCAGGACCTTCTCCATCTCCCGTTCGGTGTGGGCGATGGCCTGCTCCATCTGGGGGATGATCCGGGCCGCCTCGTGCTCCGTGCGGGGCGGGGCGGACGCGATCAGCTGCTGGAGGCTGTCGTCCAGGGCCTGTTCCACGTCGTGGCCCGCGTGGAAGCTCAGCCCGTGGGCGCGGGCGCCGTGGATGGTGGTGATCTGGCGGGGGTCGAGGAGGCCGATGATGCCCTTGTCCGTGAGCACGAAGCCCTGCACGTAGGCCCCTTCGGGGCCCGCGAGGAGGGGGCTGGCGGCGACGAGCTCCTCGACGGCGGTCTGGACGACGGATTCCACGTTGTCCACGAGGAGGCCCACGTTGCTGGCCGCGCCCATGTCCAGGACGACGATGTTCCGGCTCTGGTCGGCGTCCTGGCGTTCCAGGCCCAGGCGGACCCGGAGGTTGATGACGGGGATGACCTGGCCGCGGAGGTCCAGGAGGCCTTCCACGCCCCGGGGCATGTGGGGGATGACGTTCAGTTCGCGGTTGGGGGTGATCTCGGCGACCTGGGCCAGGGGCACGCCGTACACGTGGCCGGCCAACCTGAAGCTCAGGTACTGCCGGTCGGCGCCGGCGTCGCTGGCGGCCCCCCCGGGGGCCCCCGTGGCCGGAATCAGGCTCACAGGCCCTCCTGCACGGCGAGCATGAGGAGTTCAGCCGGATCCAGGATGAGGACCACGCCGCCGTCGCCCATGATGCTGGCGCCGGAGATGCCCGGCAGGCTGGCGAGGTAGGGCGCCAGGGGCTTGATCACCATTTCCTGCCGGCGCAGGAAGGCGTCCACGATGACGCCCATGCGGCGCCCGCCCGTGGAGACGACGACCACCGGCAGCTCGTCGCCCTCGTAGGCCTCGGCCTCGATGTCCCGGAAGTGCAGGAGGTCCCGCAGCCGGGTGACGCCCAGGACCTCGCCCCGGAGGTTGATGGCCTTCCGGCGGGTGAGGTGGCTGAGGCTCTCCCGGGGCACGAGGAGGGTCTCCTCCACGGCGGTCCCGGGCAGGGCGAAGACCTGGCCGCCGGCGCGCATGAGCAGGGCGTCGATGATGGCCAGCGTCAGGGGCAGCTTGATGGTGAAGATGGACCCCCGGCCGACGGAGCTCGTCACCGAGACGCTCCCGTTGAGGCGGCGGACGTTGGACTTGACCACGTCCATGCCCACGCCGCGGCCGCTGATGTCGGTGACCTGCTTGGCGGTGGAGAAGCCGGGCAGGAAGATGAGGTTGATGGCCTCGTCGTCGGTGATGGACTCGGCCTTCTCGGCGGTGAGGATGCCCTTCTCGACGGCCTTGGAGCGGATGACCTGGGGATTGATCCCCTTGCCGTCGTCCTCGATCTCCACGAGGACCGAGTCGCCCTCGTGGCGGGCCCTCAGGACGACCGTGCCGGTCTCGGACTTGCCGCCCGCGACGCGCACGTCGGGCATCTCGATGCCGTGGTCGGCGCTGTTGCGGATGAGGTGGATGAGGGGATCGCTCAGCTCCTCGATGAGGCTCTTGTCGATCTCGGTGTCCTCGCCCACCATCTGCAAGTCGATCTTCTTGCCGCTCGCCTTGGCCAGGTCGCGCAGCATGCGGGGGAACTTGGTGAAGATGGTCTTCACGGGCACCATGCGGATGCCCAGGACGGAGGCCTGGATCTCCTTGGACACCTGGTCCAGGTAGACGGAGGCCCGGCGCAGCTCCTTCACGAGGCCATCGGCGTTGCCCGTGAGCGCCTCGGCCTCGAAGCGCTCGACGATGTGGCTGATCATGGTCTTGCTGATGATCAGCTCGGCCACCGTGTTCATGAAGCCGTCCAGCTTGGCCTGGCTGACGCGGATGGTGTCGGAGCCCGTCTTGTCCTGGGCGCGGCGGGTCGCGGTGTCCGCGGCGGGACCGGCCGCGGCCTCGGCGACAGGCTCTTCCGGCGCGGCCGCGGCGGGGGCCGCGGGGCTGCCCAGGGTGAGGTCGAAGTACTCGATGCGCACGTTCTTCACGCTGTCGAAGAGGCGGCGCACGGCGTCCGGGGCCTCGGAGGGGCTGAGCAGGAGGAGGAGGTCGAAGGGCAGGTCCGCGGGATCGAAGAGATCCAGGTCCATGGGCTTCATCAGCTTGGACGAATGCACCAAACGGCCGACCAGGTCGACCATGGAGATCATGGACAGGGGGTTGAACGGCGTGCCCAGGAGCTCGGGCAGCAGATGGACCCGGAGGGCCATGACGGGCACGCCCTGGCCGAGGGCCTCCTCCGCGGCCTCGACGGCCTCGCGGTCCATGTCCCGGAGGGGCTCGGGAATCGCCAGGGCCGCCGCCTTGGGGGCCGGGGCCACCGGAGCGGGGGCTGCCGCCGCGGCCGCGGGGGCCTTGCCGCCGCCCTTGAGGGCCTCGAGGCGCGCGATGAGGGCCGTGGTGTCCGGATCGGCGGGGGCGCCCTGCTTGCGGAGGGTGACCGCCACGTCGCTGACGAGGACCTTGAGGGTGTCCACCGTCTCGAAGAGCACCTCCATGACCTCGGGGCTCACGGACATGCGCCCCTTGCGCAGGTCGTCCAGCACGTTCTCGCCGACGTGGGCCAGGGACTGGACCTTGGCCAGGCCCAGGAAGCCCGAGGCGCCCTTGATGGTGTGCACGCTCCGGAAGATGGCGTTCAGGATCTCCAGGTCGCCGGGGGCCTCCTCGAGGGTGAGGAAGTTCTGCTCGATGAGCTCGAAATGCTCCCCTGCCTCCACGAGGAAGTCTTCGTAGAAGCTGGGATCGTCCAGGGAGAAATCGCTCATGGTTCAGCCCTTTTTCTTGCCCTGGAAGGCCTGGAGCTGCTGGCCCTCCACGTCCGTGAGGAGGCGCTGGACGTTCAGGAGGAAGACAACGCCCTCCTCCGTACGGGCCACCTTCTCGATGAAGGCGTTGGCGCCCACGGCGGTGACCCTGGGGGGCTCCTCGAGGCGCCGGTTGTCGACGGACTTCACCTCGTCCACGGAATCCACGATCAGGCCGGTGGAGACCCCGCCGATGGGCGTGATCACGATGCGGGAGAGGTTCGTCGGCTTCTGCCGGTCGAGCCCGAAGCGCTCGCGGAGGTCGATGACGGGCATCACCTCGCCGCGCAGGTTCAGCACGCCCTCGATGAAGGAGGGGGCGCGGGGCACCGGCGTGATGTTGCCGACCATGATGATCTCGCGCACCTCGTGGAGGCGCAGGGAGTAGGCCTCGGGGCCCAGGCGGAAGACGACCATCGGGAGCTCGTGGGCGTCCGCGGCCTCCTCCTCCTTCTCCCTGATGAGGCTGGTGCTCATGGCCGCGATCTTGGCCTGGTCCTCGCCGGTGATGATGTCGAGGACCTTCAGGAGGCTGACCATGCGGTCGCTGCGCAGCACGACGCCTTCCAGGTCCTTGCTCTCGCGCTCGGAGAGGGTCTGGGGGGGCGGGAGGATGTCGTCCTCGCGGATCCGGATGATCTCCTGGATGCCGTCCACGACGATGCCCAGCTTGGCGGTGCCGAAGCTGAGGAGGATCACCATGTCGCCGGAGCCGTCCTTCTCGCCGGGCTCGACCTGGAGGAGCTGGATGAAGTCGAGCAGGGGCAGGACCTGGTCCCGGAGGCAGATGACGCCCAGCACGTAGGGGGGCGCGTCGGGCACCTTGGTGATGGACGGGATCTCGATGATCTCCTCCACCAGCTTGAGGTCGATGCCGAAGGACTCCCGGCCGAGGGTGAAGGTGACGTAGGGCAGCTCGTCCTCGACCTGCTCCACGGCCCCCTCGAGGGACATGAAGGAGGAGCCCGCCGCGGTGGCCTCGCCCAGGCTTTCGCGCAGGCCGAACTCGGCGGAATCCAGGATCTTGTCGAGGTTGATGAGGGTGATGAGGCGGTCGCCGGCCGTGACCATGCCCGCCAGGTACTCGCTCCGGACGCCGGCCACGAGGGGGGGGGTGTCGCGGAGGGTGAAGTCGTCCAGTTTCACCACCTCGGCCACCGAATCCACCATGAGGCCGGTGGGCTGGCCCGCCAGCCCGAGGATGATGATGCGGGTCTTGTCGGTGGGGGCCTTGGGGGGGAGGTGGAAGCGCAGGCGGCTGTCCAGCACGGGGATGATCATGCCCCGGAGGTTCACCACGCCCAGGACGAAGCTGGGCGACCCGGGCACGGGGGTGATGTCCGTGCGGGGGGTGATCTCCTGGACCCGGTCGATGTCCAGGCCGAACTCCACCCCGTCCAGGGTGAAGGTCACCAGCTGACCGGAAGGAACGATATCGTGGGCCTGCCTGGCCTGGACGTCAGCTGTGGCCATGGATCAATCCTTGCTCTGGAGCCGCCGGAATTCCTCCACGACGGAGTCGGCGTGTTCCTTGCGCTCGTCGGGGGTGGTGCCCGTGGTGGCGATGGTGCGGCTGATGGAAGCGCGCTCGCCCTCGCTCTTCAGGCCCGTCCCGAGGAGGTCCACGATGTAGTCGTGGATCTGGCGGAGGTGGTGGACGATGCGCTCCAGCTTCTGCCGGGTGATGTCCTGGAACTGCATCAGGTCCATGGCCTCGTAGACCTTGTCCTGGATGTCCTTGCCCGAGGCCATGACCTCGTTGATGGCCTTCTGGACCGCCGGGTCCTGGGCCGCGGGGTGCGCGAGCAGGCCCGTGACCAGGTTCTGCTGCTTGCCGACCAGCCCGCTGATGACGTCCAGCTGGTCCATGACCTTGTTGGTCTCCCGCTCGGTGACCGCCGTGACGGCGTCCAGTTCGGAGATCACGTGGCCCTTGTCGTCCGTGACCGGCTGGGGCTGGGCGGGCGGCGCGGCAACCGCCGGCTTGGCCTTGGCCGCCGGCGCGTTCTTCATCAGAGCGTCGATTTCGGATTGGTCCATGGAGCCCTCCCCTTGGAACGGAAGCGTGGGGGGTCTAGCCGAGCAGCGACTCGATCTTTTCCTTGAGCGTCTCGGGCGTGAAGGGCTTGACCACGTAGTTGTTCACGCCGGCCTGGAGGGCCTGGACGATGTCCTCCTTGGCGGCGTTCGTGGTGACCATGAGGATGGGGATGGAGGGGTTCTGGGCCCGGACCGTCTGGACGAACTCCAGGCCGTCCATCTCCGGCATGTTCCAGTCGGTGATGATCATCTCGACCCCGCCCTGGGAGAGCTTGTCCAGCCCGGCCTTCCCGTGCTCGCCCTCCACCACGTCGGTGTAGCCGATGCGGGAAAGGGTGTTGATGATGATGCGGCGCATCGTCGAAGAGTCGTCCACGATTAGGATCTTCAAGGGGAGCTCCTTTTGGGGTCAGTATCCTACTTCTCTTCCGCCGGCGCGGATGCCTCGATGAATTTTAGAAGGGCAGCCTGGTCATCGGGATAGACATTCACGAATTTTACCCCAAGTTCGTACTCGCCGGACTCGAGGCGTTCCACCCGGACCACCTGCCCCACCGCCACGAGGGGGCGCAGGTCGAAATCCTGCACGGGCCCGAAGTGGTTCTGGTGCTTCCCCCACCCCGGGACGCGGAGTTCGAGCCTCAGGAGGGTGTCCAGCGGGAGGGCCCGGGGCGAGTTGAGCAGGAGCCCCCCCCCGGAGATGTCCCCGTACACGCTGGTGGCGGGCTCGGGCTCCCTGGCGAAGGAGATCTCCTGGAAGCCCACGGTGGCCCCCATGGGGATCCGGCGGTACTGGCGGCGTTCGGAGGACATGTGGACCTTCCTATGCTTGGTGGATCGGTACGGGGAACGACCCCCTTGAATTTGTCCCGGTTCTTGTCATTTTTCCATGCCGCCGGGGGCGCTGTCCAAGAAAAGGCCGGGTCAGCCCCAGGGCACCAGGAAGGGCCGGATCTCGTGGTCGATGCCCTTGACCAGGACCGGGTCGAGCTGTTCCAAACCTTGCATCTGAATAAGTTGAGCCGTCCGTGGGCCGATGGCGATCTGGCCCGGGCGGGCCACGCTGCTCTCGAGGCGGCTGGCGAGGTTCACCGTCGAGCCCATGACGGTGTAGTCCATGCGCTTCTCGCAGCCGATGTCCCCGGCGAAGGCCTCGCCGGAGTTGATGCCGATGCGCATCCGGAGCTCGGGGAAGCCCTCGGGCCGGCACCCGTTCAGGGCCCGGAGCCCCTGCTGCATGGCCACGGCGGCCTCCACGGCGTGGCGGGCGTGGTCGGGGTCCGGGGCCGGGGCGCCGAAGAAGGCCATGATGGCGTCGCCGATGTACTTGTCGAGGGTGCCCCCCCGCTGGAAGATCTGGTCGGTGAGCGCCTCGAAGGACCGGTTCAGGATGGAGGCCAGCCGGAGGGGCTCCATGCCCTCCGACATGCGGGTGAAACCCGAAATATCGGCGAAAAGGACGGTGATCTCGCACCGGCGGGCCTGGAGGATGGGGGCGTCCAGGTTCTGGCTGGACCGCAGGATCTCCCCCACCACCTGGGGGCTGTGGTAGCGCTCCAGCCTCTGGCGGAACCGGGTCTCGCGCTCGCGCTGGATCCCCACGGCCGCGAAGTTGGCCATGGCGGAGAGGAGGTGCTCGTCCTCCCGCTTGAACCCCGATTTGCTGAGGCTGGCCTCCAGATAGATGACCCCCAGGGCCTGGGTCTCCACGATGAGGGGGGCGCAGAGGGCCGAGGAGATGCCGTGGATCTTGATGCTCTCTCCGGCGGAAAACCGCGGGTCCACCCGGGCGTCCGTGGTGAGGATGGTCACCTTGTCCTTCATGGCCGTACGGGCGATGGTGCGGCTGATGGGCGTGGTGATGGCGCCGGGTTTTTCCTCCCACACGTATTCGGGCACCAGCTCCCCGGCGGGGTCCGTCAGGAGGATGAACCCCCGCTGGCAGCGGATCTGGGCCGTCACCAGGCTCATGACCGAATCCAGGAGCTCCGGCAGGCCCGCGGCGGCCAGGAGCTTGCCGGCCATGGCCGCCAGGCGCTGGAACAGGGCCTCCACCTCCGCGGGGGCCTTCTCGGCCGGGTGCCGAGCCAGCAGGTCCTCCAGGGTGGTGTGGGGGACCATGATGCTGCCGGAGGTGTCGAAGGCCCGCTCCTCCATCTCGATGCGGTTCTCGGCGTGGGGGCGGGCCGTGCTCGTGGTCAGGGAGCCGGCCGGCGCGGGCACGGCCTCGGCCAGCCACTGGATCGGCACCTCCCCCAGGAGGATGGTGTCCCCGGGGCGGAGGGGGGTCGGCTCCAGGACGGGCGCGTCGTTGAGGGTCGTGCCGTTCATGGACTTCATGTCCTGCACGTACACCTGGCCGTCCCGTTCGAAGAGCCGGGCGTGGACCCGGCTCACGGCGTTGGAACAGACGCGGATCCCGGCGGCCTCGCCCCGGCCCACGGTGACACCGTCCCCCGTTAGCTCGACCGTTTGGCGGGCCCCTTCCACCAGCAGGATGATGTACATGGCGCGGACTCTCTCGAGTGCCGAGTCTAGCATCCTTGCAGGTATCCTGGAGGGTCAAGGAGTCGGGATGGCGAAAGTCGGATTCATGTCCCTGGGATGCCCCAAGAACCTGGTGGACAGCGAGGTGATGCTCGGGCATCTCCGCCTGAAGGGCTTCACCATCACCAACGATCCCGCCCAGGCGGAGATCCTGGTGGTCAACACCTGCGGCTTCATCGAGTCCGCCAAGCGGGAGAGCATCGACGCCATCCTCCAGGCCGCCTCGTACAAGAAGACGGGCGTCTGCCGGAAGGTGGTGGTCGCCGGGTGCATGGTCGAGCGGTACCGGGACCAGCTCCTGGCCGACCTGCCCGAGATCGACGCCTGCCTGGGCACCCGGGACATCGAGCACATCGCCGAGGTGCTGGGGGCGGGGGACCGCCTCTTCGAACCCGAGCGCGACCCTGCCTACCTCTACAACGAGGCCAGCCCCCGCATGCTGACCACCCCCGGGCCCTCCGCCTACCTCAAGATCAGCGAGGGCTGCGACCACGCCTGCGCCTTCTGCGCCATCCCCGCCATCCGGGGCCCGCAGCGCAGCCGGACCGTGGACTCGGTGGTGGCCGAGGCCCGCAACCTGGTGGCCCAGGGCGTCCTGGAGATCAACCTCGTCGGCCAGGACACCACGGACTTCGGCCGGGACCTGGGCGACCCCGACGCCCTGGAGAAGCTGGTCCGGGCCCTGGGCGCCGTGGAGGGCCTGCGCTGGTTCCGCATCCACTATTCCTACCCGAACCGCCTCACCGACGGCCTCCTCCACGCCATGGCCGAGACGCCGGCCTGCGCCAAGTACCTGGACATGCCCCTCCAGCACGCCGACGCCCGGGTGCTGCGCCAGATGGCGCGCGGGGGCGGCCGGAAGACCTTCCTGAAGCTCCTGGAGAAGGCCCGGCGCATCGTGCCGGACCTCTTCGTGCGCTCCAACTTCATCGTCGGCTTTCCCGGGGAGGACGACGCCGCCTTCGACGAGCTCCGCGGCTTCATCGAGGAGGCCCGGTTCGAGCACGTGGGCGTCTTCACCTATTCCCTGGAGGAGGGCACCCCGGCGGCCCCCCTCGGCGATCCCGTCGCCGCCCGGGTCAAGGCCAGCCGCAAGCGCCGCATCATGGAGCTCCAGCAGCGCATCTGCCGCGAGAAGAACCGCGCCCTGGAGGGCCGGATCCTGGAGGTCCTGGTGGAGGGCACCCACGAGGAGACCGACCTGGTCTTCAAGGGCCGGCATCGGGGCCAGGCGCCGGAGGTGGACGGCAACGTCCTCATCGTGGGCGGCGACGTCCGGCCCGGCACGATCCAGCAGGTGCGCATCACCGAAGGCCACGCCTACGACCTGGTCGGCGAGGTGGAGGCCGGCGCGGCGGAGGCGGCCGTCGCCCGCTACGAGGCCCAGGTCCGGGCCCGGGGCTGAAAGCCCGTTCCCGCGTTCCGGGGGATGCACGGGTGCCGCGGCCGCTCCCCTCGGATGATTCAGGCAACTTTGCGGACGCTGCACTAGGCTGTGTTCGGAATCTGATCTGCGATGCCCACGGTAATCCTTTGGATTTCCTGGTCACTCCGGGGCAAGCCCATGAAAGCCGGTCTGCTGAAGGATTGCTGTGCGGTTGGCAGGCAGAGTACGTGTTCGGAGATCGGGCCTACGATGGGAACCCGGTAAGGAAGGCGATCGAGGCCATGGGTGCGACAGCCGTCATCCCACCTCATCCCCGGCGCAAGAATCCGGCGGCCTGGGACTCACACCTATACAAGGCCCGCCATGCCATCGAGCATGGGTTCGCCAAGCTCAAACAGTTCAGGGCGCTGGCCACCAGGTTCGACAAAACGGCGCGAAGTTTCTCAGCCCAGGTGGCTTTGGCCTGCATCGTGATCTGGCTGAGGCTATGAGCGGAGGGTGACAAGCGTTCCGGATCCTCATTGATCCTATGAAACGCGGAGGCGCGGAGGATCTCGCAGAGGGTCGCGGAGGAAAGCGCTCCTGGAACCTGCCACCTCCCAATGACACGTCCCAACGGGAGGCGTGATGGGAAGGCATTGGGGAGAGGTCGACGGGGAGGATCATCCGCACAAGGAGATCACCCAGGCCATCATCGGGGAGGCCATCGAGATCCAGAAGGCTCTGGGGCACGGACTCCTGGAAGATCCCTACAAGGTCTGTCTGGCGCACTCCCTGAGACTGGCCGGCCATAAGGTGAAGCGGGAGGTTTTCCTGGATATCGAGTGGAGGGGGCTTGTGGGCTTGATCCTTTCTCCGCGAGCCTCAGCGAGATCCTCCGCGCCTCCGCGTTCCAATAGGATGCTGCGAATGCGCGGCGCCATCAGGCACTGCAGCACAGACTCACTCTTCCAGCTCCTCCATGCTCCGGCACGGATGGGTATTAGCCATTACTATCCTAGATTACGAACACACCCTAGACTACGGGTGCCTGGAGGACCTGATGTCCGAAGCCCTTTCCACCACC
Source organism: Mesoterricola sediminis (assembly GCF_030295425.1). Classification (NCBI taxonomy): domain Bacteria; kingdom Pseudomonadati; phylum Acidobacteriota; class Holophagae; order Holophagales; family Holophagaceae; genus Mesoterricola; species Mesoterricola sediminis. The sequence goes on along the minus strand of NZ_AP027081.1, from coordinate 95,816 downwards.
ATCACCTGGCGCGGCAGCACGGCCGATCCCGCCTACGGCCGGGTCTCCGAACTGACCAAGCCGGGGGGCCGCGCCGCCATCCCCGCCAGCAGCACCGCCGCCTTCGGCGGCGACCCCGCCTGCTGGAACCCCGAGGACCTCTTCGCCGGGGCCCTGGCCAACTGCTACATGCTCACCTTCCTGGCCCTGGCCGCCAAGACCCGCCTGGACGTGCGGGGCTTCAGCGGCACCGCCGAGGCCACGATGGAAACCGTGGACCGGGTGAGCCGGGTGGCCGCCGTCACCTTCCGGCCCACCATCACCGTGGCCCCCGGCACCGACCACGCCAAGGTGGCCGAGATGTTCCACAAGGCCCACAAGTACTGCGTCATCGCCAACAGCTTCAACGGCCGCATCGTCGCCGATCCCACCGTGGTGGAAGGCTAGGTGGCCGGGACCGCCGCCCCCCGCTGGGCCTGGTGGGCCGCCACGGGCCTGGGGTCGGGCCGGCTCCGGCCCGCCCCGGGCACGTGGGGCAGCCTGGCGGCCCTCCTCGCCTGGGTCCCCTTCGCCCGCGCGGTCCACGGCGCTCCCGCCTGGCTCGGGGAGCTGGTCTTCCTGGCCCTCCCCCTCGCCATGACCGGGCTGGCCATCGCCGCCTCCGACCGGGTGGTGGCCGAAACGGGGGACAAGGACCCGGGCTACATCGTCGCCGACGAGTGGGCGGGGGTGTGGATCGCCCTCTGGGCCGTGCGGTGGGAGGCGGCCGGGGCCCTGGCGGCGCCGGGGCCCTGGACCCTGGCCGTGCACCTGGGCGTGCCCTTCCTCCTCTTCCGGCTCTTCGACATCTGGAAGCCCTGGCCCGTCCGGCAAATCCAGGTCCTGCCCGGCGGGGCCGGCATCGTGGCCGACGACGTCGTGGCCGGCCTCTACGCCCTGCCCCTCAGCCAGCTCCTGGTCCCCCTCCTGCTCCGGGCGCGCTGATCAGGGGTGCCCCGTCTCCGCCAGGAGGCCCTTCCACACGGCCGGCTCGCTGAGGCCGTCCTCGCCCAGGCTGCGGCTCTCGATGAGGTAGCGGTAGCCCTGCTCGGTGAGGAAGAGCTGTCGGTTCCGGGCGAACTCCTGCTCGGAGGTGTCCCGGCTGATGAGGCTGTAGAAGTAGGAGACGTTGCGGACCCCCTTGGGGCGCAGGATGCGGCCCAGGCGCTGGGCCTCCTCCTGGCGGGAGCCGAAGGTGCCGCTGACCTGGACGGCCACGCTGGCGTCCGGCAAGTCGATGGCGAAGTTGGCCACCTTGCTCACGATGAGGATCCGGAGGGCCCCCTCCCGGAAGCGGCGATACAGGTCCTCCCGCTCCCGCTCCGGGGTCTGGCCCGTGAGGACCGGCGCCTCGAGGCGCTCGCCGATGATGCGGAGCTGCTCCAGGTACTGGCCGATGATCAGGATGCTGTCCTCCGGATGGCCGGCGAGCAGCTCGTCCAGCACGTTCAGCTTCAGGCTGTTCTCGGAGGCGATGCGGAAACGCGCCCGCTGATCCGCGACCGCGTAGGCCATGCGCTCCTCGCTGGGCAGGGGCACCCGGATCTCCAGGCAGTGGGCGGTGGCGATGAAGCCGTCCTTCTCCAGGGTCTTCCAGGGCACGTCCACGCGCTTGGGACCGATGAGGGAGAAGACGTCCTCCTCCTTGCCGTCCTCCCGCACGAGGGTGGCGGTGAGGCCCAGGCGCCGCTTGGCCTGCAGCTCCGCCACCGCCCGGAAGACGGGCGCGGGCAGCATGTGCACCTCGTCGTGGATCACCAGGCCCCAGTTGGCGGCCTGGAAGAGCTTGAAGTGCTCGAAGGGGCTGCCCTTGCTCTTCCGGTAGGTGAGGATCTGGTAGGTGGCGATGGTCACCGGCCGGATCTCCTTGGTGTCGCCGGTGTAGAGACCGATCTGGTCGTCCCGGAGGTCGGTCTTGTCCAGGAGCTCCTGCTTCCACTGCTTGACCGCGGTGACGTTGGTGGTGAGGACGAGGGTGTGGGTCTGGAGCCGGGCCATGCAGCCGATGGCGATGACCGTCTTGCCGGCGCCGCAGGGAAGCACGAGGACGCCCGCGCCCCCCTCCGGTCCGCCCCCGGCGTGGAACACGTCCACCGCCGCCTGCTGGTAGGGCCGCAACCCGAAGGGTCGGCCCGTCCCGGCCAGGGTGTCCCGCAGGCGGAACGGCAGGGGGTCCCCCGGCTTGAAGCCCGCCATGTCCTGCACGGGGTGGCCCAGGCGGATCAGCTGGAGCTTGGCCTCGCCCCGCTTGCCCTCCTCCAGGAAGATGCCCCGCTGGTCGGGGTAGGGCTCGGCCAGGAGGCCCTGCAGGCTGCGCTGGTTCTCCAGCTCGTAGAAGAGGCCCCGGTCGTCCATCTCCAGGGCCAGGCGCTCCCCCCGCTGCACGAGGCGCAGGCGCCCGTAGCGGGTCCCGTGGTCCTGGATCTCCTGGAGCAGGTTCTGGGGCACCGGATACTTCGACCAGCGCTCCAGGGTGGCGGTCATCTCCTCGCAGGACACGCCCGAGGCGGACGCGTTCCAGAGGGAGAGGGGGGTGATGCGGTAGGTGTGGATGTGCTCCGGGGACTTCACGAGCTCCGCGAACCGGGCCAGGTCGTCCCGGACCTCCTCGAAGCGGGGGTGCGCCACCTCCAGGAGCAGGGTCCGGTCGCTCTGGACGATCAGGGGGTTTTCCGGGCGTAGGGCGATCACGCGTACACGTCCAAAAGCTTGAGCCTAGGTCCAGATCCCTGCCGGGTCAACGTGGGAGATCCTCTTGAGGGGGGCCGCTCTTTTTCCCCATGACGCGACTGTGACGTTCATGAGAAACTGATCGGTCATCCCGGATCGGCCCCCCCCTTTGCGAGGAACCATGGCCCCTTCGCACTATCAGCTCCTATGCAACTGTTCCGATGACCAGCTGCGGGCGATTTGCCAGCGTCGGAAACTGCCCGTGCCCCAGTACTGGCAGGAGGGCCCCGAGGGGCGCACGCGGCTCCTGAAGACGATGGTCTTCCACCTGGAGGACAACAAGCAGCTCACCAACACGCTCCTGGACCTGGACGCGGCCAAGCTGGCCTGCCTCAAGGCCCTGGCGGAGGCGGAGCGGCAGCCCGAGCCCGCGTTCCAGGAGGAGCTCCTGACCCTGGGCCTCATCCTGCCCCACGCGGGGCAGTGGGTGGTGCCGGGCCGGGTGGCGGATGCCTTGGCCGACTTCGACGACGCGGCCTTCTGCTTCCAGGCCGGCCCCGACGTGGAGCTGATTCCCGCGCAGCCCTACGGCTTCGCCCTGGCCCTCACCTCCGTGCTGCTCCGCTGCATGGGCGGGATCCGGGTCCTGAAGGGCGGCCTTCCCGCCAAGAAGGAGCTCACCCAGCTCCTCTTCCGGAACGCCATGCTCAAGGACGAGCGGGACGCCACCCTCGTCTTCGGCCTCCTGCACCGCCTGGGCCTGCTGTGGAACCGGGAGGGCCGGGTGGACACCCTGCTGCCCGCCGTCCTCAGCCACGCGCCGCGCTGGGTGCCGGAGCGCGCCTTCGCCATCCTCCTGGAGCACGACCTCAAGCTCTGGAACATGCCCCCGGCCGATGACCGGACCTTCTTCATGCAGCACCTGCTGGAACGCCGGGGCCAGGTCCTGGCCGTGAAGCCCTTCCTGGCCTTCCTCCAGACCCTCCATCCCCTGGACGCGGGGCGCACCGAGACGGTCTTCCTGCCCTTCCTGGGCCGCATGGGCCTGGTGGACCTGGACGCCTCGGGCCAGCACGTGCGCCTCAGCGCCCACGGCGAGGCCCTCGCCCAGGAGTACCTGCTCCGGGACCACCGCGGCACCGAGCCGCACTGGACCCTCCTCCAGGCCGACCAGCCCCTGGTCATCCAGCCCACCCTGGAGGTGCTGACCCCCATGGTGCAGAACCCCCACCGCCTCCTGCGCGTGGCCCAGATGGCCGAGGTGGAGATCCTGGACGCCATGGTCACCCTGCGCATCGGCTCCGACACCCTCGTGCGCGCGCTGGACACCGGCCTGACCCTGGAGGAGATGAACGGCCTCCTCGGCGCCCCCGCCGCCGCGGTGCCCCAGCCCCTGGCCCAGCTCCTGGAGGACCTGGCCCGGCGCCTGGGCGAGGTGGAGGTCCAGCAGGGCTGCCGCCTCGTGCGGGCCCGCAGCGCCGCCCTGGCCGACGAGCTCATGCTTCGGCCCGAGCTGGCCACGCTGAATCTGCAGCGCATCTCCGAGACGGTCCTGGAGGCCAACGGCCCCGGCAATGCCTTCGCCCTCCTGAAGCAGGCCGGCTTCCTGCCAAAGCCCGGCCGCTTCCTCCCCGTGAGCATCGACGGCGACGAGTCCCTGTATCTCTGGTCCCTGGCCTGCCTTTCCTTCGTGGACGAACAGGGCATGAACCACCACCTGGACCCCGTCCGCCAGATCATCCACGCCGCGCTCCAGCGGATCCAGGCCGAGGACCCCAACCTCTACCAGGAGGTCCGCCGGCGCGTGCCCATGCTCCACATGGGCATGGGGGCCCAGGCCGCCGAGGAGACCCAGCGGATCATCGAATACGCGGCCAGCTACAACCTCATGGTGGAACTCACCTACCTGCCGCTGGCGGCCCACCGGCCGCAGCTCCGCAAGGTGACCCCCCAGGGCGTCGACGGCGAGCACCTGCGGGGCTTCTGCCACCTCCACCAGGAGGTCATGACCTTCCGCCTGAGCCGCATCATGGGCGTCCGCCTCCTCAACGAGCGCGGCTGGACCCCGCCGGTCACGACCCAGGCGGGGTGAGGGCCCTGCCTAGAGGTTGCTGATCTCGGTCAGTCGCTTGTCGATGCGGTCGCCGACGCGCTCCAGGACGTCCTTGAGCTCGGCCCGGCCGTCCTTGGCATCCTTGTCGAACTTGCGCTCCAGCTGGAGGATGGACTTCTGCATCTGGTTCAGCAGGCCCTTCAGCTCCTCCATCTCGTCCATGACCTGATTGACGCGGGGATCGGGCGGACGGCTGTTGCTGAACACGGCCATGCCCGCCAAGGCGGCGGCCAAGGCGGAGCACAGGAGGATGAGTAGTTCCATTCCGGTGGACATGGCGGCGCTCCTGCCCCCATCTTACCGGGTTGGAAACCGTCGCGTCAGTGGGCCTTCACCCGCTGCGTGTCCTGGGGAACGACGCTGGCGGGGTTGTCCACGGGGATCACCAGCTCCTTGCCCTTCGGCTGTTTCGCCTTGGGCTGGTCCTTCACGGCCAGGAGGCTGGGGGCCGGATTGAGGGCCCGGCTCGCCTCCGGGGAGGTGGTCCCCAGCTGCTTGACGACGCCGGCGAGGCGCGTGATCTCCGCCTCCTGGCGGGTGATGGCCGTGGCCAGCTCGTCGGCCTTGTTCTTCTGGCTCAGGCCCCAGAGCCCCACCCCGCCGAAGGCGATGGCCAGGGGCAGCGCCGCGGCCATGAGCATCCAGTGGGTCTGCTTCCGGGACGTGCGGTTCCGGCGCCGGGCCTCCCGGCGGAGGTCCTCGGCCAGGGCGATGAGTTCGGGCGTGGGCTCCGTCTCGAAGAGGTTCCGGGGCTGGAAGCCCAGGAGCGCCCGGAGCTCCTCCCGGAGCAGGGTGTCCTCTGCGGATTCTTGACTGCGCTGGGGGTCAAGCCAGGACATGGAGGCCTCCCGATGATCCGGATGAATTGAGCTGGTTCCTGAGATGGGCCTTCGCGCGATGGATGCGGGTCTTCACGGTCGCTTCGGGGATGTCCAGGATATCCGCGATCTGGCGGATGGACAGGTCCTCGACCACGAAGAGCCACAGGGTCTCGCGGAATGTGGGGGACAGGGTCTTCATGCGCTCCCGGACCTCCTGGCTCAGGAGTTCGTCGTCCGCGTCCGGCCCCTTGCCCTGTTCCATGACGGCTTCGAGGCTGATGGACTGGTTCTTGAGGGGACGGCGCTCGGTGAGGGAGAGGGTGCGGACGGTGCCATAGAGGTAGGCCGTCGGATGCTCCACGGGCGTTTCCCGCTGCATGAGGATGACGAAGGCTTCCTGGGCAATATCTTCCGGGTAAGTGGCTCCGTACCGCCGGGCGTAGCTCACCAGGCGGGGATACAGGGCACTGAAGATTTCGTGGAAGTCGGCGTTCTCCCCGAAGGGGAGGTCCGGCGGATTGAACGGCTCCATGCATGGCTCCGTGGCTGGAATGCTGCAAAAGGGAGATTTGTTCCCCGGCTCGTGGTCCCATGGCCGGAATTGGTTAGTCTAGGACCATGACCGGGCTTCTCCACCCTTGGCGCGACACCCTCCAGGACCTGGGGGTGGTGGGCCTCATCCCTCCACCCTACCAACCCCCGGCCGCGCCCGACATCCCCCCCATCCAGGCGGCGCCCGTCCCCGCCGGGAAGGCTTCGCCCGTTCCCACCCCCGCTGTGAAGGCCGCGCCGGTCCCGCCCCGCCCCACCCCGGCGGCCCCGCCCCTGGGGGCCGGGCCCTCCCCGGAGGCCGTGCAGGCCGCGCCGGACCTGGCGGCGCTGGAGGCGTGCACCGGGGGCTGCCTGGCTTGCCCGCTCGGCTCCAACCGCATGAAGTTCGTCTTCGGCGAGGGGTCCCCCCGGGCCCGCCTCATGTTCGTGGGCGAGGGTCCCGGCCGGGACGAGGACCTCCAGGGCCGGCCCTTCGTGGGCCGCGCGGGGGAGCTCCTGGACAAGATGATCGTGGCCATGGGGTTCCGCCGGGAGGACGTCTACATCTGCAACGTGGTGAAGTGCCGCCCCCCCGACAACCGCACCCCCACCCCCGCCGAGGCCCAGCGGTGCCTCCCCTACCTGCGGCGCCAGATCGAGCTGGTGCGCCCCCAGGTCATCGTGACGCTGGGCGCGACCCCCCTCCGGGAGCTGGTCGGCGTCCAGGCCGGGATCACCCGAATCCGGGGCCAGTGGCAGCGCCTCGAGATGCTGGGGGGCATTCCGGTGATGCCGACCTTCCATCCCGCCTACGTGCTCCGGCAGTACACCCAGGAGGTGCGCGCGGCCGTCTGGGGCGACCTCAAGGCCGTCCGGACCTGGCTGGACGAGCATCCCGGAGGCGCGGATTGATGCCAAACTGGGCCCCCAGGACCGAGGACACGTCATGCGCCTGATCAACCTCCTCTTCATCGCCCTCATCGCCTTCGCGCTGATGTCGGTCGGCTACGTCTACATGCGCAACACCGCGGTGCTGGGCCTGGACGTGATGCTGTGGAGCGACGCGAGCGTGCGCGTCTCCTCCCTCCTCATCGGCGCCTTCCTGCTGGGGTTCGTGCTCAACATCCTCTACACGGGGATCATGGAGCTCAGCCGCTTCGTGAAGGGCATCAACGCCTCCGCCGCGACCCGCGCCGGCAAGCGCCTCTCCAGCCTCCTCCACGAGGCCCGGGAGCTGCTGGCCCACGGCCTCCCCGGCCACGCGCGCCAGGTGCTGGAGAGCGTCATCCGCGAGCGCGCCGACCACGAGGCCGCCAACCTCCTCCTGGCCGAGGCCCTCATGAAGCTCGGGGAGTACGACACGGCGGTGAAGCACCTGGAGGCCTGGTGCCTGACCCATCCCGACGACGTGGAGTTCCACTACCTCCTCGCCGACGCGCTCGTCGCCGACCGGAACCCCGACGGGGCCACCTCCCTCCTGAAGCGCCTCGCGGGCGACCACCCCAAGCAGGGCCTCCGGGCCCTCCGGAAGCTGCGCACCCTGCACATGGACGCGGGACGCTGGGAGGAGGCGCTGGACGTCCACAAGCGCCTCGTGAGCCGCTTCGTCAAGGAGGTGAACGCCCAGGAACGCGCCCAGGGCACCGCCCTCCTCTACCAGGTCGCCATGAACAAGATCGAGGCCGACCAGTTCCGCGAGGCCGTGCCGATCCTGCAGCAGATCCTCAAGGAGGACACGGACTTCGTCCCCGCCTACCTGTCGCTGGGACGCTGCATGATCCTCCAGGACCAGGAGCCCCAGGGCATCGAGATCTGGCTGGAGGGCTTCCGCACCACCGGCGAAGGCGCCCTCCTCCAGGAGCTGGAGGACTTCTACATCCAGAGCGGCAAGCCCGACGAGGGCCTCGGCGTCCTGCGCCGGGTGGCCGCCACCAGCGAGTTCACCACGACGGCCAAGTTCTTCCTCGGGAAGATGCTGTACCGCCTGGAGATCCTGGACGAGGCCCTCGTCCTCTTCCAGGAGGTGCGCACCCAGGTGGTCTACTCCCCCATCCTCTTCTTCTTCATGGCCAAGATCCACGCCCGCCGGGGCCGGAACGAGCAGGCCCTGAACGAGTACCGCCAGCTCCTGCGGAACCTGGGGATCCTCCGCCAGCGCTTCGAGTGCAGCGTCTGCGGCCAGAAGACCCCCGACTACGTGGACCGCTGCGAGGCCTGCGGCAGCTGGAACGCGAGCCACTTCATGTTCAAGGAGAACGAGCTCCCCGACATGGGCCTCCGCCAGGAGACCGGCCCCTGGGTCTGATCCCGCCGGAGATCCCTACCGCGGCTCGAGGAACTTGGCGAGGGTCCGCTCCAGGGCCTCGCCCCGGAGGTCCGCGCCGCTGGCGACGATGCGCCCGTCGGGGCCGACCAGCACCGGCTTGGGGATGCTCATCACCCCCCAGGCCGCGCAGACGGGGTTCTTCCAGCCGCCCTCCAGGAAGGCGTGGCGCCAGGGCATGGGCGTCTCGCCCACGGCCCGGTACTTGGCGATGTGCTCCGCCTTCCGGTCCAGGCTCAGGCTGAGGATGGCCAGGCCCTTCTCCTTGAAGCGGGCCCAGGCCCGGTGCATGCCGGGCATCTCGCGGACGCAGTCCGGGCACCAGGAGGCCCAGAAGTCCACGAGGACGTAGCCCCCCTTGAAGGTCGCGGGGGTCAGGCGCTGGTCGGGGTCGTCCAGGCTGGGCAGGTCGAAGGCGGGGGCCGGGGCGCCCACGGCGGTGAGGGACTCGCTGTCCAGGCGCGCGCGGGCCTTGGCCGCCTCGGGGCTGTCGGGGAAGTCCTTGAGCAGCATGGCGTACGAGGGCCGCCAGTCCTGCTCCGTGCTGGTGTCGATCATGTCCGTGAAGTGGCTGAAGAGGAGGTGGCGGCGGAGGGCCCCGTCGGGGTGGGCGGCCCGGGCCTGGGCCACGTAGGGCCCGAAGGCCTGGGGGTCCCATCCCTCGGCGGCGCCCAGGAGGCCCAGGTCCACGGTCCAGGCCGGATCCGTGGCGGGCACCTCGCGCCGGACGTCGGCGAGTTCCCCGGCCGAGGGCAGCTCCCGGGCCAGCTTCCGGAAGAGGAGCCGCGTGACCAGGAGGGCCCGGCGGACAGGAGGCCGCTTCTCGCGGGCGAGGCGGGCCGCGGCCTGGGCCAGGTCCTTGCCCAGCTCGGGCCGGAAGGCCTGGGAGGGGTTGCCCGCCTCGATCCAGGCCGCCCGCGCCTTGGCGATGGCGGCGACCCGGGCCTTGGCGTGGTCCAGGACCTGCTGGGCGGGGTCGGCGGGACGGGCCGCGAGGGGGGCGACGACGAGGGGGAGCAGGAGGAGGGTCTTCATGGGGGACTCCAGGACGGGCCGGGGGATCAGGACAGGGCGCGCAGCTGCAGGATGGCATCCTCGGTGCGGCTCAGGTACCAGGTGAGGGCCCGGCCCTCCACGAGCCGGACGCGGGCCCCGGGAAGCAAGCGGGCCAGGGCGTCCCGGTGCCGGACGGTGAAGCGGTAGGGTTCACTGGGCAGGAGGACCACCTCGGGGTCGAGGGCGGCGAGGCCGGCGTCGTCCAGGCGCGGGTAGCCGTCCCCTCCGACGGGCATGAGACCGGCCTGCCGGACGAGGTCCCCCACGTAGGTGTCGGGGCCGGCCACGATCCAGGGCTCCTTCCAGACGAGGACCACGGTCCGGGGCCCCTTCCGGGGCGCCGGCCGCAGGCGGGCCTTGAGGGCCGCGGCCCGGGCCCGGCCCGCCTCGGGCAGGCCCACGGCGTCGGCCAGGACCTGGTAGGCCTTGAGGCAGTCCCGCACGCGCCGGATGTCCAGGACGAGGAGGGGCAGGCCGGCGGCGGCCAGGGCCTCCGCCGCCTCCCGGGTGTTCTCGCCGCGCTCCATCACCACCAGGTCCGGCCGCTGGGAGCGGATGCGCGCGAGGTCCGGATCCTTGGTCCCCCCCATGGCGGGCACCGTGTTGCGGATCCACCGGGGCTCCACGCAGAAGGTGGTCCTGCCGGCCAGGCGTGAGGCCAGGCCCCAGGCCACCAGGAGTTCCGTGACGCTGGGCACCAGGGAGATGATCCGGGTGGGGGCCGTGGCGGGCGCGGGGGCCGGGGCGGGCGCCGGGGCCACCCGGGCGGCGCCCCGGGGCGCGTCCAGCACCCGGCCGCTGTGGGGATCGGGCTGGGCCCCCTGGCCCGTGGGGCACAGGTCCAGGAGGCCGCAGCCGGCGCAGTCGGGCTTCCGCGCGTCGCAGACCCGGCGGCCGTGGAGAATGAGCTGGTGGTGCAGGTCGATCCAGGCCGCGCGGGGGAACTGCCGGCAAAGGTCGGCCTCCACCTTCTCCGGGGTCCCGGCGGTGGAGAGGCCCAGGCGCCGGGCCACCCGGAAGATGTGGGTGTCCACGGGCAGGGCCGGCACGCCGAAAGCGTTGCTGAGGACGACGTTGGCGGTCTTCTGCCCCACGCCGGGGAGGGCGGCCAGGGCCTCCAGGGTGTCCGGCACCTCCCCCCCGTGGCGCGCCAGGAGGGCGGCCCCCAGCGCCTTCAGGTTCCGGGCCTTGTTGTGGTAGAATCCCGTGGAACGGATCAGGCCCTCCAGCTCCGCCAGGTCGGCCGAAGCGAGGGCCCGGGCATCGGGAAACCGGGCGAAAAGGGCGGGCGTCGTCAGGTTGACCCGGGCGTCCGTGCACTGGGCGCTCAGGAGGGTGGCCACCACGAGCTGGAACGGGTCCACGTGGTCCAGGGCGCAGCGGGCGTCCGGGTACGACGCCGCCAGCCGGACCTGCAGCGCCTGGGCGGGGGGTGCCTGCTTTGTCATGAAAACCGGGGCCTCCTGCATTCCGTCCTAGGATAAACCGGTAGAATGGCCCGGAGGTGCCGAATGACCTTCCATCCGACCGGAAAGCTGGACTGCGTCGAGACCGCCCTGCACTACCGCGAGCGGGTGAAGGCCAACGTCAAGAAGCTGGGCCGGGCGCCCGGCCTGGGGGTGATCCTGGGCAGCGACGACCCCGGCAGCGTGCTCTACCGGGACCTGCTCGTGAAGGACTGCGAGGAGATGGGCATCCGCACCTCCCTGCACATGGTCGGCAGCGGGATCCAGGTGGTCAAGCTCATCGCCCACCTGAACCAGGACACGGGCACGGACGGCATCTTCATCTTCTACCCCCTCCGGTACCCCGAACTGAAGGACGACGAGATCATGGACCTGGTGGACCCCGGCAAGGACATCGAGGGCCTCCACTCCATCAACATCGGCTACCTCAACAAGTTCCGGAAGCGCATGTCCGAGGGGATCGACCGCGTGTGCATGGTGCCCTGCACGGGCCGCGCGGTGATCAAGGTGATCAAGCGGGGCTTCGGCACCGACTACTTCGCCGGCAAGACCGTCCTCATCATCAACGACAGCCTCCGCATCGGCCGCCCGGTCTCAGCCATGGTGGCCAACCTCAAGGGCACGCCCATCATCTGCCACCAGCACACGAACCAGGACCACCTCGAGGGCTTCGTGAAGATGGCCGACGTGATCATCAGCGCCGTGCCCGCCCAGGACTACCTGCTCCCCACGGACTGGATCAAGCCCTCCGCCCTGTGCGTGGACCTGAGCCACCAGGGCAACTTCGATTACCCCGCCCTGGACGCCAAGGGGATCCAGTACACCAACACGAAGCGCAACAGCGTCGGCAAGGTCACGCGGGCCATGGCCCTCCTGAACCTCACCTACGCCGCGGGGGTCTGACCCCCCCCGTGACCGGGGGGACAGGACCGGCGCAGGAGCCACCCGTGTCCGCCGTGCCCGTCCCCCCGATGGTTCCGCCGGCGCTTCAGGGGAAGCGCATGGGATCCGGCGTCAGCGCGTCCACGTCCGTCTCGCCCGTGCGGATCCGCACGACCCGCTCCAGGGGCCGCACGAAGATCTTCCCGTCGCCCACCTCCCCGGTCCGGGCCGCCTTGAGGATGGCGGCGAGGGTGGCTTCCACGAAGGGCTCCGAGACGGCGATGTCCAGCTGCACCTTCTCGTGGAACTCGTACACCAGGGGCGCGCCCCGGTAGGATTCGAAGGCGACGGTCTCGCCGCCGTGGCCGGCCACGCGGTGGAGGGTCAGCCCCGTGACCTCGGCCTCGAAGAGGGCGGCCTTCACGTCCTCCAGGCGCTCGGGACGGATGATCGCGGTGATGAGCTTCATGACCGGGCCTCCTGGGGGACGGTGGATGCGGGGCGGGCCGTCCTGGCGCCGGCGGCCGCCGGCGGCGCCTGGAACACCATCACGGGGGAGCCGAGGCCGGCGCCGTCGCTGGGGTAGGCGGGGGCCGACACCTCGTGGAAGTCCAGGCCCTGCAGTTCGTGCTCGGGGGCCACCCGCATGCCCACCGCCAGGTCGATCAGCTTGAAGAGCGCGTAGCTGGTGGGCGCCACCCACAGCAGATTGGCGCCGATGCCCACGAGCTGCGCCGCGAGCTGCCCGGGGTCCCCGTACAGGAGGCCCGTCACGCCCGTGGCGGGGCCGTTGTTGAGGCCCTGCCCGTACGACCCGTCCGCGAACAGGCCCAGGGCGAGGAGGCCCCAGATCCCGTTGAAGCCGTGGACCGCCACGGCCCCGACCGGGTCGTCGATGCCGAGGGTGTTCTCGACGAAGAGGGCCCCGGCGACCACGAGCACGCCCCCCACCGCGCCCACGAGCACCGCGGCCGGCGCGTTGATGTAGGCGCAGGGCGCCGTCACGGCCACGAGGCCCGCCAGGAGGCCGTTGGCGCTCATGGAGGGATCGGGACGCCCGTACTTGAGCCAGGTGAAGCCGTAGGCGGCCAGGGCCCCCGCGGCCGAGGCCAGCATGGTGTTGGTGGCCACGACGGAGATCCGCAGGTCCGTGCCGGCCAGGGTGGAGCCGGCGTTGAACCCGAACCAGCCGAAGGCCAGGATGAAGCACCCCAGGAAGGCCATGGACAGGTCGTGGCCGGGAATGGCCTGGGCCTTCCCCTTCACGAACTTCCCGATGCGGGGCCCCAGCACCGCGGCCCCGACCAGGGCCATCGTCCCGCCCGTGAGGTGGACGACGCCCGATCCGGCGAAATCCACGTAGCCGTGGCCCAGGCCCACGTTCCGCCCCAGCTGGGAGAGCCAGCCGCCGCCCCAGGCCCAGCAGGCGTAGACGGGGTAGATGAGCATGGAGGCGACGAAGCCGTAGATCGTGAAGGCCGAGAGCTTCCAGCGCTCCGCCATGGCCCCGGTGGGGATCGTGAGGGCCGTGTCCATGAAGACCATCTGGAAGAGGAACATGGCGAAGGCCGACACATCGTAGGCGCCGCCGGTCAGGAAGAACCCCCTGCCGCCGAAGAGCCCCCAGACCTGGCCGTGGATGACCGGCCCCACCAGCCGCGACATGGAGGCCGGGGCCGCCAGCGCCGCCCCCGCGGGCCCGCCCGAGCCGCCCATCTGGAGGGCGTATCCGCAGACCCAGAAGCCCAGGATGCCGATCCCGTAGACCATCAGGTTCATGGTCATGGTGTGGGCGGCGCTGCGCGCGCGGGTGAAGCCCGTCTCCGCCAGGGCGAAGCCGGCCTGCATGAACATCACCAGGAAGCCGGAGAAGAGCACCCACACGAAATTGAGGGAGACGCGCGTCTGGCCGAGGGCCGCCCCCAGTTCCTGGAGGGTGGGCTGGCCCGGCGTCTGCGCGGGCACGTTCTGGATGCCGCCCGTGGCGCCCCCCGAGGGGTCCGCCGCCGCGAGGGCCGCCGCCCCGGTGACCAGGAGGAGGGCCAGGCCCCACCGGAGGGCCCCGCGCCCTCCCGGCCAGGATCGTCGTCGCGCCTTGTCCATGCGTCCCCCCGGGCTGCCGTGCCCCTCCCATGGGGGATAGCAGCCGCCGTGCCAGGGACGACGGTTTCAGCTAAACAAAGCAAATAAACGAGAAGGCATCCAAAGGCGCCTCCGGGGGCATAGACAATTTTGTCGCAATGGTAAAATCATGGAACGTTTTTGTAGCCCTTTCCGAACGCGATGCCGTACTTCTTCACCTTGTAGGAGAGGATCCGCTCCGTGGTCTGGAGGAGGCGGGCGGCCTTCGCCCGGTTGCCCCGGGCGGATTTGAGGGCGTCCTGGATCAGGTCCCGCTCGAAGGCGCCGACGGCCTCCTCGAAGGAGGTGCCCAGGAAGGTGTTGGAGGCCTCCGCCGTCTGGAGGGTGGGCGGCAGGTGGTGGGCGTGGATCACGCCCCCGGGGCACACGAGCACGGCCCGCTCGATGCAGTTCTCCAGCTCCCGCACATTGCCCGGCCAGTGGTAGGCCATGAGCATGTCGATGGCGCTGTTGGAGATGCGCCGGACGTCCTTGCCCTGGGCATGGGCGAACTTCTCCACGAAGTGGTCGGCCAGGAGGAGGATGTCCGTGCTCCGCTCCCGCAGGGGGGGCAGGTAGAGCTCGAAGACGTTCAGGCGGTAGTACAGGTCCTCCCGGAAGGTGCCCGCCTGGATGAGGGCCTCCAGGTTGCGGTGGGTGGCCGCCACGAGGCGCACGTCCACCTTCACGGGCGTGACGCCGCCCAGGCGCTCGAATTGGCGCTCCTGGAGCACGCGCAGGAGCTTGACCTGGGTGGCCGGCGACAGTTCGCCGATCTCGTCCAGGAAGAGGGTGCCGCCGTTGGCCAGCTCGAAACGCCCGGGCTTGGCGGTGCGGGCGTCCGTGAAGGCGCCGGCCTCGTGGCCGAAGAGCTCGGATTCGATGAGGGCCTCCGGCAGGGCCCCGCAGCTCACCTCCACGAAGGGCCGGCCGGCGCGGTGGGAGCCGTAGTGGATGGCCCGGGCCACCAGTTCCTTGCCGGTGCCGGACTCGCCGCGGATGAGGACCGTGGTGCTGGCGGGGGCGGCCTGGGCCACCTGCTCGAAGACCTGGCGCATGGCGTGGCTCTTGCCGACCATGTTCTGCATCTGGTACCGGTCCTGGAGCTCCTGGCGCAGCTGGCGGTTCTCGTCCAGCAGGCGCTGGCGGTCCGCGGCCACGAGGCGGGCCACCTTCATGGCCAGGCCCACCATCCCCGCAGCGATCTGGAGGACCGTGGTGTCGCCGGCGTAGTCCCGGGCCTCGTCGTACGGCACGGTGAGGGCCAGGGTCCCGGCGGGCCGGCCGTCCAGGAAGAGCGGCACGCAGAGGAAGCTCACCTGGGGCAGGGCGCGGTTCTTGGTGCGCCGCAGGGACCGCCCGAGGAAGAGGGGCTCGTCCCCCACCTTGGGAACGACGATGGGCTTCCCGCTCTGGAACACGAGGCCGGTGATGCCCTCCCCGGCCCGGTACTGCAGGTCCCGGGCCGCGGCCGGAAGGCCGAAGGAGGCCTCCACCCGGAGGATCCCCGAGGCCGGATCCTGGAGGGCGATGGCTCCGGTGACGGCCCGGAAGGCCTCCTGGAGGATCTCCAGGACCCGGGGCAGGGAGGTGCGGATCTCGGGGGCGGCCAGGGCGACGCTGAGGTCCAGGAGGGCGTCCAGGTGAAGGCCGGGTTCGGGGTCCGCCATGCCAACCTCCAGAATTGTTGGTCCTGAAATTTTCTCCTACAAAATTGTTGTTTCAAGCACTTTTCCCTGGCCCTTCGCCCGGAGCCTCCTACATTCCGGGGCAGACCCTTGCCGGAGGGATGCCATGGCCCAGGACGAGCCTCACCAGCGAAGCTTCCGCCCCGCGGAGGAACGGGACGCCTGCGGCGTCGGGTTCGTCGCCTCCCGCACCGGGGTCGCCTCCCACGGGGTCCTCCGGGAAGCGCTGGACGCCCTGGGCTGCATGGAGCACCGGGGCGCCTGCGGGGCGGACCGCATCACCGGGGACGGGGCCGGCGTCATGACCGACATCCCCTGGGACCTCCTCGGCTACCGGCGGGGCCAGGTGGCCGTGGCCAACCTCTTCATGCCCCAGGATCCGGACCGGCGGGCCCGCTCTCTGGACGTCTTCTGCGCCACCATGGCGTACCACGAGCTCCCGGTGCTGGATTTCCGCGACCTCCCGGTGGATCCCCGGGGGCTGGGGGAGGAGGCCGCCGCCACCCGGCCGGCCATGGTCCAGGCGGTGCTCAGGCGCCCGGCCCACTGTCGGACCGACTCCGCCTTCAACCGCCTCCTGTACTTCGTGAAGCAGGAGGTGCGGACCAAACAGGCCGACCAGGGCATCAAGGGGGCCTTCTTCTTCGCGTCCCTGTCCGGCTCCACCGTCGTCTACAAGGCGCTCACCCAGGCCGACGCCCTGGAGGCCTTCTACCTGGACCTGCGGGACCCCCGCTTCGTGACCCGCTTCGCCCTCTTCCACCGGCGCTTCTCCACCAACACCCGCACGAGCTGGGACAAGGCCCAGCCCTTCCGCCTCATCGCCCACAACGGCGAGATCAACACCATCGCCGGCAACCGGTCCTGGGCCCACGCCCGGGAGCGCTCCATCGGCCTGCGCCGGGACGAGCTCCTCACCCACGCCGGCATCAGCGATTCCGGGAGCCTCAACGAGATGGCCGAGGCCCTGATGCACCGCAGCGCCATCCCCCACCTCGAGGACATCCTGGCGATCATGATGCCCCCCGCCGGGGGCCGCCAGGGCCGGAGCCCCTTCTACGATTTCTGGAGCCGCGCCATGGAGCCGTGGGACGGGCCCGCGATCATCCTCTACTCCGACGGCAACACCGTGGGCGCCCGTCTCGACCGCCACGGCTTCCGTCCCAGCCGCTGGGCCCTCACGGAGGACGCCTTCTACCTGTCCAGCGAGGCGGGCGCCTTCGGGATCCCCGAGGGCCGCATCCTCCGCAAGGGCACGCTCCATGCGGGCACCGGGGTGAAGGTGGACCTGGGCACGGGCCGGGTCCACTTCCGCGACCCCTCCATCTCCCGGGGCAACCGGGACGCGGGGTTCGATCCGCGCACCCTCCCCTTGAGGAGCCTGCCGGCCCCGGAGCCCGGGGAGCCCGCGCCCGCCCTGGCCCAGCGCCAGCTGTTCTCCCTCACCGAGGAGGAGCAGGAGCGGCTGCTGTTCCCCATGGCCGCCGCGGGGCGGGAGCCCATCGGCTCCATGGGCGACACCGCCCGGCCCAACGTCTTCTCCGTGGAGCACCGCCCCTTCTTCGACTACTTCTACCAGAGCTTCGCGCAGGTGACGAACCCGCCCCTGGACTACCTGCGGGAGGAGAACGTCACCGACCTGCGGATCCACCTGGGCCGCCGTCCCAACATCTTCTTTCCCAAGGACCTGCTCCCCCCCGAGCCCGCCATCGAGGCCCCGCGGCCGGTGCTGACCCTGGGGGAGATGCGCTTCCTCCACGAGCTCTCCCGCAAGACCCCCTCCACCAGCCCCATCATCCCCCGGCGCTTCTCCATGACCTGGGACCGCGCCGCGGGGCCCGCGGGCTTCAAGCCGGCCGTGGACGCCCTGGCCGCCGAGGTGCTGGCGGCGGTGGAGCGGGGCTGTCCCATCGTCCTCCTCAGCGACCGCGACGCCTCGCCGGAGCGGCCCCCCATCCCGGGCCTCGTCGCGCTCCGGGCCGTCGTCACCGCCCTCAACCGCTCCGGCCTCAAGCTGGACGCCTCCGTGGTGATGGAGACGGGGGAGGCCCGCACGCCCCACCACGTGGCGGCGCTCCTCAGTTTCGGGGCCTCGGCCGTGTGCCCCTACCTGGCCCTGGGCATCGCCCGGGGCGACGACCACCGCCTCACCGCCGGGCTCTCCCCCGACGCCCGCGAACGGAACCTGGTGGAGGCGCTCGTCTCGGGCCTCCTCAAGATCATGAGCAAGAGCGGCATCTCGGTGCTGCAGAGCTACGTCAGCTCCAAGCTCTTCACCGCCATCGGGCTCGGCGACGAGCTCATGGAGAACTTCTTCCCCGGCGACGCCAGCCCCATGGGGGGCATCGGCTACCTGGAACTGGCCGGCGACGTCCTGGAGAAGACGGCGCTCCCGGCGGATCCGGACCGCCTCCTGAACACCTGGCAGTTCCGGGAGAACCCGCAGGGCGGGGGCGAGGTCCACGCCATGACCAGCGCCCGGGCCCGCGCCGTCCACCGCATGGTGGAGCCGGGCCTCGAGCCGGCCGAGGCCGCCGCGCGCTACCGGGAGTACCTGGCCCTGGGGGCCGCCGCGGAGCCGGTGGCGGTGCGCCACCTCTTCGACCTCGCGGGGGAGCGCCCCCTGCCCCTGGAGGCCGTGGAGCCCGAGGAGGCCATCCTGGCCCGCTTCGGGGCGGGGGCCATGAGCTTCGGGGCCGTCAGCGCCGAGTCCCAGCGCGACCTCATCCTCGCCATGCGCGAGGTCGGGGGCCGGTCCAACAGCGGCGAGGGCGGCGAGAACCCGTTCTTCGAGACGGAGGGGATCACCGCCTCCACCAAGCAGGTCGCCTCGGCCCGCTTCGGCGTGACGGCCCGGTACCTGGTCACCGGCCAGGAACTCCAGATCAAGGCGGCCCAGGGCGCCAAGCCCGGCGAGGGCGGCCAGCTCATGGCCGTCAAGGTCACCGAGGAGATCGCCCGGGCCCGGTTCTCCATGCCCGGGGTGGACCTCATCTCGCCCCCCCCGCTCCACGACATCTACAGCATCGAGGACCTCAAGGAGCTCATCTTCGAGCTGCGCCAGGTGCACCCCGCCGCGGAGATCAGCGTGAAGCTCGTCTCCGGGGCGGGGCTGGGCACCATCGCCGTGGGGGTGGCCAAGGCCGGGGCGGACATCATCTACGTGGCCGGCGGGGACGGGGGCACCGGGGCCGCCACCCTCGGCTCCATGAAGCACGCGGGCCTGCCCGTGGAGTTCGGCCTGGCCGAGGCCCACCGGGCCCTGGTGGAGAACGGCCTGCGGGACAGCGTGCGCCTCCGGGCCGACGGCGGCCTCCTCACCGGGCGCGACCTGGTGGTGATGGCCCTCCTGGGCGCCGACGGCTTCGATTTCGGCAAGCTGCTCCTCGTCGCCGAGGGCTGCGTCATGGCCCGCGTCTGCGAGAAGAACACCTGCCCCGCCGGCATCGCCACCCACGATCCCCGGGTGAAGGCCCGGTACCGGGGGGACAAGGACCGGATCGTGCGCCTCCTGCGCCTCCTGGCCGGCGAGGTGCGGGACCACCTGGCCGCCCTGGGGGTGGCCTCGCTGGGGTCCATCGTCGGCCAGGCCGAGCGGCTTCGCCCCGCGGCCCGGCATGCCGCCTTCATCCGGGACCGGCGCATCCGCCTGGACCGGTTCATGGCCCCCGCCCCCCCCGCCCCGGGCCAGGTGCGGCCCCTGCGGGAGCCCGTGTCGGAGCTGAACGCCCGCCTCCTGGCCGAGGCCCGGGCGGCCATGGCCCGCGGGACCGGCCTGGAGGCCGCCTACCCCGTGCGCACCACGGACCGGGCCGTGCTCGCCACCCTCTCCGGCCACCTGGCCGCCGCGGGGAGCCCGCCCCCGGCCCCCCTCCGCTTCACCTTCCGGGGCAGCGCCGGCCAGGGCTTCGCGGTGTTCCTGGTGGCGGGGATCGAGGCCACCCTCTTCGGGGAGGCCAACGACAGCGTGGCCAAGGGCATGTCGGGCGGACGGGTCGTCGTCCGGCCTTCCCCCGAGGCGGCCTTCGTCCCGGAGGAGAACGCCATCCTGGGGAACTGCGCCCTCTACGGCGCCACGGGCGGGACCCTCTACGCCCACGGCCTCGTCGGGGACCGCTTCGCCGTGCGGAACAGCGGCGCCACCGCCGTGGCCGAGGGGGCGGGTCTCCACGCCTGCGAGTACATGACCCGCGGCACCGTGGCCATCCTGGGTCCCGTCTCCCACAACGTGGGCGCGGGCATGACCGGGGGCCGCCTCTTCCTGGACCGGCGCCGGGAGGCCCACGTGAATGCCGCCTACCTGGAGGCTCGTCCCCTGGACGAGGCCGCGGCCCGGGATTTCCAGGCCCTGCTCTCCGACTACCTGGCCGCCACCGGCAGCGCCACCGCCCTCCGGCTGCTCACCCATTGGGCCGAGACGCTGGCCACCTTCGGGCTCTACGTTCCCCGGCGGACCTGAACCGGGGGAGGACGGATCAGGGGTGGGCCGCCGGGTCCGCGAGGGTGGCGGCGCGGCTCGCCCGCCAGATGGCGAGGAGCTGGTCCAGGAGGTCGCCGAAGGCGTCCAGGCGGATGGCGTTGGGGCCGTCGCTGAGGGCCTTGGAGGGGTCCTCGTGCACCTCGAAGAAGAACCCGTCCACGGCCGTCGCGGCCGCACGAGCGAGCGTTGGGATCATCTCCCGGGCGCCGCCCGTGGCGTGGCCCAGGGCGCCGGGCTTCTGGACGCTGTGGGTGGCGTCGAAGACCACGGGGCAGCCGGTTCGGCGCAGGTGGGGGAAGCCCTGGAAGTCCACCACGAGGTTGCCGTAGCCGAAGCTGGCCCCCCGCTCCGTCACCCAGACGGGGCCGTGCCCGTCGACGGTGCGGACCTTGTCCACGGCGTGGCGGAGGTCCCATGGGGCGAGGAACTGGCCCTTCTTGATGTTCACGGCCCGGCCGGTGGCCCCCGCCGCCAGGAGCAGGTCCGTCTGCCGGCACAGGAAGGCGGGAATCTGGAGCACGTCCACCGCCGAGGCCACCAGGGGGCACTGGGCGGACTCGTGCACGTCGGTGAGCACCGGGACGCCGTGGCGGGTGCGGATCTCGGAGAGGATGTCGAGGCCCTCCTCCAGGGAGGTCCCCCGGTAGCTGTCCTTGGAGGTGCGGTTGGCCTTGTCGAAGCTGGCCTTGAACAGGAAGGGGATCCCCCGGGCCTCCGCCAGGTCCCGCAGGCTGGACGCCAGGAAGTGGGCGTGGTCCCGGCCCTCGATGACGCAGGGCCCCGCGATGAGGAAGAAGCTGCGTTCGGTGTGCGGTGTGCTGAAGTCCATGACGTCCCCTGGCCTGCCCGGGACCCGCGGCCCCGGATGTGACATCCTATTGTCTCAGGAGCCCCCGCCATGCCGAAGAACTTGATGACGGACGACCTCAATCGCCGCCTGGTGGCCTGTCTCCAGAAAGAGGGCCGGATCAGCCACGCCGAGCTCGCCGAGCGCCTGGGTGTCAGCCGCCCCACCGTCATCGACCGCATCAAGCGCCTGGAGGCCGACGGGGTCATCAGCGGGTACAGCGCCAACGTGAGCCCCGAGGCCGTCAACAAGCCCTGCGTGGCCTTCGTCGCGGTGCGCTTCCACTCCGGCGGCGACGACCTCGCCGAGGACCGCTTCCTCCAGGCGCTGGAGAAGGAGCCCGACGTCCTCGCCGCCTACAGCACCGCCGGCGCCGACTGGCTCCTGCTGAAGGTGGTGGCCGAGACCCCCCTGGACCTCCACGTGCGCCTCCGCCGCATCAAGGGGCTGGGGCCCCACGTGACCACCCGGACCACGATGGTCCTCAAGACCTATTTCGAGAAGATCGGGCCCTCCCCCTTCACCGAAGTCCTGGCGGAGTAGGATCATGTCCATGCTGCCCCGCACCACCGCCCTCCTCCTCGTCGACGTGCAGAAGGCCTGGGACGACCCCTTCTGGGGGGAGCGCTGCAATCCGGACGCGGAGGCCAACCAGCTGGCCCTGGCCGAGGCCTTCCGCCGCCAGGGCCTCGAGGTCGTCCACGTGCGCCATGACAGCCGGGACCCCGATTCGCCCCTGCACCCCGACGAGCCCGGCCACGCCTTCAAGGAGGCCACGGCGCCGCTCCCCGGCGAGGCGCAGTTCCGCAAGAGCGCCCACTGCGCCTTCGTGGGCACGGGCCTCGAGGCCCACCTCCGCGCGCGGGGGGTGGACCGGCTCGTGATCGCGGGCTTCACCACGTGCCACTGCGTCTCCACCACGGCGCGGCTCAGCTGCGACCTCGGCTTCAAGACCGTCGTGGCCGGGGACGCCTGCGCCGCCTTCGCCCTGGAGGGTCCGGACGGGGCCGCGATCCCGGCCCAGGTCCTCCACGACCTCGCCCTGGCCGAGCTCCACGGGGAATTCGCCATGGTCCTGCCCACCGAGGCGCTCCTCCAGCTCCTCTGATGGACGCGCCGCTCCTCCTCGCCCTCGCCCACGCCCGCCGCCTGGCCGGCGAAGGCGCCATCCAGGGGGTCTGGTGCGGCCCCCGCGCCCTGGGCCTCCAGTGGGCCCCGGACCGCCGGGGCGGGCTGGACCCGGGCCTGGCCTGGGTCTTCCTGCTCAACCCCGCCCCGGAGCTGTGGCTCCTCCACGAGCGGGACGAGGCCTGCGTCCAGCTCAAGGCCGAGGCCCGGGGGGACCTGTCGCGGCGGTGGGCCCTGGAGCTGAAGGGCGCCCGCCTCACCGAGGTGGAGGGGGACCCCCGGGAGCGCTGGGTGGGCCTGGTCTTCCGCCGGCGCGCCGTCACCGGCCGCATCGAGGCCACCCGCCTGGCCTTCCAGGCCTTCCCTGGCCGGGCCGGAGTCCGACTGGACGGCCTGGACCTCAACCCCGCCCGCATCGGCCTGGGCCAGCCCTTCCCGCCCACCGCGCCGGAACCGCGGGGGGAGCCGCCGGCCTTCCTCCGGTGGCGGGAGGCGTTCGGGGAGCGGCTTCTGGCCGCCCTGGGCGGGGAGCTTCCGGAGGTGCTGCCCGGCGAAGGGCCCCTCCTCGTCCGCCATCGCGCCTGGAGCCTCGCCCGGGCCGAGAAGCTCATCCTGGCCCCCCGCCAGGCCCGCACCGACCGGAAGCTGGTGGCGGAGCGGAAGCGGCTGGAGCGCTACCGGGAGGCCCTTGCCGAGGACCGGGCCCGCCACACCCGGGCCCTGGAGCTCCGGCCCCGGGCCCAGGCCCTCGCCGCCGAGCTGTACCGCCTGAAGGGGCGCGCCGGCGAGGTTGAGCTCACCGACGGTACCCGGCTACGCTTGCCCGATGGGCAGCGCGCGGAGGAAACGGCCCAGCGCTGGTTCACCGCCGTCAAGCGGGCCGAACGCGGCCTCGAGCGGGTCGCGGATCTGGAGCAGGAACTCCAGCGGCAGTTCCGGGACCTGGCGCGGCGGGAGGCCGCGCCCCCGCCCCTGGAGAAGGCGCCCCTGAAGGAAAGGAAAGGCATGGACAGCAAGCCCCCCAAGGAAGCCAAGCGCGCCGACGGCAAAGGCCGCGCCTACCGGAGCGTGATGGTGGACGGCTTCGAGGTGCTGATCGGCAAGGGCGACGCGGACAACGACCAGCTGACCTTCAAGGTGGGCGCGCCCCTGGACCTCTGGCTCCACGTGGCCGGCACCCCCGGCAGCCACGTGATCGTGCGCAACCCGGACCGCCTCTCCGACTTCCCCCGCCCCGTGGTGGAGCGCGCGGCGGAACTCGCGGCCTTCTTCAGCAAGGCCCGGGACGGCGGCAAGGTGGAGGTCCACTACTGCCGCGTGGCGGACGTCTCGAAGCCCCGCGGGTTCCCGCCGGGCAAGGTGCTCCTGAAGACCTGGAAGAGCGTCCGCGTCTATCCGAAGGAATAGCTACTCGGCGTTGATGTCGCGCAGGTCCTTGCCGGGCTTGAAGCGGATGCTGCGGCCCTTGGGGATGTCCACGCTGGCGCCGGTCTTGATGTTGCGCCCCATGCCGCGCTTGCGCGGGCGCGGCTCGAACACGCCGAACCCCCGGATCTCGATGCGGTGCCCCTCCAGCAGGGCCTTCTTCATGCGGTCGGTGAGAAGATCAACAACCTGCAGGGCCGTGGCCTTGGACACGGGCAGCGTCTGCATGAGGGTTCCGGCGATATCGATCTTGATCATGAGTGCCTCAACCGTTAGACGACGGGTTCCAGTTCAATTTGCGAAGCACGGGCGTGCAACATTAATAACAGGTGGCAGATACCAGGGGAAGGTTCATTGAGAAAAAGATGAACCCGGCCAGCGCGGGTCCTGGGCCAGGAGGGCTTCCGCCGCCTCCGGGGGGAGGGGCCGCGAGAAGTGGTAGCCCTGGCCTTGGTCGCAGTGCAACCGCTGCAGATGCTGCATTTGCTCCTGCGTCTCAATGCCTTCCGCCGTCACGCGCATGCCCAGGGAGCGGGCCAGGGAGATGACGGCGGCCACGATGGCGGAACTTTCCGGGTCCCGGCCGATCCCTTCCACGAAACTCTTGTCGATCTTCAGGGTGTCCACGGGGAAGCGCTTCAGGTAGCCCAGGCTCGAGTAGCCCGTCCCGAAGTCGTCCACCACCAGGTGGATGTCCATGCTCCGAAACACCTTCATGGCCTCCAGGGAGGCCTCGGGGTCCCGCATCATGATGCTTTCGGTGATCTCCAGCTTCAGGCTTCCGGGCTCCAGGTCGGCGGCGTGGAGGGCCCCCAGGACCGTGTGGATGAGGTCCCGGTGCTGGAACTGGCGGGCGGAGATGTTCACGTTCATGAGCCGGGGCTGGCCGGTGGGGAACTTGCGGCGCCATTCGCCGGCCTGGCGGCAGGCCTCCTCGAGCACCCACTTGCCCAGGGGCACGATCAGGCCCGTCTCCTCCGCGAGGGGGATGAACTCCAGGGGCGGCACCATGCCCCGCTCGGGGTGCCGCCAGCGCACGAGGGCCTCGAAACCCTCGATGCGGCCGGTGCGGAGCCCCACGACGGGCTGGTAGTGGAGCACGAACTCGTTCCGCTCCAGCGCCCGGCGCAGGTCGGCGTCCATGTGGAACCGCGCCAGGGCCTGGGCGTTCATGCTCGGATCGAAGATCTCGATGGAGCCCTCCCCCTTGGCCTTGGCCCGGTACATGGCCACCTCGGCGTCCCGCAGGAGTTCGGCCGGGATCGTGTCGGACCCGGTGCTGATGGCGATGCCCATGCTGCAGGTGGTGAAGACCTCCTGCCCGTTCAGGGTGAAGGGCTGGACGAAGCCCTGGGCGATGCGGTCGGCCACGTTGATGCCGTCGTTCACGGACAGGATGTCCTCGAACAGCACGGCGAACTCGTCGCCGCCCAGGCGCGCGACGGTGTCCTCGGGCCGCAGGCAGCCCCGGAGGCGGTTGGCCACCTGGACCAGGAGCTTGTCCCCCGCCTCGTGGCTGAGGCTGTCGTTCACCACCTTGAACCGGTCGAGGTCGAGGAAGAGGACGGCGGAGAAGAACTTCCGGCGGTCGCTGCGGAGGATGGCCCGGGAGAGGCGCTCCATGAAGAGGGCCCGGTTGGGCAGGCTGGTGAGGCTGTCCCTCAGGTGGTGGAGGGTCAGCTCCGCCTCGGTGGTCTTCTGCTGCGTCACGTCCTCGAGGGTGCAGATGACCTCCGCCACGGCGCCGGCCACGTCGCTCCGGGGCTGGGCGGACACGGAGATCCAGGCCCACTCGCCGCTGTCCTCGCGCTCGACGCCCAGGACGATGCCGGTGATCTTCCGTCCGCAGGACAGGGCCCGGTTCCAGGGCAGTTCGTCATCCTCCAGGCCGTCCCCGTCGCCGTCGATGATGGAAAGGGCGGGGCGCGTCCAGTCCAGGGCCATCATCTTCTCCAGACTCAGGCCCAGCAGGGCCGGGGCCCGGCGGTTGGCGAGGGCCATGCGCCCGGAGGCGTCGATGGTGACCACGCCGATGGGGAGCAGGTCCACATAGGCGCGCAGCTCCTCCTCCGCGGACCGTCGGAGCTCGCGCTCCCGCAGGATGGCGGCCCTCGCGCGGAGCAGATCCCGGATCATGAAGAAGGCGAAGACGGCGAGGCAGAGCAGGGTCAGGACCAGGATGCCCGCCAACGTCCCGGCCGGGGCCGCCAGCAGCAGGGGAAGGGAACACGCGGCGCCATCCCGCCCCCCGAAGGGGCGTGCCGGTGGTCGCTGGGGTTCCTCGTGGGCCATGACTGCGTCTCGCGGGAGGGGGATCCGCTTGGGTAAAATCATCTTACAAGGTAGATTCTTTCCGGGAACATCAACGAGGGCAATGGTGTCCGGGGAGGGGCCTTGGAAGAACTGGAAATATTCATTACCAAGGCCCAGGCCTGCCTGAAGCATCCGCAGGAGCGCCAGCGCGCCGAAGCCCTGCTGCGCCGGTGGGCGGCGCTGTGGGCCGGCCCGCGCCGGGCCCTGGCCACCACCTTCTCCAACCACGGGGCCTTCCTCCACTTCGACCAGCTGATCGGCACCACGTGGGCGCACGTCTTCTCCTTCCACGCCGCGCCCCGGCACGGGCTGTCCATGCGCGGCCCCGACACGGACCGCATGCGGAAATCGCACAAGCTGCGCGCCAACCCCCTGGACCGCTCCGGCCTCGACGCGGTGTACGACGCGTGGTCCGCCCGGCCCGAAGGCCGTCCCGCGGGCAACGCGGTGGAGTTCCTCCTGGACGAGACCTCCGACGAGACCTGGGAGGCCTGCCTCCAGGACGCGCTTACGCGTCTTTGACGAACTGGGGCTTGGCCACCCGGTCCGCCTCGCGCACGCGCCGGATGGCCTCCTCGCGCTCCGAGGCCGCCAGGGCGGTGGCGATGCCGTGGGAGAGCACGGAGAAGGCGGCCAGGCTGTGCGAATACAGCAGGTTCTCGCCCGCCACCGGCAGGGTCGCGTCGGCCAGGCGCGCGATGGGCGCCCCCAGCTTGTCGGTGAAGGCCAGGATGCGGATGCCCTTCTTGCGGGCGTAGGCGGCCGCGTCCAGGGTCTCCGTGGAATAGGGGTGGAAGCTGAAGGCGATGAGCAGATCGCCCGCGTCCAGGTTGGAGGCCTGGGCGGCGAAGTCCGCAGGGCTGCCCTCCACCGTCGGCAGACCCGCCTGGGTCAGCAGGTAGGCCAACTGGCCCGCCATGATGGCGGACACGCCCCGGCCCACCGCCACCCGGTGGCGCGCGGACTTGAGGCTCCGCACCACTTCCTGGAGCAGGGCTTCGTTCACCCCGTGGACCATCTGCTCGATGTTGGCCACGTCGCGGCGCGCCACCTCCAGGAGGGTCGCCGCGGCCTCCTCCGGCGCCTGGAAGAGGCGCTCACCGCTCTTGTCCCGCTTGCGGGCCTGGGCGACCAGGGCCTGCCGGAGTTCGAGGAAGCCGGAATAGCCGAGCTTCTGGGCGAAGCGCACCACGGTGGCCACGCTGCTCTGGCTGTGTTCCGCCATCTCCTCCACCCCCCAGAAGGCGGCGTCCCCCATGCGGGCCAGGATGCAATCGGCGATTCGCCGCTGGCTGGAGGAAAGCCCCCGCGCATCCTGGAGCCTTGCCACGATGGAAACCTTCTGCGGCGTCATGGCCCTAGGGTAGCAGCCGGAAATTTTTTTTCATCCGCCGATGTGGAACATCTCAACTTTGGGCAGACCGGCCGTTCCTTCCGTGCGCCGTTCCGAGTAGCGGTCGTCGCGCCGACGCCAGCCCTCCGCGATGAGGGCCCGCAGATCGGCGTCCGAGGCCCCCGCCCGCAGGGGGCCCTTGAGGTCCAGCCCCTGGGCCGCGAAGAGGCACGTGTACAGGACCCCCGACGCGGACAACCGGGCCCGGTCGCAGCCCCGGCAGAAGGGTTCGGTCACGGAGGCGATGAGTCCCAGCTCCCCCGCCCCGTCGGCGTAGACCCAGTGCTGGGCCACGCAGTTGCCCTTCGGGCAGGCCCGGCGCGCCAGGGGCCAGCGCGCCGAGACCCGGGCCGCCACCTCCCGGGCCGGCACCACCTGGTCCAGGCGCCAGCCGTTTCCCGTCCCGGCGTCCATGTATTCGATGAACCGGAGGGTGTGGCCCCGCTCCCGCGCGAAGGCGGCCAGGGGCAGGATGTCCTCCTCGTTGACCCCCCGGCGCAGGACGCAGTTCAGCTTGACGGGCCGGAAACCCGCCTCCGACGCGGCCTCCAGGCCCGCCAGCACCTGGGCGAGGGGGACCGTCGAATCCGACAGCTCGGCGAAGCGGCCCGGATCCAGGGAATCCAGGCTCACGGTGAGCCGGTGCAGGCCCGCCTCGCGCAGGGCGCGGGCCTGGGGCGCAAGCAATGAGCCGTTTGTCGTGAGGGCCACATCCCGGATGCCGGGCACCCCGGCGATCCCGGCGACGAGGGTGGGCAGGCCGTGGCGGAGGAGGGGCTCCCCCCCGGTCAGGCGGACCTTCTCAACCCCCGCCGAGACAAAGACGCGCGCCAGGCGTATGATTTCTTCGAAGGTGAGGACTTCCTTCCGATCCAGGAACGCGAAGTCCGCGCCGAACCTGTCCCGGGGCATGCAGTATGGGCACCGGAAATTGCATCGGTCGGTGACCGAGATGCGCAGGGCCCGCAGGGGCCGATCCAGTGAATCCGAGACCTTCATGGTTCCAGATTACGTCAAACTGGAGACCCCCGACCAAACCAAACAGGAACCCTTCCCAGGCTGGACCCCCCATGGCTTTCTTCTCCCGATTCTTCGCTTCCGCCGACAAGACGCCCCTCCCCACCCTCGAGGAGCTGATGGCCGAGCGGCAGATCCCCCTCGACCTGCCGGGCCTGGAACCCTTCAAGGTGGAATTCCAGCACCTCCGCGCCGCGGAGCGCGTCCGCTGGGCCGATGCCCTCGCCGAGAGCGTGGCGCACGGCTGGCCGCTGCCTCCCGACTGGGTGGACGCCCAGTTCGACCTGCGGCCCGAGGTGGTGCCCCTCTGGATGGCGGAGCGGGACGGTCGCTACTATCGCCCTTTCATCGAAGGTCTGGCGGTTCGCATCCTCGCCTGTGGCCAGGTCATCCCCGAACCCTGGCTGACCCTCTGGGGCCTGGGCGCCCCCGATCTCATGGACCGGGCCATGGACCAGCTGCGGGAGGCCTCCAAGGACAAGCCCTTCCAGCGCCTGCCCACGGGCATCTACCAGGGGGTCTTCGATGACGGCCAGGCCGCCAGCCGCCTCCTCGCGCCCGAACTGTGGGAGGGCCTCTTCCCGGGCCAGAACACCTTCGTCGCCGTGCCCTCCGAGGACCGGATCCTCATCGCGCCCCAGGTGCTGCTGCCCAAGCTCGTCGAGGCCATCACCACGTCCCTGGGCGGCCCCGGCCGCCGCATCGCGGCCACCATCTACCAGCGCGTCCACGAGCACCTGCTGCCGGCCAACCTCCAGGATCCGCACCCCATGGCCCAGCCCCAGCGGGAGCTCCGCCAGTCGGACCTCGCCGAGGCCTACCGCGCCCAGGAGGCCGCCCTGCCCGCCGAGCTTGGCCACCCCGCGCCCCTGGGCATGCTCCGCACCCAGCAGGGCCGCTCGGTTAGCCTGACCACCTGGCAGGAGGGCGACGCCGTCCTGCTGCCGGAAAGCGACCTGGTGGGCTTCCTGGCGGCCACGGGCCAGCCCCTGGGCATCTACTTCCGCCAGACCCTGCCCCGCATCTCCGAGCTGCACGGCACCCCGGTGGACATCTGGGGCCCCCGCCGCCTGCGCTACGAGGGCTTCCCCACGGCCGCCCAGCTCGAGCGCCTGGAGTGCTTCGCCACGCCCGAACAGATGGCCGCCCTCATCAAGGGCGCCGCCCAGCCCGCCGCCCACCGCCCGACCCCCGCGGCCCTGGCCAGCCAGGCCCAGCAGGGCGCCCTGTCGGCTCAGGCGAGCAGCCCCGTTCCGGCCCACCTCCGCGGCCTGAGCCTGGGTGTCCAGAGCGACGACTAGGGTGTGTTCGTAATCTAGGATAGTAATGGCTAATACCCATCCGTGCCGGAGCATGGGGGAGCCGGAATAGTGAGTCTGTGCTGCAGTGCCTGATGGCGCCGCGCATTCGCAGCATCCTATTGGAACGCGGAGGCGCGGAGGATCTCGCTGAGGCTCGCGGAGAAAGGATCAAGCCCACAAGCCCCCTCCACTCGATATCCAGGAAAACCTCCCGCTTCACCTTATGGCCGGCCAGTCTCAGGGAGTGCGCCAGACAGACCTTGTAGGGATCTTCCAGGAGTCCGTGCCCCAGAGCCTTCTGGATCTCGATGGCCTCCCCGATGATGGCCTGGGTGATCTCCTTGTGCGGATGATCCTCCCCGTCGACCTCTCCCCAATGCCTTCCCATCACGCCTCCCGTTGGGACGTGTCATTGGGAGGTGGCAGGTTCCAGGAGCGCTTTCCTCCGCGACCCTCTGCGAGATCCTCCGCGCCTCCGCGTTTCATAGGATCAATGAGGATCCGGAACGCTTGTCACCCTCCGCTCATAGCCTCAGCCAGATCACGATGCAGGCCAAAGCCACCTGGGCTGAGAAACTTCGCGCCGTTTTGTCGAACCTGGTGGCCAGCGCCCTGAACTGTTTGAGCTTGGCGAACCCATGCTCGATGGCATGGCGGGCCTTGTATAGGTGTGAGACCCAGGCCGCCGGATTCTTGCGCCGGGGATGAGGTGGGATGACGGCTGTCGCACCCATGGCCTCGATCGCCTTCCTTACCGGGTTCCCATCGTAGGCCCGATCTCCGAACACGTACTCTGCCTGCCAACCGCACAGCAATCCTTCAGCAGACCGGCTTTCATGGGCTTGCCCCGGAGTGACCAGGAAATCCAAAGGATTACCGTGGGCATCGCAGATCAAATGGATCTTGGTCGAGCATCCACCCCGAGATCGTCCGAGCGCCTGGTTCCAGAGCCCCCCCTTTTGCCTGCTGAAGGTTGATGAGCGCGAAGGATGGTGCCATCCAGCATGACCCACTCCAGGTCGGCTTCCTTGCGCAGGAACTCCAGGATCCTTTGCCACACGCCGCGCTTGGTCCAGGCCTCAAATCGCGTGTACACGCTTGTCCAAGGTCCAAATTCCTCCGGCAGGTCCCTCCACGGCGCCCCAGTCCTGTGCCTCCACAGGATCGCCTCCACCATGGGACGGTTGGGGTGACGGGATCGCCCCATCCCTCCACGCTCTGGCGGAAGGAGCGGTTCAAGCTTTGCCCACATGGCATCGGTCAGGAAACGTCTCGGCATCGTTACCCCAGGAAAATTCGTGGTGTACGAGCCTTTACGTATGAGTACAAGTTAACTATTTATCTAATCTATAGATTCCGAACACAGCCTAGGCTTGGATTCCCCGCTCCGACGGGGCCACGGGCGCGCCCCGGCCACGCGGGCTGCGAAAGGAAGCCGGATCGATCCTATGATGGGTGGATCCGCCCCCCGCTGTGCCGCCCGAAGGAGACCCTTCCATGCGCCTTCCCTGGATCCTGGCGCTGAGCGCCTCCGTCCTGCTGGCGCAGCCCGCGCCGGGACCGGCTTCCCCCCAGCCAGCCCCCCTGGACCGCATGGCCCGGAGCCTCGTGCGGATCCGGGCGGAGGTCGCGCCCGGACGGTACCAGCAGGGCAGCGGCGTGGTCGTGGCGTCCGGGCAGGTCGTCACCAATGCCCATGTGGTGAAGAATGCCTACCGCATCGTCGCCTTCCAGGGGGACCGCGTCTGGGAGGCCAGCGCCCTGTGCATCGCCCCGGACCGGGACCTGGTCATCCTCCGCCTGCCGGGATTGCTCCTCCCTGTGGCTGAACCGGCGCCCGCGGAGCGGGTCCGGGCGGGCGAGGCGGTGGTGGCGGTGGGCTTCGGCGGCGGGCCCGTCCTGGGCCAGGAGCGGGGGCGCATCACGGCCCTCTGGTCCTTCCGCGGGAGCCACCTCATCCAGACGAACACGCGTAACCGGCCCGGCAGCAGTGGCGGCGGCCTGTTCACGGAGGACGGCTACCTGCTGGGGATCACCACGTTCAACGTGCCGGTGGCCGAGGCCATGGATTTCGCCGTGCCCGCCGACTGGGTCCTCTCCCTGGTTCGCGGGCGCGGGGAGGACGCCCCCCTGGCCTGCCCGGCCATCGTGGAAGACCGGCTGCTCATGGACTTCACGGACCTCATGGGGGAGGATCCCCGGAACCAGGCGCACTGGGAGGCCTTGACCCGGGCCTGGGTGGCGGGCTCCCCCCGCGACGCGGCCGGCTGGTATGCCCGGGGCACCGCCCTGGACACCCGCTACCGGGCCCACCCGGAGGACGCCGCCCTCCTCGGGGCGGTCATGGAGGCCTACCAGCGCGCCGTGGACCTGGACCCCCGCTACACCAAGGCCTGGAACAACCTGGGCTCCGCCCTCGATTCCCTCAACCGCTTCGCCGAGGCCCAGACGGCGTTCCGGCGCGCGCTCGCCGCCCGCCCCGACTACGGACTGGCCTGGCTCAACCTGGGGGCGAGCCTCCTCAACAGCGGGCGCCTCCAGGAGGCCATCCCCGCCCTGGAGCAGGGACTCGCCCTCCAGGGCGACCACGCGGAGAGCTGGGCCCGCCTGGCCTACTGCGAGGCGAGCCTGGGCCGGGGGAAGGCGGCCGTGGCGCACTACCGGGTGGCCCTCCGCTATGCCCCCTACCGCCTGGAGTGGTGGGCCGACATCCGGCGCGTGAGCCTACAAGCTGGCGACAAGGCCACCGCGAAGGAGGCCGAGGGGCACTTGCGGCTCAGAAGCCCGTCCCAGAACGGGACCGGCTCCTGAACCCCCCGGGGGCATGCCCCCCGCACGCCCCCGGATCTCAGGCGCGAAGCCCGACCTTGGCCCGGATGAGGCCTTCCACCTCGTCGGCCAGTTCGGGGTTGTCGGCGAAGAGCTTCTTCACGTTCTCGGCGCCCTGGCCCAGGCGGGAATCCTTGTAGCTGTACCAGGAGCCGCTCTTCTGGATGATCTCCAGCTGGGTGCCGAGCTCGACGAGCTCGGAGGTGCGGCTGATGCCCTCGCCATACATGATGTCGAAGGTCGCCACCTTGAGGGGCGGCGCCACCTTGTTCTTCACCACCTTGACCTTCGTCTTCTTGCCGATGACGGAGGAATCCTCGTCCTTGGCCGCCACCAGGGGATCGCCGGTGTTGCCCTTGATGCTCTGGATGCTCCGCACGTCGAGGCGGACCGAGGCGTAGAACTTGAGGGCGTTGCCGCCGGTCGTCGTCTCGGGGTTGCCGAACATGACGCCGATCTTCATGCGGATCTGGTTGATGAACACGACGCAGGTGTTGGTGCGGCTGATGGAGGCCGTCATCTTCCGGAGGGCCTGGCTCATGAGGCGCGCCTGGAGGCCCACCTGCATCTCGCCCATCTCGCCGTCGATCTCGGCCTTGGGCACGAGGGCGGCGACGGAGTCCACGACGATGATGTCGAGGGCGCCGCTGCGCACCAGCTGGTCGCAGATCTCCAGGGCCTGCTCGCCGCTGTCGGGCTGGCTGATGAAGAGGTTGTCGATGTCGACGCCCAGCTTGCGGGCGTAATCGGGATCGAGGGCGTGCTCCGCGTCGATGTAGGCGGCCAGGCCGCCCTTCTTCTGGGCCTGGGCCACCATGTGGAGGGCCAAGGTCGTCTTGCCGCTGGCCTCGGGGCCGTAGACCTCGACCACCCGGCCCTTGGGAACGCCGCCGACGCCCAGGGCCGCGTCCAGGGAGATGGAGCCCGTGGAGATGACGTCGATGCCATCCATGTTCAGGGTGTCGCCGAGCTTCATGATGGCGCCCTTGCCGAAGGACCGTTCGATGTCCGCCAGGGTGCGGTTCAAAACTTTGAGACGGTCGTCCTGCTCATTGGCGGTGGCCATGGATCACTCCGGAAGTCGGCGGGGGGTTTCGAGGGGGACTGGAACCCGACCCCCCAAGCATGGGGGTAAAAAGCGAAAAAAACAAGAATTTTTTTCCGGACCAGGTCGGCCGCCATGGCTTTCGCCGGTCCTACCGATAGTATGGATGGGTTCGCCCGATCCGCGCCCCATGGACTTCCACCCCGTTCTCGCCCGGCATCTGGCCGGCCTTCAGGCCGGCGGCATGACGCTGCCCGATGGACCGGCCTGGGACGGCTTCCTCCGGGACCTGGATGCGCGCCTGTTCGCGTCGGACGCCCAGACAAGCGACCTGAACCGCCTCCAGGCCCTGGTGAACCACCTGCGGGAGGTGCTCTTCCAGATCGACCGGGAGGGCTGCTGGTCCTTCCTGAACCCCGCCTGGCGGACCCTCACGGGCTTCGACGTGGAGGAGAGCCTCGGCCAGCCCTTCCTCGGCCACATGCACCCCCTGGACAAGGGCCGCTACCTCAACATGCTGACCTACGCCATGGAGACGGGGGGCGACACCGTCCACGGCGAGTTCCAGTTCCGCACCCGCGAGGGCAAGTACTTCTGGGTGGAGATGTACACCCGCATCACCACCGACGGCGAAGGCCAGGTGATCGGCGTCTCGGGGACGATGAACGACATCACGGAGCGCAGGCTCCACCAGGCCGCCCTGAACACGCTGACCTCGCGCCTCCAGGCCCTCATCGAGAACATCCAGGGCGCCGTGCTCGTGGAGACGGAGAACCGCAGCATCGCCCTCCTCAACGAGCCCTTCTGCCGCATGTTCGACATCCCCGTCGCGCCCCGGCTGCTCACGGACAGCGACGCCACGGAGCTGCTCGACATGGCCCTGCCGGCCTTCCAGTTCCCCCAGGACTTCCTCGAGCTCCAGGCCAGCCTCATGGCCGAGCGCCGCGTGAGCACGGGCCTGGAGGTTCCCCTCGCGGACGGGCGCGTCCTCTCCATGGACTTCGTGCCCATCGAGGCCGGGGACGAGGCCCTCTTCGGCCACTTCTGGCTCTTCACCGACATCACGGAGCGCAAGCGCAGCGAGGCCCAGCTCGCCCAGGCCGCCCTCGACATGGAGATGAAGAACTGGGAGCTCAGCCAGGCCCGGGACGAGGCCGTGCAGCTGGCGGGCCTGAAGTCCGAGTTCCTCGCCAACATGAGCCACGAGATCCGCACGCCCATGAACGGCGTCATCGGCATGACGGAGCTGCTCCTGAACACGACGCTGTCCGGCGAGCAGATGGACTACGCCACCACCATCCGCGCCAGCGCCGGCACCCTGCTCCGCCTCATCAACGACATCCTGGACTTCTCCAAGATCGAGGCCGGGAAGCTGGAGCTGGAGCGCATCGGCTTCGACCTCCAGGGGCTCCTGGACGACCTCCTCGCCATCCTCGGCTTCAAGGCCCACGGCAAGGGCGTGGAGCTGGCCACCTGGGTGCAGGGCACCGTCCCGCCCCGCCTCGTGGGCGACCCGGTCCGCCTCCGGCAGGTCCTCTCGAACCTCACGGACAACGCGCTGAAGTTCACCGCCGAGGGCTCCGTGGTCATCCGGGTGCGCCTCGAGGCGTCCGACGAGGCCGGGGTCACCCTGCGCTTCGAGGTCCGGGACACGGGGATCGGCCTCGCCCCGGAGGTCGCCGCCCGCCTCTTCCAGTCCTTCTACCAGGGGGACTCCTCCACCACGCGCAAGTACGGCGGGACCGGCCTGGGCCTGGCCATCTGCAAGCGCATCGCGGAGCTCATGGGCGGCGGCATCGGCGTCGACAGCGTCCCCGGCGAGGGGAGCGTCTTCTGGTTCACGGCCCGGTTCGCCCTCCAGGAGGGTTCCCAGGGGCACGGGCTTCCCGGCGCCGACTTCCGCTTCTTCCTGGCCGGCCTGCCCGCGGCCACGGAGGAGGTGCTCGACGGCCAGCTCCGGGAGTGGGGCTACGCCTGCCGGCGCATCGAGGCCGGGCCCGCGGGCGTCGCGGTCCTCCGCGAGGCCTGCGCGGGCGCCGCGGAGCGGAGCCTCCTGGTGTTCGGGGCCGAGGGCGGCCTGTCGGAGGCGATGCTCGGCTTCCTCCAGGCCGTGCGGGAGGCGCCGGACCTGGCCGGCCTCAGGCTGGTCATGGCCCATTCCCTCTACGAGAAGGAGGAGGCCCGCAGGCCGACCTCCCTGCCCATCTCCGAATTCCTGCCGCTGCCCATGCGGAAGACCCACCTCAAGGCCCTCCTCGACCGGAACCTCGACACCCTCGAGCCGCCGGTGGTGGCCGAGGCGGCGCCTCCGGCCGAGGGCCGGGCCTCCGCCGCGCGCCTCCTGGTCACCGAGGACAACGCCGTCAACCAGAAGGTGGCCCTCGCGATCCTGAAGAAGCTCGGCTTCACCGCGGAACTGGCCTCCAACGGCCGGGAGGCGGTGGAGAAGGTGCAGGCGGGGACCTACGATCTGGTCTTCATGGACTGCCAGATGCCCGAGATGGACGGTTTCCAGGCCACCCGCGCGATCCGCGAGCTGGAGGCCGGCGGCCGCCGGACGCCCATCATCGCCATGACGGCCAACGCCATGCAGGGGGATCGGGAGCGATGCCTGGAGGCGGGCATGGACGACTACGTGCCCAAGCCCATCACGATTGTGGATCTCAAGGCCGCCCTGGGACGCTGGGTGGGACCCCTCGACGGGGCGCAACCGGAGGGGTGACACCGGGGGAAGGGGGGTATACTCGGGAAAAACAGGCAGCCCCTTCCGGGGAGCCCCGCCCCCCCCGAGCCCGCAGAGATGCCCGATCCCGTCCGCACCATCGAAGACACCTGGTCCATCCGGATGACCCTCCAGCGGCTGTGCATGGCCGGATCCAAGGTGTCGCTCGGGTGCCGCGACAAGCGTGGCCTCTTCCAGATCCTCTTCCAGGAGGCCGGCCGGATCGGCGTCCGCCTGGGCCCCCAGGACCTGGACGCCTGGGCCCTCGCGCCGGAGGAGAGCGTCTCGGTGACCCTCGAGGACCGCGGTTTCCGGTACGAGACGGTCGTGGCCTTCATCGGCCCCGCGGACCTGGAGGGCGTGCCCTGCGCGGCCTTCACCCTCCCCCGGACGCTGCGCCGCGCCGACGACCACCGCCTCGCCCATTTCGCGCCTGACACCGCCACCCCCGTCACCTTCAGCAACAGCAAGAACGCGGTCCTCGACGGCGAGATCCGCGGCTTCGGCTACGACGGCTTCGAACTTGCCCTGCGCGACACCTCCCGGCGCATCGAGGAGGTCCTGCGCATGGGCGAGGAGTCCACCCTGGACCTCGCCCTCGAGGACGGCCTGCTCCTCACCGCCTCGGCCCGCGTCGCCTACTTCGGCGCCAACTACGTGGGCATGAAGTTCACGGAGCGCGTGGACCGCACGCTCCTGGGCCAGTACCGGACCTGGCTGGACACCCAGCAGCGCCTGCAGGCCCAGCGGGACCGCGAGAGCCTGGAATCGGGCCGGATGCCCCAGAAGGGCGCCACCCTGCCCGCGGTCCGCCAGTGGGTGGACCGCGACCCCTCCGTCCTCGTGCTGACGGAGCGGGAGGATTTCGCCCGGCACCTGTCCGAGGCCCTGGGCCGCAAGTTCGGGGTGCTGAGCCTCGACTACATCACCGGGCCCGTGAAGCCCCTCCTCAAGCCCTTCGGCGCGGGCGACGGGGGCTGGGGCCGGGTCAAGCTGATCCTCGTCCACAACCACCTGCGCCTCGCCAGCCCCCTGGAGCTCACCCGGCAGATCGTGGAGCAGGAGCGCTGCCCCCTCCCCATCGTGCTGGTCGGCACCGAGGAGGACGAAGGGCTGAAGCGGAACCGGGCCCTGGCCGCGGGAGCCGTGGACTACCTCCCCGTGGAGCCCTTCCGGATCCTCAGCGTGATCCGGAAGCTGGACGAAACCCTCAAGCTCTTCGCCTAGGATGCACGGAGACCTGGCCCCCATCCTGGCCCTCCTGGCCCTGCTCTGGCTCGCGGCCAAGGTGGGCGGGGAGGTGGCGGTCCGCCTGCGCCTGCCCTCGGTCGCGGGCGAGCTCGCGGCCGGCATGGCCCTGGGGGCCCTCCACCGGTTCCTGCCCGCCTTTCCGGACCTGGGGGCCCACCCGGCCCTGGCGCTCCTGGGCGACCTGGGCGTCGTCGTCCTCATGTTCGCGGTGGGGCTGGAATCCACCCTGCCGCAAATGCTGCGCGTGGGCCTGCCCTCCCTCCGGGTGGCCGTGGTGGGGGTCGTCGCGCCCATGGCCGCGGGGCTGCTTGGCGCCCGCTTCCTCCTGCCGCCCGGAACCCCCTTCCTGGTGGACCTCTTCGCGGGGGCCTGCCTCTGCGCCACCTCCATCGGGATCTCCGCCCAGGTGCTGAAGGAGCGGGGCGCGGCGCGCTCCGAGGAGGGCCGCGTCATCGTGGGCGCGGCCGTGGTGGACGACGTCCTCGGCCTCCTCGTCCTCACCGGCGTCTCCGGGGCCGTCCTGGCCGCGGGCGCCGGGGGCGGGATGCCCTGGGGCCGGCTCGCCCGGGAGCTGGGCTTCGCCCTGGCCTTCCTCGCCGCCGCCCTGGGGCTGGGCCGCTTCGTCACCCCCCCCCTGTTCCGTCTGGCCAATCGTTTCCGCAGCGAGCAGGTGCTCCTGCCCTCCGCCCTGGGGTTCGCCTTCCTGCTTGCCTGGCTTGGCAGCCTGGCCGGACTGGCGGCCATCGTGGGCGCCTACGCCGCCGGCCTCATCCTGGAGCCGGCCCACGTCCAGAGCCTGCAGGAGCGGGAGCTGCGGCGCCTGGAAGACCTGGTCCAGCCCCTCGTCGTCGCCCTCTCCCCCCTCTTCTTCGTCCTGATGGGGACCCGGGTGGACGTGGCCGTGCTCGCCGCCCCCCGCACCCTGGCCTTCGCCCTGGTCCTGGCCGGCCTGGGCACCCTGGGCAAGCTGGCGGCGGGGTTCGCCGCCGGCCGGGGCCTGCGGCCCTGGGTGGTGGGCTGGGGCATGGTCCCCCGGGGCGAAGTCGGCCTCATCTTCGTGGCGGCGGGCGCCTCCCTGGAGCTGGGGGGCGCCCCCCTGCTGCCGCCCCCGGTCCAGGCCGGCATCGTCGGCGCCCTCCTCCTCACCACCCTGGCCGGCCCCCTGGGGCTCGACCGCACCCTCGGCAGGCCATAAACGGACCCCCGTCCCCCCCCGTAACTTGGGGCATACGGAGGGACCCATGCACCCGCTTCGCCCCCTTGCGGCCATCATCCTGGCCCTGCCCCTGGCGGCCCAGACCGTCACCATCCAGCCCGCCCCCGGCGCCGCCGCCCGGGAGGTGCGCACCGTGCCCTTCACGGCCGGCGCGGTCCTCCGGGTCAAGAACGTGAACGGCCACGTCCACGTCACCGTCTGGGACCGCCCCGAGGCCGAGTTCACCGGCGCCTTCAAGCCCGCCCGGAGGGGGGAGCAGGTCAAGGTGGTCCTGGAGCCCCGCCGCGGCGGCGTGGAGGTCACCGCCGAGTATCCGAAGCACAGCGACAACGGCCCGGCCTGCGACATGGACCTGAAGGTCCCCCGCACGGCCCGCGTCGTGGTGGAGTCCGTGAACGGCGCCGTCGAGGTGCGCGACCTGGAGGGCAGCGCCGACTGCCGCACGGTGAACGGCGCCATCGAGGTGGACGGCGCCGCCGGCGGCCTCAAGGCCGAGACGGTCAACGGCTCCATCCGCGCCCGCCGGATCTCCGGCGACATCTCGGGCAAGACGGTGAACGGCGCCATCACCCTGAAGGCCCAGGCGCTCAGGGGCCGCCTGGAGGCCAGCACCCTCAACGGGGACCTGCGCATCACCGCGCCCGGGGCCCGCGACGTGGTCATCGGCAAGCGCAACATGGAGGCCACCTTCGGCGACGGCCAGGGCAAGGTGAAGCTCCACACCCTCAACGGAAGCATCACGGTGGAGTGAGGGTCGCGTAGACTGGAGGCGCCGCCCCCCTTTGCCGGGGCGGGCCTCCCGCCCATGCCCGCCTTCCCCTCCGAATTCCAGGTCCAGCTCCGCGAGCTCTTCCGTCTCCGCCGGGACGTGCGGAGGTTCCGCACGGATCCCGTGCCCGACGAACTGGTCCTGGAGCTCCTGGGCGCGGCCCACCTGGCGCCGTCGGTCGGCCTCAGCCAGCCCTGGCGGTTCATCCTGGTCGAGGATCCGGGGCGCCGCCAGGCCGTGATCGACGAGTTCCAGAGGGCCAACGACGCCGCCTCCTCCATCTACGACTCGGAGCGGGCCCGGCTCTACCGGAGCCTCAAGCTCGCGGGCCTCCGGGAGGCGCCGGTGCACCTCCTGGTCTGCGTGGAGACCGACCCCGACGCGGGGCACGGCCTGGGCCGGCAGACCCAGCCCGCCACCCTGCGGGATTCGGCCGTCTGCGCCATCCAGAACCTCTGGCTCACCGCCCGCGCCAAGGGCGTCGGGGTGGGCTGGGTGAGCATCCTCGAGCCCGAGCGCCTCCGGGAGGTCATGGGCCTGCCCCCCACCTGGGACTGGGTGGGCTACCTCTGCATCGGGTGGCCCCAGGAGGAGCCGGAGGTCCCCGTGCTCCAGACCGCGGGCTGGGACCACCGGCATCCCCTGGAAGCGCACCTCCTGCGTCGCTGAGGGGGCCGGGGCCCGGCTATCATGGACGTTCCCCCCGTCCAGGTAGGAGATCGCGCCATGGCGGCACCCCTGTCGTTCGTACTCAATGGCAAGCCCGTCACCGTCCAGAGCCCCGGAGACCGCATGCTGGTCTGGGTCCTCCGGGACGAGCTGGGCCTCACCGGCACGAAGGTCGGGTGCGAGGCGGGCCTCTGCGGCGCCTGCACCGTCCTCGTGGACTTCGAGCCGGTGCCCTCCTGCGCCACTCCGGTGGCGGACGTGGCCGGCAAATCGGTGCTGACCATCGAGGGCCTGGCCGTGGACGGGCGCCTCGACCCCGTCCAGAAGGCCTTCCAGGACCACCACGCCTTCCAGTGCGGCTACTGCACCTCGGGCATGATCCTGGCGGCCTGGTCCCTGCTGCGCACGAAGCCCCGGGCCACCCGGGCGGAGATCCTCGCCCACATGGAGGGCAATCTCTGCCGCTGCGGGGCCCACGTGCGGATCCTGGACGCCATCGAAGCCGCGGGCCAGGTCCTGGGAGGTGCGCGATGAAGCGGCGATCGTTCCTGCAGGGGGCCGCGGCCGGCTCCCTCACCCTCTTCTTCAGCGGGCTGGCGGAAGCCGCCCCCGTCGTCGCCCCGCGCCCCGGGGACTACCCCCAGGATTTCAACGCCTTCCTGAAGATCGGCGCGGACGGCCGGATCGGGTGCTTCGTGGGCAAGGTGGAACTGGGCCAGGGCATCATGACCGCCCTCGCCGTCCTGGTGGCCGAGGAGCTGGAGGTGGACCCCGCCCAGGTGGACATGCTCATGGGCGACACCGACCTCTGTCCCTGGGACAACGCCACCGGCGGGTCCCTCACCATGTGGCAGACGGCGCCGGCCCTCCGGGGCGCCGCCGCGGAGGCGCGGGCGGTCCTGCTCGGCATGGCGGCGCGGACCCTGGGCGCCGCCCCCGCCGACCTCGCCCTCCAGGACGGCCTCATCTGGGTCAAGGCGGCGCCTTCCCGGAAGGTCAGCTTCGGTGACCTGGTGAAGGGCCGGCGCCTGGAGCGCCACCTGGGCCGGGTCCGGCCGAAGCCCCTGGCCGCCTGCACAAGGATCGGCAAGCCGGCCCCCCGCAAGGACGCCCTGGCCAAGCTCACGGGCGCCGCCCGCTATGTGGGCGACCTGCGGTTGCCGGGCACCCTCCACGCCTGCATCCTGCGGCCGCCGGCCCACGGCCTCACCCTGGCCCAGGCCGACACCGCGGCCGCCGAGGCGGTGCCCGGGGTGCGGATCGTGCGGGACGGGACGCTGCTGGCCG
Source organism: Mesoterricola sediminis (assembly GCF_030295425.1). Taxonomy (NCBI): domain Bacteria; kingdom Pseudomonadati; phylum Acidobacteriota; class Holophagae; order Holophagales; family Holophagaceae; genus Mesoterricola; species Mesoterricola sediminis. The sequence continues at coordinate 54,435 of NZ_AP027081.1, read as the reverse complement.
TGCTCCACGCCCAGCCCGACACCGCCCGCAAGGCCCTGGCCCTGGTCAAGGGCACCTTCCAGGGCGCGGAGCCCGCCGTGGACGGCGACACCCTCTACGCGCACCTGGCCGCGAAGGCCGGCGCCGCCCTCGTGGTCACCTCGGCCCGGGGCGACCTCGCGGGCGGCGAGCGCCGCGCCTCCGAGGTCCTGGAAGCCGAATATCGCAACGCCTACGAGAGCCACGCCACCCTCGAGCCCCACGTCGCGGTGGCCCAGTGGTCCAAGGGCCGGATGACCGTGTGGGCCTCCACCCAGAACCCCTTCCGCATCCGGGAGGACGTGGCCAAGGCCATCGGCGCCGGGGCCCGGGACGTGCGCGTCATCAGCCAGTTCGTGGGCGGCGGGTTCGGGGGCAAGCTGGTGGGGCCGGAGGCCGTCGAGGCCGCCCGCATCGCCCGCCTCGTCCCGGAGACGCCGGTGCAGCTGGCCTGGAACCGGGAGGAGGACTTCTTCCTGGACACCTTCCGCCCCGCCGCCGTCGTCAAGATCCGCGCGGGGCTGGACAAGGCCGGGGGCGTGACCTTCTGGGACTGCCAGGCCGCGGGCGTCAACCAGGGCGAGGCCGAGTTCGCCTACGACATCCCCGTCCAACGCTACCGGGCCGCCTTCGTGCCCGGCCTGCACCCCCTCCCCACGGGCGCCTGGCGCGCCCCCAGCGCGCACACCAACGCCTTCGCCCGGGAATGCCACCTGGACATGCTGGCCGCGAAGGCCGGCATCGATCCGGTCACCTTCCGGCGCCGGCTGGCGGACGACGCCCGGGTGCTCCACCTCCTGGACCTCGTCCTCGAACGCTCGGGCTGGGATCCGGCCCCCGGACCCAGCGGACAGGGGATCGGCATCGCCTGCGGCGCCTGGCGCCAGGCCTTCGTGGCCGTCGCGGCCCAGGTGAAGGTGGACCGCGCCACCGGCGAGGTGCGGGTCGAGCGCGTGGTGGAGGCGGTGGACGTGGGCCTCGTGGTGAACCCCGACGGGGCGCGGCAGCAGGTGGAGGGCGCGGTGACCATGGGCGTGGGCCAGGCCCTCGCCGGCGAGGTCCGATTCAAGGGCGGCCGGATCCTGGACCGCAACTTCGACACCTACCGGATCCCCCGCTTCTCCTGGATCCCCCGCATCGAGGTGATCCTGGCGGACCGTCCGGACATGCCCTCCCAGGGCATCGGCGAGCCCCCCGTGGTGCCCGTCGCGGCGGCCATCGCCAACGCGGTCTTCGACGCCACGGGCGCCCGGGTCGCCCAGGTCCCCCTCACCCCCGCCCGGGTCCTCGAGGCCCTCGCCGCCGCCGGGAAGAAGTAGCTACGCGTCCGGGAGCTCCAGCCCCAGTCCCGCGCCGGGCTCCGCCCGGACGCGGAAGACGCGGGCGATGAGATCGGGGGTCAGGATCTCCGCGGGGGTCCCCGCGCCCACCAGGGCGCCCTGGTCCAGCACCAGGACCCGGTCGAAGCGGTAGGCGTTCCGCAGGTCATGGAGGGTCACCAGGAGGGTGGAGCCCGATCCCGCCAGGTCCCGGGCCAGGCGGAGCACGTCCAGGGCGTGGCGCACGTCCAGGTTGGCCGCGGGCTCGTCCCAGAGCTGGATGGGCGCTCCGGTGGCGAGGGCCCGGGCCAGGAAGACCCGGCGCCGCTCGCCGCCGCTGAGCTCGGTGATGGGACGGGTGGCCAGGTGGCGGATGTCCAGGGCCTCCATGGCCTCCTCCACGCCCCGGCCGTCGTCGCCCCAGGCGAAGCGGCCCTGGGCCACCACTTCCTTGACCGGGTAGGCGAAGTCCGCGTGGCTCTCCTGGCCCAGCCAGGTGAGGATGCGCCCGCGCTCGAGGAAGGGGATGCGGGGCAGGTCCTCGCCCCGCCAGCGGATCCGCCCCTTGGCGTGGAGCAGTCCGGCCAGGACCTGGAGGAGGGTCGACTTGCCGGCCCCGTTGGGGCCCACCACGGCCACGGCCGCCCCCGCCTCGAAGGCGAAGGAGATGTCCCGGAGCCGCCCGGGGAGGTCGAGGCCCGCGGCCTCCAGCACGGGGCTCAGCACGGGTTCCTCCGGAGCATCCACACCAGGAACGGGCCGCCGATGAGGGCGGTGACCACGCCCAGGCGCATGCCCCCCGCCACGAAGCGGGTGGGCAGGTCGCAGAGGAGCACGAGGGCCGCCCCGCCGATCATGGACAGGGGCAGGAGGCGGCGGTGGTCGGGGCCGAAGGCCAGCCGCAGGAGGTGCGGCACCAGGAGGCCCACGAAGCCCACGATGCCGCCCACCGCCGTGGCGAGGGCCGTCAGGACGGTGGAGAGGACGATGATGCGGCGGCGCAGCCGGCGCACGTCCACCCCCAGGGTCTGGGCGGACGTCTCGCCGAGGCTCAGCAGGTTCAGGGGCCGCGCCAGGGGCAGCAGGAGCGCGCAGCAGAGGAGGATCCCCGGCACGCCGATCGCCACGTGCTCCCAGGTCCGGTTCTCGATGCCCCCCATCAGCCAGAAGAGGATCTGGCCGCTGACCTGGAACTTGCCCGCCGACAGGGAGAGCAGGAAGCTCGTGCCCGCCCCGAAGAAGGCGTTCAAGGCCACGCCCGTGAGCAGGAGGTGCTCGGGGCTGGCGCCCCGGCGCGCCATGACCATCACCGCGCCGGTCGCCGCGAAGGCGCCGAGGATCGCCGCGGAGGGCAGGGCGAGGAGGCTGGCCGAGGTCCCCAGGGCCAGGACCGCGACGGCGCCGAGGGCGCCGCCCGCGCTCACGCCCAGGAGGCCCGGGCTCGCCAGGGGGTTCCGGAAGAAGGCCTGCATGGCGACCCCGGAGGCCGCGAGCGCCGCGCCCACCGCCATGCCCACGAGGGTCCGGGGGAGGCGCAGGTCCCAGAGGATCGTGCGGTTGAGTTCGTCCCCGCGGCCCATCACCGCCTCCAGCACCTGCCGGGGCGCGAGGTTGGCGTCCCCCAGGGCCAGGGAGGCCAGGGCCGCCCCCGCCAGCAGGAGCACCAGGGCGGCGAGGACGCGCCCCTTCACCGGAAGCGCTCCGGATGGAGGGCCCGGGCCAGCCATTCGTAGGCCTCGAGGCGCGCCTGGCCCGTGGCCGACATGAGGGGTCCCGGGATCTCCACCAGCCTGCCCTCCTTCATGGCGCGCATGTACTTGTAGGGCGGCATGGCCCGGAGCCGCGCCGCCATGTTCTCGTTCCGGTCGGTGACGAGGCACTCCACGTTCCAGGTGAGGAGCTTCTCGGAGGGCGTGGGCTGGTGGCCCCGCAGGCCCTGCTCGGCGGCCACGTTCAGGGCCCCCGCGTGGTCGCAGAGGTCCTGGAACGTGGTGCCCAGGCCGGCGGTGAAGGGGTAGGCCCCCACCGCCAGGACGCGCACGGGCCGGACCCCCTTCAGCCGGCGGTCCAGGTCCGCCACCCGCGCCCGCCACTGGGCGATCAGCTCCTCGGCGCGCGCCGGCCGCCCCAGGGCGGCCCCCACGCGCCGGCAGGCATCGTACAGGTCGTCCAGGGTCTCGAACCGGTCCAGCACCACCAGCGGCACCCGGGCCCGCCGCAGGAGGGCGAGGGTCTCCGGGGCCGTGTAGGTGGCCGCCAGGACGAGGTCCGGGCGGAAGGAGAGCACGTCCTCCGCCGTGCCCGAGCGGAGGCAGGGGTGGCGGGAAAGGCCCTTCACGTCCGGGGAGAAGGCCGGATCCCGGGCCAGGTGGCTGAGGGCCGCGACCTGGCCGGGGGCCGCCAGGGCGGCCAGCAGCTCATCCGTGCCCACGGTCTGGCTCACGACCCGGCGGGGCGCCCCTGCGACGAGGGACGCGGCGAGGAGGAGAAGGGCCAGGAAGCGCATATCAGGAACGGTACTTCAGTTCGAGGGTGAAGGTGGGACCGGCGACCGGGAATACGGGCACCAGGTAGGCGTCGTTGCGCCTCAGGGGCCGGCCGGCAAGCCAGTCTTCCCGGCTCCAGGTCCGCTGCAGGAGGTGCTCGCCGCGGAGGGTCCAGGTGAGGTGCCGGCCCGCGCTCCGGCCCAGGGCGATCCCCAGGTCGTTGAGGTGGGTGCGGAGGCCGTCCACCGCGCCCAGGTCGTCGAAGTACTGGTAGCTGCTCCCCGTGTGGGCCCAGCGGGCCGAGGCGCGCCAGGGGCCGAGGACGGCCTCGCCCCGGAGCCCGGCCGTGAAGAACGGGCGCCCCGTGGCCCCGCTCGTGGTGAGCTGGGCGTCCCCGGGCTGGCTCATGTTGCGGGCCTCCTGGCTGCGCACGAAGGCCTCGGCGCGCCACGACGCGCCCTCGCGGGCCGCGGAGGCCTCGAGGCCCTGCACCCGGAGGTCCGTCCCGTTCACGTACTTGTAGGCGTAGGAGCCCAGGTCCTGGTAGGCGACGACGTGATCGTAGAAGGTGCGGGAGGCCTCCAGCTTGAAGGTCCAGGCCCCGCGGCGGAGGCTCGCCCCGGCCTGGCCCCCGTGGCTGCGCTCGTCGTCGAGGCCGCCGTAGCCGTTGGCCAGGTTGTGGGTGAGGCTGAAGAGGTCGGGGGCGTTGTAGCTGGTCCCGTACGAGGCGTAGAGCCGCAGGCCCTGGGCACCGGTCCAGTTGAGGCCGGCCTTGTAGACGAACCGGTCGGAGGCCCGGTCCGGGAGGGCCTGGCCCGAGGCGAAGGTGTAGGCGACGGTGTCGTGCTGCCACCGGCCGCTGATCACGGCCCGGAGGCCGGTGGGCATTTCCCAGGCCCCTTCCAGGGCGACGGCGTCGTGGGTGGCCCGGGCCTCGTCCCCGGCGAGGCCGGCGGACTCCCCGCTGTGGTCCAGCATGAGGGCCGCGCTCACGCCCCGGACGGGGGCCCAGGTGAGGTTGGCCACCGCCTGGTTGCGCTGGCCCCGGTAGCGCTCGGCGGGGGCGCCGCCGCCGTAGCCGGGCTCGAAGCGGTCCTGGGCCACGTGGCCGAAGCTGGCCTCCAGGGCCCAGGCGGCGCCCAGGGCCTGGCGCCAGGCCGCCACCACGGTGCTGTCCCGCTCCGTCTCGCCCCGGGCGGGGTCGAAGACGCGGGTGTAGGCCCAGGTCGGGGGCAGGTAGTCGCCGGTGAAGGGCAGGGGGGTGCCGCGGAAGTGGGTGCGGCCGGTGAGGGTGAGGAGCCCGTCCTCCCCGATCCGCTGCCCCGCGTTCACGGAGGCGCTGGCGGTGCGGAAGGGGTCGTCGGCGGGGATGGAGGCGTCCTCCCGCGCGGCGGAGGCGCTGGCCTTGACCCAGCCGCCCTCCCAGCCGTAGGCGGGGGCCACTCCGGCCTTCCGGGCGCCCCGGTTGCCGGCGGCGCCCTGGGCCTCCAGGCTGAAGCCGGCCTTGGCCGGCGCCGCCGTCCAGAGGGCGATGACGCCGCCGTGGGCGTCGCTGCCGTAGCGGGTGCTGGAGGGCCCCTGGAGGACCTCCACGCGGTCCACCCCGTCCAGGGTGAAGTCGGCGAAGTTGGCGCTCAGGGCGGTGGGATCGGTGATCCGGATGCCGTCCAGGAGCACCACCACGTCCCGGGCGCGGCCCCCGCCCAGGTAGAGGCTGGCGGCGCTGCCCGGCCCGCCGAAGGCCTGGATCTGCCCCGGGAGCAGGGCGGGAAGCAGCTCGTCCAGGGTGCGGGCGCCCGTGGCCAGGATGGCCTCCCGGTCGAGCACCTTGACGGGGTTGGGCGTCTTGAGGATCTCCACGGGGGAGGCCTCGGCGGTGACGGTGACCGTGGCCGACGCCTCGGCCTTGCCGGGGGGCGGCTCGGGCGCGCCCATGGCCGAGAGGGAGGTGGCCGCGAGGGCCAGGAGGAGGGAGGGTTGGGGACCCATGGCATGCTCCGCGCATGTGGGCCGGGGGACGACAGGGTTGGCCCGGAAGGGCCTCCCGACCGCCCCCTCGGCGGTTTGGGTAGGCACTGGACCGGTCTCCGGGCTCGCACGCGACAGGCGCCTTCCGGCACCCCTGGCGCCTTCCCGGGGATGCGCCCCAGTGGCTCCAGCGAGGTCTCCCGTTCCCGACTGCGCGGACCGGGGTGCATACCGTTGCGGGGCAGCGCAGGATTCACACCTGCTTCCCGAACATCCAGCACACGATGTCGGGGTCAAGCATCCCAGGAGGTCCCCCCCCGCGCAAGGTGCATAATGAGGCATGACCCCGAGACCCATGACCCAGGCGAGCCCCAAGCTCCTCGCCATCCAGAAGGATTTCCAGCAGCTGGCCTCCATGGCGGGGTACCTGAACAGCGCCGTGGACCTGCCCCAGTTGCGACTGAACTTCACCCTCTACGGCCGGGTCCTCGTGCCGGACGAGGCCGCGGGCCAGGCCGCGCTGCCGCGCCTCCAGGCCTGGTCCGAGCGCGTCTCGACCCGGCTGCGGGAGGACAGCTCCTCCGCCGTGCTACCGCCCCAGGTCCTGCTTTCCGCGCCCCAGCCCCTGCCCAACGGGGAGGGCTGGTATGTCATCTCCACCCTGACCTTCTCCTCCAAGGTGACGGAGAACGGCTACCAGCGCGTCCGCAGCGCGGTGCTCGCCGCGTACCAGGCCGCGGTGGCGCTCCGGGAGCGGGGGGTCTGGGGCGAGGACTGAGGGGCCCCTACAGGCCCGCCAGGAAGGCCCGCGCCGCGCGTCCGCGGTGGCTGAGGGCGTGCTTGACCTCGGGACCCAGCTCCCCGAACGTGGCCGCGTGGCCCTCGGGGACGAAGAGGGGATCGTAGCCGAACCCGCCGGCGCCCCGGGGCTCCAGGGCGAGGGCGCCCTCCACGGAGCCGCTGAAGGTCCGGGCGGCTCCCCCCCGGGGAACCCAGGCGAGGACACAGACGAAGCGGGCCGTCCGGGCGGCGCCCTCGGGCATGAGGGCCAGGAGCTTGCGGTTCTTGGCGTCCTGGGCGAGGCCCTGGGCGAAGCGCGCGCTCAGCACGCCGGGGCCGCCCCAGAGGGCGTCCACGCAGAGGCCGGAGTCGTCGGCGAGGACGCCGTCCACCGGGACCGCGCCCTGCCCGGCCCACCAGGCCTGGGCGAAGGTGGCCTTCTGGAGGGCGTTGTCCTGGAAGAAGGCGCCGTCCTCGGGGATGTCCGGGGCCTCCGCGGGCCAGGGCACCAGCTCGACGCCCGGCAGGAGCGCCTCGAATTCCCGGAGTTTGCCCGCGTTGCGGGAGGCCAGGAGGATCCGCATCTACATCTTCGCGTAGGGATCGGGGTTGTACGGATCCTCGAAGTAGGGATCCACCGGGATCGGGGCCCCGTCGGGGCGCCAGGCCTCGACGGGGGGTACCCAGGATGGTGTGGTGTCGTCCGATGGAATCATGGCGGGTCCCGAAACTGGTCGATGGGAGGCTACCACGGGCGGTGTCCGGGGCCCAAACGGGTGATATCGCGACTCAATATGACGCCCGCCCGGACCGGCGGCAAGGCCTATTTCAGCAGCTGCCCGCAGGCCCCCTGGACGTCCCGGCCCCGGCTCTTGCGCACGGTCACGAAGCAGCCCCGGGCCTTGAGGCGGTCCAGGAAGGCCTGGAGGCGCGCCTGGGGCGGGGTGCGGAAGGCGGAAGCCGGATGCTCGTTCATGCGGATCAGGTTGATGTTGTGGCCGGCGCGCAGGTCCCCGAGCCAGTCCGCGAGGCGGTCCGCGTCCTCGGGGGTGTCGTTCACGCCGTCCAGGAGCACGTACTCCAGGAGGAACTTCTCCCCGGGCGCGAGGTTCCAGTCGTCCAGCGCCTGCCGGAGCCGGGCCAGGCCCCAGACCCGGTTGACGGGCATGACCCCGCTCCGGGCCTCGTCGGTCGTGCTGTTGAGGCTCAGGGCGAGCCAGGGGCGCGGGGTCATCCGGCTCAGGCGCTCGATGCCCGACACGAGGCCCGAGGTGGAGACCGTGATCCGCCGTGTCGAGATGTTGAGGCCCTGGGGGTGGTTGAGGATCCGGATCGCCCGGTGCACGTTGTCCAGGTTGTGGAGCGGCTCGCCCATGCCCATGAAGACCAGGGTGATGGCGTGGGGCCGTTCCGGGCCCAGGGCCCGGATGAGGGCCAGCACCTGGCCGACGATCTCGCCCGCCGAAAGGTTGCGGCGGATGCCCATGGCGCCCGTCGCGCAGAAGGTGCAGCCCATGGCGCACCCCACCTGGCTGCTGATGCAGAGGGTCACCCGCGGGTTCCGGACCTCCCGGGGCATGTGCACGGCCTCGATGCGCTCCCCGTCGCGCAGGCCCAGGACGACCTTGGTGGCCCCGTCCTCGCTGGGATGGCGCTCCAGAAGCACCGGCAGGGCGAGGTCATGGGAGGCGGCGAGCCATTCCCGGGCGGCCCGGGCCAGGTCGAGCCCGTCCTCGCGCCAGGTCCAGGGGCGCTGGAGCCTGGAGAAGGCGTGCGCGGCCCGGCCGGGGATGCCCTCCAGGTCCTCGGGGAGGAGGCCGAAGGCCGACGGCCGCCCCTCCCCCTCGGGGGCGGGCAGGTCCCAGGGCTGGACGTTGGCGCTCATGCGATGGAGATCCCTTCCATTTCGCTCACTTCGTGGGCGTTGAAGCTCGACCGGACCAGGGGCCCCGCGTAGACGGCGCGGAAGCCGAGGGCCTTGGCCTTGCGCCCCAGTTCCGCGAAGGCGTCGGGATGCACGTAGGCCTTCACGGGGAGCTGGTGCCGGGTCGGGCGGAGGTACTGGCCCAGGGTGAGGATGTCGACCCCGGCGCCGGCGAGGGCCTCGAAGACGGCCATGAGCTCCGCCTCCGTCTCCCCCAGGCCGAGCATGAGGCCGGACTTGGTGGCGAAGGCGGGCCCGAAGAGGGCCGTGCCCAGTTCCTTGGCCTTGGCGAGCACCGCCAGGGAACGCTCGAACCTCCCGGCCGGCCGGACTTCCGGATAGAGGCTGGGCACGGTCTCGGTGTTGTGGTTGAAGACCGCCGGGCCCGCGGCCACCACCTCCGCCACCGCCTCCAGGTTCCCCATGAAGTCCGGCGTGAGCACCTCCACCCCGACGCCGGGGTTGTGGGCGCGGATGGCGCGGATGGTGCGTGCGAGGTGGGCGGCGCCGCCGTCGGGGAGGTCGTCCCGGTTCACCGAGGTGAGCACCGCGAAGCGCAGGCCCAGGGCCTGGACCCGCAGGGCGGTCTCCTCCGGCTCCCGGGGATCCAGGGGCGCGGGCTTCCCGCTCCGGATGGAGCAGAAGCCGCAGGCCCGGGTGCAGGTGTCGCCCATGAGCAGGAACGTGGCCGTGCCGTGGTTGAAGCAGTGGGTCCGGTTGGGGCAGCGGGCCTCCTCGCACACGGTGTGCAGGTCCGAGGCCCGGAGGTCCTTCTTCATGGCGTGGAGCTCGCCCAGGTTCATCCGTTCCCGGACGATCCACGCCGGAAGGCGGACGTGGCCTTCCAGGACTTCGCGACCGGATCGTTTGGAAAAGCGGGGCATGGCGACTCCAGTCCTCCAGGATAACCGGGGCCGGCGCCGGTCCGCTCCCGGGGGCGGACCCCGCGCAGACCGGCAGCCATTCGGACGGCCCCGCCCGGGGTTGAAGGCGGGCCCGCCTTGAGCGACGCGTCAACCCGAAGGCCTGATCCGGACCCGGGCCGGCGGGGTGAGGCAGGCTGTCACCTGGGCTACTGGCGGCCTATCCTCGTCCAGGTATATCAACTCACCGGAACGATCGTGTCCCTTCCTTCGTGTCGGCAAGGGTGAGTAAAGAACCCGGACGCCGAGTGCGCCGGGACACCGAGTCACGCTGAGGCAGCTTGGAGTCGTGGGTCATCGTTCCGCAGCGGCCCTGTTTCAGGGGCAGCCCGGGCCGAGTCCGGTCCAAGACCTGGGACGAGGCTTGAGCCCGTTGGCCTTCCAGATCTTCCACACCGCGAAGGGGCTCAGCCCCGAGGCCTTGGCCAGGGTGGTCATCCTCACGATCCCGGCCTTGCGCTCCGCCGGGAGGGTGGCCCCCGGCCTCCAGGAACCGGTCCCGCCACCGCCGGACGGTGTTGTAACCCACCTGGAGCTGGTCGGCGGTGGGCCGAACCTCAAGCCCAGGCCCGTCCAAGGCTGGGGGCGGAGGGCACCCGCAGGCGTGCATGCGGAAGGCCCGGAGCCCCCAGCCGAGCGATGCGCAGCATCGCGGCCCGCGCCAGCGGGCCAGGGCCTGGGTGGTATGGGTCGGCGCGCAGAACCGCGAAGCTGCCTCAGCGTGACTCGGTGTCCCGGCGCACTCGGTGTACGGGTTCTTTACCTACCCTTGCCGTCACGAAGCAAGGGACACGATCGTTCCGGTGATTCGATCTACCTACCCTAGTTGCGGCCAACCACACCGGCTACCGGGCTCGAGGCGCTGGCGTAGAGGCGCTTCGGCATGCGGCCCGCCTCGAAGGCGAGGCGCCCGGCCTGCACCGCGTGGTCCATGGCCCGGGCCATGCGGACCGGATCCGCGGCCTCGGCGACGGCCGTGTTCAGGAGCACCGCGTCCGCGCCCAGTTCCATGGCCACGGCCGCGTCGCTGGCGGTGCCCACGCCCGCGTCCACCACCAGGGGCAGGCCGTACGAGGCCGCGATCTCCCGGATGATCTGGATGACGTAGGGGTTCTGCACGCCCAGGCCCGAGCCGATGGCGCTGCCCAGGGGCATGATGGCGGCCACGCCCACGTCGCAGAGCTTCCGGGCCAGGATGGGATCGGCGTTGAGGTAGGGCAGGACGACGAAGCCCTCCTTCACGAGCTCCTCGGCGGCGCGGAGGGTCTCCTCGCCGTCCGGGTAGAGGCTGGTGGGATCGCCGATGACCTCCAGCTTGATCCACGGCGTGTCCAGGGCCTCGCGGGCCAGGCGGCTCACCCGCAGCGCGTCCTCGCGGGTATAGCAGCCCGCGGTGTTGGGCAGGAGGGCCATGCCCTTGGGGATCCAGTTCAGGATGTTGTCCTCGCCCTGGGCGGACAGGTCGAAGCGGCGCACCGCCAGGGTCACCATCTCCACGCGGGCCGCCTCGTAGCAGGCCTTCATGGTGGCGAAATCCTTGTACTTGCCCGTCCCCAGCACGAGGCGGTTCTCGAAGGTCCTTCCGGCGATCGTGAGCATGGCACTTCTCCAGCGTTGCGTCTTCCAGTCTACTGTATGGGCGGAGCCAGCCATGAAGAGCCATCGCGTCACCCTCACCCTCCACGAGCCCCAGCGGGTGGGCTTCGTGAACATCACCCCGGACGTGGAGGAGGCCGTGGAGGCCAGCGGCGTCCAGGAGGGCCTCTGTCTCGTGAACGCCATGCACATCACCGCGAGCGTCTTCATCAATGACGACGAGCCGGGGCTCCACGAGGACTACAAGCGCTGGCTGGAGCACCTGGCCCCCTTCAACGCCGGCACGGACCCCGCCCGGGGCGGGTACCTGCACAACCGCTCGGGCGAAGACAACGGCGACGCCCACCACAAGCGCCAGATCATGGGCCGCGAGGTCGTGGTCGCCATCACGAAGGGCCGCCTGGATTTCGGCCCCTGGGAGCAGATCTTCTACGGCGAGTTCGACGGGCGCCGCGACAAGCGGGTGCTCATCAAGATCATCGGGGCGTAGGGGCCCCTTCCTGTCTCAGCCGGGCCACCAGCTCCAGGATCTCCCCGTGCAGGGCATGGAGCTCCGCCATCTGGCGCTTCAGCAGCTTCAGTTCCGCCAGGAGCATCTGGTGATCCTGCATGGCCCTGCGTTCGCCGGCCTTGTTCAGCACCGCGTTGCCCACCATGAGCAGGGGCAGGGCCCAGAGCTGGATCCAGGCCGAACTGACCAGGAGGACGAATTCCTTGAAGGCCGCGTTCACCCCGGGCAGCATGCCCAGCAGGCCCCACACCAGGAAGGCGTAGAAGGCCCAGATGGAGCTGAAGGCTTCGGTGCCGAGGCGGGCCACCCGCTCGTTGAAGGCGCGGAGGCGGCGGGCGAAGGAGGGCAGGGGAGGGGTCATGGCGGAAGGGTTCCGCTCGTAAAATAAATTAATTATTACTCCTGTCAAGCACGCCGCCCCGCCGCCGGAAGCGGTCCACCCCGGCCAGGAGGCCTCCCAGGGCCGCCCCCCAGAGGTGGGCCGCCGGAAGGGCCGTCCAACCCTCGCCGCCTGGCAGCCAAGCGGCACCCCGGAAGGCCTCCCAGGCCAGCTTTCCGACCAGGAGGCCGCAGAGGGCGAGGCCCTCCCCCCGGCGCCGCCGGTCCCCCAGGAGGCCGAGGCCCGCTGCCGCCCAGGCGGTGCAGGCCAGGCCCGAAGCGCCCCGGTACGTGCCCGGCCCGATGGCGGGCAGGAGGAGGAGGGCCAGGACCGGGGCCGCCACGAGGAGGCCCCGGGCCAGGCGCCCGCGGTCCCGAACCAGCAGGAAGGGGACCGCCAGCGCGGCCAGGTTCAGGCCGGCGTGGACGGCGTCGAAATGGACGGCGTGGCAGGTCCACAGGCGCCAGGGCTCGGCCCAGGCGCCCGCGCGCAGGACGAAGGGGTTCACGGCCGCCGGCGCCGCCAGGCGAAGGCCGCCAGGGCCAGGCCGGCCACCGCTTCCCCGAGCCCCATCGACCCGCCGAAGCTGCGGCCGCCGGTCTGGCGCAGGGACCGGCCCTCCCGGTCCACCACGTCCACGTCCTTGCGGGCGCCCGAGGCCACGTCGGCCTTGAAGGCCTCCACCTCCCGGGCCAGGTTCCCGTTCAGGTCCTTCAAGGCCAGTTCCAGCCCCTTGCCCGAGTCCAGGCGGAGCTGCTCCTGGGCCCGGATGGGGGTGGCCGAGCCCTTCACGGTGCTCTGGCCGGGGGCCCGCAGCAGGAAGGTCCGGGTGGCCACGTCGAAGACGGCCACATCGATGAGGGTCCGGGTATCGTTCTTCTCCGCCGGCAGGGTGTAGAGCCCGACGATGGTCAGGTAGGCGAAGGAATACCACTTGGGGTCGGTGTACTGGATCTGGTCGACGCTCACCAGGGCCATGACGTCCACGCCGTACATCCTGGCCGCCTGCTCCAGGTTATCGAAGCCGCCCCCGGCCCGCAGGTAGGCGCTGGGGATCACTTTGATCTCCTGCACCCAGGATCTGGCCTGGAAGGCCTCGCGCACGATGTCCAGGAGGGGGCGTTCGCTGGTCGCCGGCAATGCCGAGCGCCAGGCGTAGCCCTGGGACGGCACGAAGGCGATGCCCAGCTTCAGGGGCAGGTGAAGCCGCGCGCCGCCCGGGGTGGGGGCGGGGGCGGCTTCGCGCTTGGGATAGAGGTACTCCATGACGCCCGTGCGGTGCACGGTGGTGCGGGGATGGCTGCAGCCCAGGACGAAAAGACTGGCGAGGACCGCGCACAGGCACAGGGTGGGCCGGACCGTGGACATGGGGTTCTCCCGGGGAAGGACCCCCAGTCTACGCCAGGACGGGCCCGGAATCAGCCCTTGGGCGCCAGCATGGCCTCCAGGCGCGCGTCGCCGTGGGCGGTGGCCCGGTCCAGGAGGGCCTTGGCCCGGTCCAGGAGCCCGGCGCAGCGCGCACGCATGGCCTCCACGTAGGCCCGGTCCGTGATGTCCTTGAGGTTGATCAGCACGTTCCAGATTCCGCCCCGGACGCCGGCGTAGGCGATGGTGAAGCCCACGAGCGTGTCCGTGATGGAGGCGGGGTTTCCGTGGTGCATGGCGGTCTCGGCGGCCTCCATGGCCTCGTAGCAGGCGTTCGCGGTGGCCCAGGGGACCTCGACGGCGCTCTTCAGACCCGCCTGCATGGCCTCCTCCCGCGCGGCCTTCTCGGCGGGGGTCCCAGCCGGCAGACGGCGGGCGTCCATGTAGGCGTTGAAGGCCTCGGTGTCCTCGTCCACCGCCAGCACCAGGGCGTCCTTGGCCCGCTGGGCCCGCTCCGCCGCGGCCAGGAGGTGCGGCTCGGAGCCGGGCGCGCCCTTGCCCTGGGTGAGGTTGGCCACCATGGAGGCCAGGGCGGCGCCCAGGGCGCCGGCCAGGGCCGCGATGGAGCCGCCGCCGGGGGCCGGGGTGTCCCGGGAGACCTCGTCCACGAAGGCGGCGCCGGTCATGGCCATGAGCCCCGCCGGGTAGGCGCGGGGCAGCCCCAGCACCTTCTTCTCGATCTCGAAGGGGGCCACGTCGGCCAGGCCCATGGAGAAGACGGCGTTCTCCAGCACGTCCGGCACGGGGATGAAGGGGCTCTTGCCCTGGACGCGCAGGTAGTGGCGGCCCGCTTCGAAGAGGGCGGAGAAGGGGACCAGGCCCACGATCTCGCTGCCCGTCACCACCAGCCCGCGCTCGGCGGCCATGGTCCGGGTGGCCTCCAGCACGTCCACGGGGCTCGTGACCTTGTAGTCGGTGAGGTTGATGGAGAGCTGGGCCCGCTTGTACTGGTCCACGTACCAGCCGATCGCCTTGCAGGCCTGGAAGCGGCCGGCCCGGTGCACCTTCCGGCCCACCACGCCCTTGGCGGCGTCGATGTCATTGAGCTTCAGCAGGTGGCGCAGGTCGTAGCCGTGGGCCTCCCGGCAGTGGGCTTCCACGGCCTCGAAGGTGGGGAAGTCCTCGGCGCAGTTGCCGCAGGGGAAGCAGCCTTCCCGGTAGAAGAGGATCTCCCCCGAGCTGTAGTAGGCGTCCTTCTGGCCCCGGCGGGCCACGCGGCCCTTCTCCCGGAGCTCGAAGGCGATGTCGGTGGCGTGGGCCTTGTCCCGGCTGTTCAGGGTGATGTTGTAGGCGATCAGGAACTCCCGGGCCCCGGTGATGAGGGCGCCGGCGCGGGGGTTGAAGACCGCGGGGCCGAAGTCGGGGGCCCACTGGGGATCCTTCAGCTTCTCCTCGAGGCCCTCGTACTCGCCCTTGCGCACCACGGCCAGGTTCCGCCGTTCGGGTCGGGAGGCGGCGTGCTCGTACAGGTACACCGGCAGGGCCAGTTCCCGGCCCACCCGCTCACCGAGCTTGCGGGCGAGCTCGGCGCAGTCCGCGAGGGTCACGCCCTCCACCGGCACGAAGGGGCACACGTCGGTGGCGCCCATGCGCGGGTGGGCCCCGTGATGGGCGCTCATGTCCAGGATCCGGGAAGCCACCTTCACGGCCTGGAAGGCCGCCTCGACCACCGCGTCGGGCGCGCCCACGAAGGTGACCACGGTCCGGTTGGTGTCAGCCCCGGGGTCCACGTCCAGCAGGCGGATGCCCGCCACCGCCTCGATGGCCGCGGTGATCTGCCGGATCTTGGCCATGTCGCGGCCTTCGGAGAAATTGGGAACGCATTCGACGACCTTGTGGGCCATGTCCGCCTCGCAGGAAATCCAGTCCCACCAGGGTGACCTGGGTCCCCGCGCGGGGCCAAACCGCTTGTGATCCCCATCGCAGCAGGCCTCCGGACGCCTTCCCCTGGAAATTGCGACAAATTCTCGCTATCATGGAGCATTCGTGCTGGAAGGAGCCCCCGGTCGGCGTCCTTCACCCGGGAAGGCCCGGGTTCCTGTTCCGAAAACCCTTTCATGCCCTGACCGGGGCCCGCGTATGGCGGGCGGGCCCTTCCAGGAGCATTCATGACGTTCGACGAACTCGGCCTACTGCCGGAGCTGCTGCGCGCTGTCAGCGACCAGGGCTACGAGACCCCCACCCCCGTCCAGGCCCAGGCCATTCCCATCATCCTCTCCGGCCGCGACCTGCTCGCCGGCGCCCAGACCGGGACCGGCAAGACGGCCGGCTTCGTGCTGCCCATCCTGCAGCTGCTGGCCCCCGACGCCAACAGCAGCACCTCCCCCGCTCGTCACCCCGTGCGCTGCCTCATCCTCACCCCCACCCGGGAGCTGTGCATGCAGGTGGAGGAGAGTGTCCGCACCTACGGCCGCCACCTTCCCCTGCGCAGCACCTCCATCTTCGGCGGGGTCAACATCAACCCCCAGGTGAAGGCCCTCCGGTCGGGCGTCGAGATCCTGGTGGCCACACCCGGTCGTTTGCTCGACCACCACCAGCAGGGCAACCTGAACTTCTCCCACCTGCGCTTCCTCGTCCTGGACGAGGCCGACCGCATGCTGGACATGGGCTTCATCCGGGACATCCGCAAGATCCTGGCCCTGCTCCCCGCCAACCGCCAGAACCTGCTCTTCAGCGCCACCTTCAGCGACGAGATCCGGGACCTGGCCAGCGCCTTCCTCAAGTCCCCGGCCAACGTGGACGTGGCCCGGCGCAACGCCCCCGCCGAGCTGGTGGACCAGATCGTCCACCCCGTGGCCCGGGACCGCAAGCGCGCCCTCCTCAGCCACCTGGTCCGCGCCAACCGCATGAGCCAGGTGCTGGTCTTCACCCGCACCAAGCACGGCGCCAACCGCCTCTCCGACCAGCTGGAGACCGACGGCATCGCCTCCATGGCCATCCACGGCAACAAGAGCCAGCCCCAGCGCATCAAGGCCCTCCAGGACTTCAAGGACGGCAAGATCACCGTGCTGGTGGCCACCGACATCGCCGCCCGGGGCCTGGACATCGACCAGCTGCCCCACGTGGTGAACTACGAGCTGCCCTACGTCCCCGAGGACTACGTCCACCGCATCGGCCGCACCGGCCGGGCCGGCACGGAGGGCCAGGCCCTCAGCCTGGTCTGCGTGGACGAGCAGAAGCTTCTCAAGGACATCGAGAAGCTCCTCAAGCGCAACCTGCCCGCCGTGGTGGTGCCGGGCTTCGAGCCCGACCCCGCCGAGAAGCCCGAGCCCATCGTCCTGGGCCGCGGCGGCGGCAGGGGCGGCGGCCGCGGTCCCCGTCCCGGCGGAGGCGCGCGACCCGCCGGCTCCGGCCGCGGTCCCGCCCGGCCCCGGCGCTAGGCGCCCGGCCCCTAAAGCAGCGCCGCGAAGACCTCCCGCAGGGCCTCGGATTCGAAGGGCTTCTTCACGAAGCCCGAGAATCCGTAGGTCCGGGCGAGGGCCAGGCCCTGCTCCCGGTCGCAGCCTGAGATGAGGATGCCCGGCAGGCCCGGCACGAGGGCCTGCATCGCCTGGAAGGCGGCGGTGCCGTCCATGCCCGGCATGTTGGCGTCCATGAGCACCGCCCCCAGGTCGCCGCCGCGCTCCCGGGCGATGGCCAGGGCCTCCTCGCCGCTGGAGGCGGTGAGGATGGGCCGGTCCAGGAAGCCCTGCAGCAGGTGGGAGATCACCAGGAGCACCTCGGGCTGGTCGTCCACGACGAGGATGGCCCCGGGGCCGGCGGGGAGATCCGCCAGATCGGAGGAGACCCGGCCCCCCACGGCCAGGACGACCCGGATCCGGACCCCCGTCCCCGGCAGGCTCTCCACGTGCAGCCCGGCCCCGTGGGCGCGGAGGATGCCCAGGACCGAGGAGAGCCCCAGGCCGCGCCCGGCCTCCTTGGTGGTGTAGTAGGGATCGAAGATCCGCGGCAGCTCCTCCCGGGGGATGGCGGGCCCGTCGTTCTCCACCGCCAGTTCCACGCAGGGACCCGGCTGGGGCCGGAGGATCCAGACGCCGTCCCGGTCGGCGCAGGGGGCGGGCTTCCGCGCCTGGAGCCGGACGGAGCCCGGCCCCGGACCCAGGGCCTCCAGCGCGTTGGCCACCATGGCCTTGAGGCAGTGGGTCAGCTGGTCCGGGTCGATGAGCACCCGGGGCAGCCCGGGCTCGGCCTCGAAGGCGAGCCGGACCTGGCCCCCCGGCACGCCCTGGTCCGCCACGAAGGCCTGCAGGTGCCGGCCCAGGTCCAGGGAGACGGGGTTCCCCACGCCCTGGCCGCTGTACTCCTCGATGAAGCGCGTGATCCGCTTGCCCCGGGAGAGGGAGCCCCGGGCCCAGGCCAGGGCCTGGGCGCGCTGGCCGGCGTCGCCGGCGCCCGACTCCAGGAGGTCCAGGCTGGACCACACGGCCTGCAGGATGTTGTTGAAGTCGTTGGCGATGGCCCCCGCCATGAGGCCGAGGCTCTCGTGCTTCGCCGCGAGGCGCAGGGCCTCCTCGGCCCGGCGGAGCCGCGTGATGTCGGTGCAGGTGGTGAGGAACCCGGTGATCGCGCCGTCGGGACCCCGCTCGGGCGTGGTGCGCCCCAGGACCCACACCTCCTCGCCGCGGGCGTCGAGGAGACGGAACTCGGTCTCGTGGACCTGCCCCAGCTTGCGGGCCGTCCGCCACCCGTCCAGGATCCGCTCCCGGTCCTGCGGATGGATGACCTTCGTCCACTTCCGGGCCAGGACCGGCCCCGGCGGCAGGCCCGTGAGGCGCTCGTAGTGGCCGTTCACGTAGGTGCAGGCGCCGTCCCGCTCGAACCGGAAGATGACGGCCTGGATGGATTCGGCCAGGGACCGCAGCCGGTCCTCGCTGAGCCGCAGGGCGGCCTCGGCCTGGACCCCGTCCGTGATGTCGTGGAGGGTCGCCCAGATGTAGGTCCGGCCCTTGATCTCGACGGGGGCGGCGTAGACCTCCACGTTCCGCTCCTCCCCGGCCGCGGTCCGCAACTTGCGCACGAACCGCCCGCTGCCGGACTCGACCACCCCCCGCATGTCGCCTTCGGCCTCGTCGGGCCCCAGGTCCCGGAAGCTCAGGGTGCGCAGCGTCCCCAGGTCGTATCCCAGGTAGGCCTCGGCGGCGGGGTTGGCGTCCAGGATCCAGCCCCCCTCCGGGGCGAGGAGCAGCTTGATGCCGTTCCCGGCCACGAAGAGGGCCCTGAACTGGGCCTCCCGCTCCTGGAGCCCCTCCAGCAGGGCCCGCATGCGGCCCTCGCTCTCCAGGTGCTCGGCCTCCAGGTCCCGGAATTCCGTGATGTCCTGCAGCTGCGTCACCACCCCGGCCACGCCGCCCTGGGCGTCGATCCAAAGCGCCTTGCCCGCCAGGAGGTGGCGCGGGCCCGCGGGCCCCTGGTGGTCCAACCGAAAGACCTGGCGGCCGCCGGAACGCAGCAGGCCCTCGTCCTTCAGGGCGAGCACCTGGGCCTCCTCGGCGGGGAAGAGCTCGGTGATCCGCCGGCCGATGATCTCCCGCCGGGGGCGCCCCAGGAACTGCTCCAGGGCCCGGTTGCATCCGGCCACCGCGCCGTGGAGGTCCGTGTAGTGGACCGGGAGCGGCAGGCTCTCCAGGACCTCCTGGAGCACACGCCCTTCCAGGCCCTCCCGCGGCAGGGCGCCCTGGCGGGTCATGGCCGGACCCCGGGGCGGACGGGATCCGCAGACATTGCAATGAGAAGGTGTTCCATGACAGGGACAGAGTATAGAGAGGCCCGCGGGGATCGCCTACCTTTTCCTGCGGTCCCCGATCACCCGGGCCGGCACCCCCCCGACGATGGCCCAGGGGGGCACGTCGCGGGTGACCACGGCCCCCATCCCCACCACCGCGTGGTCGCCGATGGCCACCCCGTCGGTGACTCCGGCGTTGGCGCCGATCCAGACGTCCTCCCCGATGCGGATCCCCCGGGAGGCGACGGGCTGGTCCCGCACGGGCCGGTCCGGGTCCATGCCGTGGTCGAAGGCGTAGAGGGCGGCTCCCGAGGCGATGCGGGTGCCATCCCCCACCGTGATGCCCCGGGCCCCGCCGTCCAGGACCGCCCGCGCGTTCACGGACACGTCCCGCCCCAGGGTGATGGGGCCGTGGAGGAAGGCGTCCGCCGCCACGGCGCAGCCCGGGCCGAGCACCACGGGCCGGCCCGGTTCCCCGAAGATCCGCGCCTCCGGGGCGACGAAGCAGCCCGGCCCGATCTCCACGGTCTCCTGGTCCCGGAGGCGCGCCTGCACCTCCTCCTGCCACGCCTGGGCCCAGGCGCGGTGCCGGTCCTTGAGGACGAAGTAGAGCCAGGGCATCCAGGAGAGGCGCAGCTTGTGCTGCTCCCGGTAGCGCGCGGGATCCTCGGCCACGGCGGCCTCCGCCCGGATCAGTAGCCGGAGCCGACGCCGCCGGTGACGATGGCGATGCCCGAGCTGGCGCCGATGCGGCTGGCGCCCGCGGCGATCATCTTCTCGGCGTCCTCGAGGGTGCGCACCCCGCCCGAGGCCTTGACCCCGAGGCCGGCGCCCACCGTGCGGCGCATGAGGGCGATGTCGGCCTCGGTGGCCCCGCCCTTGGAGAAGCCGGTGGAGGTCTTCACGAAGGCGGCCCCGGCGGCGACGCTCGCCTGGCAGGCCCGCACCTTCTCCTCGTCCGTGAGCAGGCCGGTCTCGAGGATGACCTTCACGGGCCGCCCGGAGGCGGCTTCCACGACACCGCGGACATCGGCCTCGACCGTGGCCCAGTCGCCCGACTTGATGGCCCCGACGTTGATGACCATGTCGATCTCGCCCGCGCCCTGGGCCACGGCCTCGGCCGTCTCGGCGGCCTTGGAGCGGCTGTCCATGGCGCCCAGGGGGAAGCCCACCACCGTGCAGACCTTCACGCTGGAACCGGCGAGGCGCTCGCGGCAGAAGGGCACCCAGTAGGTGTTGACGCACACCGAGCAGAAGCCGTAGGCGCGGGCCTCGGCGCAGAGCCGGTCGACCTCGGGCGCCGAGGCGTCGGGCTTGAGGAGGGTGTGGTCGATCATGGCGGCGAGATCCCGCTGCCGGGGCGTGAGGTTCGTGGGAGCGGAGTTCGTCATGGCTTTTCCCTCGTTGTGAAAATTCTTGTCGATGCGTATCAGGGTTACCATGTCTGGGACCCTGGGACAACTGGACCAGCTCCAGGATGGCCCCCGCGGGCCCGGCGCGCCCACCCAACCCCTTCCGGACCGGCATGCTCCAGACCTTCCGCCATCTCCGCCCCGTCCTCCTCCTCCTGGGGGCCGCAGGCGCCTCCCGGGCCCAGATGGCGCCCATCGGTTCCATCATCTCCGAGCAGTCCCGGACCGCGTTCAGCATCCAGGGCGCCGGGGCCCGCGCCCTCGGCCTGGGGGGCGCCTTCATCGCCCTGGCCGACGACGCCACCGCGGTCTCCTTCAATCCCGCCGGCCTGGCCCAGATGCTGCGGCCCGAAGCGAGCCTCGTCGGCCGCGGCATCAACCGCGGCGTCGCCTTCCAGGACGCCGAGACCACGGCGGGATCGCGGACCCTCCTCGCGGGCGACTCCCTCATCTCCAACACCCGGTTCGATCCCCTCCTGGCCGCCGCCACCGTGCCCCTGCGCGTGGGCGGGCGCACCCTGGCGATCCAGCTGTCCGTGCAGCGGATCTTCCCGCTGGGCGAAGGGGACTCCCGGGACCTGCAGGAGCAGCCCGCGGACGGGAGCCCCGCCCGGAGGCTCCGGCAGGACATCTCCCAGGACGGGCAGATCGACCTCTATTCCTTCGCCGCCGCCTACGAGGTCTCCCAGCGGGTGCTCCTCGGGCTCTCCGCGAACCTCTGGCGCGGCGCCTGGAGCCTCTCCTCCCGGAGCACGAGCACCTCGGCCCAGGGCTCCTCCTACCTCGATTTCGGGCAGACCAGCCGGTTCGAGGGGGCCAACTTCAACCTGGGCCTCCTCTGGCGCTGGCCCACCTGGAGCCTGGGCATCACCCGGCGCACCGGCTTCCACGCCGACTACACCTACGCCACGCGCCTCGCCACCAGCGCCAGGCCCGACCCCGTGGCCTCGCAGCCCTACACCACCGGCCTCCACTGGCCCAGCACCACGGGCGTCGGCTTCGCCTACCGGCCCTCGGACCGGTGGCTCGTGACGGCCGACGTGGTCTCCACCCCATGGTCCGACACCCGGTACATGAGCGGACGGCCGGCCCTGGACGGGGTCAACTTCTTCAACCTGAACCGGGGCGGGGCCAGCCCGGACGCGACCCAGGTCCACCTGGGCGTCGAGCACCTCTTCCTGCCCGGCTCCGGCCGCGTCATCCCCCTTCGCCTGGGCTGGAGCCGCGAGCCCCAGCCCGTCACCGACCGCCTCACCGGCCAGCAGCGGGTCATCCAGAGCGTGAGCGCCGGCACGGGGCTCAAGCGCGGCGCCTGGACCTTCGACGTGGCCTACCGCTATGGCTGGGGCCGCCGCGCCGCCAGCCAGTTCCTGGATCCCGAGCAGATCCTCTCCGGCACCAGCGTGCGCACCCTCGGCACCGAGACGCTCACGGAGCACCGGGTGGACCTGAGCCTCATCGTGCAGTTCGACCGGAGCCCCGTCCAGGACCTGCTGCACCACCTCTTCGTCGGGGATTGAATGGCGCTGCGCCTCCTCCTGCTCCTGCCCGCCCTCGTGGCCCAGAACCAGCCGACCTTCTACGCGGCCTGGGAGGACGGCCGGGACGCCGAACGCCATGGGCATTGGGCCGCCGCCCTCGCGGCCTACCAGCGGGCCGTCGCCCTGCGGCCCACCCCCGCCGCCCGGGTGATCATCTACGGCAACAACCTGCTGGAGGGCTACTACCCCTACACCCGCCTCGCCCGCTGCAACCTGGAGCTCGGCCGCCTGGATGCGGCAGCGTCCGCCCTGGCCCAGGCGGAGCGGGAAGGGGAGCCCACCGGCGAAGGCCATGCCCTGGCCCAGCGGCTGGCGGCCCTCCGACCCAAGGAGGCCCCGGCCCGGGACGCCCATCCCCGCGACGCGGCCCCCGCCGCGGCCCCCGCGGGCGCCGTTCAGACGGCACCCCCTCCGGCGGCTCCCCCCCACCCGGTGCCTTCCCCCGCGCCCGCCCAGGCCCTGACCCCGGCCCCGGTCCAAACGGAGCCGCGCCTCCCCGTCCGGCAGGCATCCGCCCCTCCGCCCTCCCGCGCCGCGGAACCCGCCCCCGTTCTCCCCCCGCCCGCCGCGGCCCCGGTCCCGCCCCCCCCGGTCCGGCAAGTCCCCTGGGGCCTCCTGGGGCTGGCCGCGGCCGCGGCCGCCGTGGGCGGAGCCTACCTCCTGGGCCGCCGCAGGCCCCGCCCCGCCGCCGACGCCCCCGTCTTCGGCCCCTACCGGACCGAACGGCTCCTGGGGCGGGGCGGCTTCGCCTCCACGTACCTCGCCCGCCGGGACGGCGATCCCTCGCCCGTGGCCCTCAAGGTCCTCCACCCCTTCCGCCAGGACGACCCGGAATTCCAGGCCCGGTTCCGCCAGGAGGCCCGCCTCGGGGCCCTCCTCGACCATCCCAATATCGTCCGCATCCTGGACCAGGGCCAGGCGGAGGATGCGCCCTGGCTCGCCATGGAGTACGTCGAAGGCCGGCGCCTGGACGCGATCCTGCGGGAGACCTCGCCCCTCCCCCTGGCGCGGGTGGCCGACATCGGCCTCCAGGTGGCGGAGGCCATGGCCAGCGCCCATGCGCGCGGCATCGTCCACCGCGACCTGAAGCCCGCGAACATCATGCTCGTGGGAACCCGGGTGAAGGTGATGGACTTCGGGATCGCCCGGGTCGTCGACGCCGAGACGCTCACGACCACGTACGCCTTCCTCGGCACGCCGCTCTACGCGGCGCCGGAGCTCCAGACCCTCACCCAGGTGGGCCCCTCCGCCGACGCCTACGCCCTCGGCATCATCCTCTTCGAGATGCTCACGGGCCGGCCCCCCTTCCAGGGCGACACCCCCTTCGAGATCCTCGACCAGCACCGCCGCACCGAGCTGCCCGATCCCGCCCCGCTGCGCCCCGGGGCCCCCGGACCCCTCGTCGGCCTGATCCGGTCCCTGGCCGGGAAGGATCCCGGACTCCGCCCGGACGACGCGCGGATCCTCGCCGTCCTCGGCGCCCTGGTGCGGCCTTGAAGGCCCTCGCGGCCGCCGCCCGGGCCTGGCGCCTCAGCACCGAGGCCTACCGGGGCGAGCGCCTTTCCCGGCGGCTCAAGCAGAACCTCCGCTGGGCCCTCGCCGCGGCCCTGCATCCCGGCACCGCCCTGGACTGGTTCGCGCGCCTGGACACGGAGGGCCTCTCCCCCTTCAAGGAGGCGAACCCCATCCTCGCCTTCAAGCCCATGCGCACCTACCTCTCCACCCGCTGGGGCGCGCAGCGGCGCACCAAGGTGATGCGGGAGACCTACGCCTTCGTCCTCTGGCGGGGCGGGGCGGCCCGGGAGGCCCTGCTGAAGCCCGGCGGCGGCGTGCCCCTGGCCCGGGTCCCCCTGGGTGAGCTGGGCGAGGGCGAACTCCTCCTGGGCTTCGACAACCGGTTCCGCAAGGAAGGCGAGTTCGCCGTGCTCTTCGAGGTGCCGGCCCTGGGCGGCCGCGTCTGCAGCCTGTCCTTCGCCCTGGAGTGGCGGGACAACGGGCTCTCCCTCTTCGCGGGCTGCGTCCAGGGCGTCACCGAGGGCGACGAGGACCGGATGAAGGCCCTGGGGAAGGCCATGCACGGCCTGCGCCCCAAGGCCCTCGTCGTCTTCGCGGCCCAGGAGGTGGCGCGGGGCCTCGGCGCCCGGGAGCTCTACGGCGCCGGCAACACCATCCAGGTCCACCGCCGCAAGCACCTCATCCACATCGCCTGGGCCCACCAGCTGACCTTCGACTACGACGCCTTCTGGAGCGAACTGGGCGGCCGCGAGGCCTTCGACGGCTGGTTCTTCCTGCCCCGCCGCGCCCGCAAGCGCACCCGCGAGGAGATCAAGCCCAACAAGCGGAGCCTCTACGCCAAGCGCTACGCCATGCAGGACGACCTCGCCGCCCAGATCCGCCGCGCCATGGCCGCCGGCCCCGACGAACAAGGCCGCGCGACGGACCTGGTGGACTCGCCCTAGGCAGCCTGGCGATCCCCAGGCCGGCCTTTCCGACCTTGGCGATGGGGGGGAAGGCTTGCTCCCACGCGTAGGCCCGCCCCGTCTTGATCAGATCGTCATTCATCTTCATGCGGTCACCAAGTCCGCTGGGGGCCTCGGCTGCCGCCGGCCGTCGCGGCCCGGGCGAAGGAGGATCCCCCTGTTGCGGAGCAGGGAGAAGCCCCTGGCGTTCCTGGGCGACTTGAGGGGTGGCTTGTCACTCGCTCGAACGGTAGCCTGCATTATTTTGAAGGATCAGAAAGCTCCAGCGGGGGGGCTCTGCGAAGGCTTGAGGCAGCGGGTCGGGATCAGCCGCGCATGGCTGGGCCCCACGCCTGGCCATTCCTGCCGGTCGAGGAATCTTCCGGAGGGCGAATCGAGCCATCTTGAGGGGAAAGGTCTTCTCCGAAAGGTTTGCTGCCTAAAATTGATTTTTTGTTGAGGTATACTTTCACTATTTTGACGGCATCGTATGTTTGGAGGCTGCGGTGATCGGAACCCACGCTGAACTCACATCCGTGCTCCGGCAATACAACCCCTGGTGGACCGGCACCGGGATGCCCGACCTGCCGACATGGCAGCGGGCTGCCTTTGGGGAGTTGTTCGACTGGATGCAGGCCCCTCCGGTTGGCCGGGCCCTGCTCCTGGCCGGTGCGCGACAGATCGGGAAGACCACCCTCTTCCTCCAGTGCATCGACCGACTGCTGAAGTCGGGGGTGCCTCCCAGCAATATCCTCTACGTCACCTTCGACCACCCCCTTCTCAAGCTCCATGGCCTGGATGGCGTCATCAAGCTCTGGCGCGAAGTGGAGCCCGCCGCCGATGGCGTGGAGTACCTGTTCCTGGACGAGATCCAGGCCACCAAGGATTGGCAGACCTGGTTGAAGCATCAGGTGGACTTCGACAAACGCAAGCGGATCGCCGTCACCGGGTCGGCAACCCCCCTGACCCTCCAGGGCCAGGAATCCGGGGTGGGGCGCTGGCACACCCTGCAACTGGCCACCCTCTCCTTCTTCGAGTTCCTGCAGATCAAGCGAATCGGCGAGCCCCCGTTGCCCGAGGTCGGCTCCCTGCAATCCCTGTTCGACTGGAAGCCTGCGGACTTCCAGAGGGTGGGTGCCGACGCCGTCCCGCTGGTGGGGAACTTTCACGACTACCTCCTTCGGGGTGGCTTCCCCCAGTGCGCCCTGACCGAGTCCATGACCCTGGCCCAGAAACTCCTGCGGGAGGACATCGTGGACAAGGTGCTCAAGCGGGACATGACGGCCCTGTTCGGGGTCCGCCGCATCGTGGAGCTGGAACACACCTTCCTTTACCTGTGTCTGCACGATGGAGAGCTGTTGGATCTTCCCCAGCTTTGCAGCAGCCTCGGCCTGAAGCGCCCCACCGTGAGCAACTTCATCGACCTGCTGGAGTCCACCCACCTGATCTACCAGCTCAAGCCTTATGGCTACGGCAAGGAGGTGCTCCGGGGCCGGTCCAAGATCTATCTGGCCGACGCCGCCATCGCGCCCAGCGTCCTGCTCAAGGGCAAGGCCCTGCTGGAGGATGGCCCTGCCCTCGGACGAGCCGTGGAGACGGCCTTCTTCAAGCACGTCTTCACGCGCTTCTACCGGCAGAGCATCGGCTTCTCCTACTGGCGGGGCAAGAAAGACGTGGAAGTGGACATCATCGCCGACATCGGCGGCGAGTTGGTGCCCTTCGAGGTTAAATACCGGTCCCAGCACACGGACGCCCGGGATCTGAAGGGGCTGGCCCGGTTCTGTCAGGAAAGACAGGTGCGCCGCGGCTACGTGGTGACCCGCGAGATGGCCGATTTCGGGATCACCGACCTCCAGGGCACGCCGATCCTCAAGATCCCGGCCCCCCTGGCCTGCTACTGGCTCAGTCGAGGAGAGCTTGGTGGGGGGCAGTAGCCGGTCCCCCGCACGCGAAAAACCCCCGAACCTTTCGATTCAGGGGTTTGTTGGTGCCCGGAGACGGAGTTGAACCGCCGACACATGGATTTTCAGTCCATTGCTCTACCAACTGAGCTATCCCAGTTGTGACCAGCAACCACCCTGAATACTCCACTTGGTCATCAGTGATTCGATCCCCGACCGTGCCCAGGACTGCCATGTAGGGAATTTGTAGGGAATTGGTCCCTCGCACCCCTTGAAGCGCCTCCATTCGGAGGACGCAATGGCACGAACCAAAACCCCTGGACTGGTCAAGCGAGGCGGGACCATCTGGCACTACGACGTCCTGGTGGACGGGGTGCGCTACCAGGGTTCCACCCGGACCTCTGACCTCAAGACCGCGACCCTGTTCGTCAACCAGCTGCGCCTGGACATCGCCCGGGGCAAACTCGCCCTCAAGGACACCCGGAAGACCTTGACGCTGGAGGAGGTCCATCAGGAATTCCTGGCATCCAAGACACCCTCGGTCAGCCCTCTATACCTTGCGTCCCTGTCTGCCCACTGGCGGATCTGGCTGGAACCCCGCCTTGGGAAGACGCGCATTGACAAGATTGATGATTCCCAAGTGGACCAGTTGCGCAATGCGCTACTCGGGGCGGGGCGTTCCCAGGTCTTCACCAACAACGTCCTGGTGACCCTCAGGACCCTCCTGAACTTCGCCGTGAAGCGCGGGAGGCTGCGGAAGGCGCTCAAGGTGGATTTGCTGCGGGTCCAGAGGAAACCGCGCCCTACCGTCCCTGCCAGCCGAGTATCAGAGTTCCTTGCTGCTATTGACCGCTCCACCCACAACCCCCAGGTCCGTGTGATGGTCCGAGTCATGCTGGGGCTGGGATGCCGATCCAGCGAGGTCGCAGGGATGAGGTGGGAGTGGCTCGACCTTGAGCAGAGGACCTATACCGTGGGACGCGCCAAGGGCAAGGAGGCGCGGGTGCTGCCCATCCCGTCCTGGCTGTGGACTGCCCTCCAGGCGATGCCAAAGGGAACCCTCAGTGAGTGGGTGTTCCCCACCAGTGAAGGCAAGCCTCACTGCCCCGGGTTCCTCCGCAAACCCCTCATGGCAGCCGCCAAGGAACTTGGGATGGGACACCTCACACCCCACCGCCTGAGGGCAAGCTTCGCCAGCCTTCATGCTGCGTCTGGAACGCCCCTCAGCGAGTTGCAGACTATGATGGGGCACAAGGACTTCAAGACCCTCTGGGGATATATCGAGCAGACACTGGATGCCCGCAGGGATGCGCAAGAGGGGCTCGGAAGGTACCTGGGGCTTAGCACTGCCCCTCCAGGCACCCCCACAGCAGCTGTCTAGCCAGCCTTGACGCCTCGGTGGACTCAGGTGGGAGATAAGACCTGCCTGAGTCATCAGGGCACGCCAAGGCGTTTCCGAGACATGTCCTTGGATTCCACAGAGGGGGTGACATTGTAATGGATGGGAACGAGTAGTAGCGTTTGCAGAGAGATATTCCATCAGTACTGATCCATTCCCCAAGTTGTTGGTCGAGAAAGAGGCGATCCCGATGAGCCGGTTGAGATCCATCTACAGAGTCTTGCTGGTGCTATTGCTTGTGCCAACCGCGTTCTTTGTCAAAGCAACTCCACCACTGAATTCCAGCGATCAGGTCCCCTCAAAGCTGTATTTTTATTCTCCGGACAAAACGACCGGTTTGCGAGTTAGCTATAATGCCAGAAAGGATATGGAAACACCTTGGCGTGGGAGGTTTTTCCAGAAGCGATGGTGGGGAAAGCGCTTGCTCGGCGAATCTGATTTCTCCATCAGAAGGCTTCCCGCCCAATTATTGGTATCAAATACGGGTCGATACGCTGCTGCCATCGGCATGAGAAACTATGAACTCCGCGACGAGTTTGAAATTGCCATCTATCGTAATGATGGCGTCATGATCAAATGGAATTACTTGACCAATATCCTTCCAAGGGCAGAACTTGGATATTACCCCAAATGGACACATGCACCCTATTGGACCGCCTCAATCAACGAAGGACCACAAGAACTCCTATTAACTCCTCACGGACAATTGCGCCCAGAAATCCAGCCTGGGACTGAGTGCCCACCATTACGGATCGACCTCGCCACCGGAGCAGTTCTTACACCACATGACGAGTTGGTGCCATGGTTTCAAAGTCGATATGCCTTCATGGTGGTCCCTGAAGAACCAGCCATCAAGCCAACTTCCTTCAAACACCAGGAGTGTGCAACAGGCTCAGAGACCGTCGACTTTGAATCCCTTCCCACGATTTCACTTCAGACCGTGCTGGATCGGCGAAGTTTGATTAATTTGCCCCCATATCCTCCACTCGCTAAGGTTGCAAGAATTGTAGGTTTGCTGTCAATCGAGGTTGCAATCACGAATTCCGGGAAAGTAAGGTGCGCGAGGTATATTTCTGGACCACCGCAATTAGCCATCAGCGTGCTGAAAAGTGCACTTATGTGGGAATTCAAGCCAGATCAATGCCCGGGTGCACCACCAATGGTCAGAGGGATGATCTCTGTTCGAGGGCATTTTGAAATTGGAGAGCAGAGTCCTTGATCAATTCTTACAAAGCATAGGGGAATCTGTGTCCCCTCAACCGATGGCTAAGCTGCACTCATAGGTTGCGGGGAACAATCGGCTGCCAAGACCTTCGGCTCCATGACGGTGACAACCGGGCTTGCCGCTGCTTCCTCGGCGACCAGGGGAAGATGGAAGCCCGAGTAGTAACGCTTGCCCTTCGAGGACTTGCTCTTGATGCCGGTCAGGGCGGTAACCACCCGACCGAAGGCGATCTCATTGGTTTCCACATCCGGGTTCCACGCCTTGAAGCGGCGGTAGAGGTCTTCCACCGGAACCCGCCCACCCGGGAGGGTGTGGGCTAGCAGGTCGATCACATCCTCTTCCAAGTCAGCCAGCAGGTGTTTGGCGACGGCATCCTTGTCCGATAGCCCAAGGGAGGGAGTGAACCCTTCCACCAGTTCCCAGGTGAGCAAGATGCCCTCCTCTGACCACCGATAACGGGCTTTGGGGTTGAAGAGCGAGATCATCAATTCCGCAGTCTGCCGTGCATTGAGCCGGAAGTAGTTGCGCAGGTTGCAGACCACCTTTGCCATGGTCATTTCCGGCAGGTCGAAGATTGCGGCTTCATTGTGGTTGAACCCATTCAAATAGAAGGCAGCCATGGTCAACCGGGACTCAAGACTCCCAGCAGCGGTCACCCATGGCTTCCGGCGCTTCCGGCTGGTGAGAGGTCGCCCAAGATACTGCTTGACCTTGATGGGCTTCACAACCGGATGAGACGGCGCGGTCTCAATCAGGGTACGCCCTTGATTGAGCACCTCTGACCGCACCACAGGCATTGATGGGATGGTCCCTTCCCGCCAATACCAGCGGCTGTGCCCCTTGCCCCGGGAAGAAGGCGTAAAGCCGTTGTCCCACATCAGAGCGGTGATGGTGAGAATCAAGCCCCGGTCCACCTCCTGACGCTTGTCCTCCGCAGGGAAGAGGCGTCCGGCGATCTCCTTGCTTGTGCTGGGCGTCTTCCGAAGCCAACCATCATGCTCCTGGAGCGCCTTCGACACCTTGTCGGTCAGATCTTCCTTTGGTGCGGGTTGCTGGGAGTGTTCATCGAGGGTCTGTTCGGGCGTCATACGGTCTCCTGACGGGCGCATTGAAGGGTGGCGTCAGGAGGGCAACCCTCTGACCATATGGATTACCACCAGCCGTCTGAAGCGCCCTTCTGCCCCTGGAAATCCCCCTTCCGTCTCTCGGCTGTAGCAGTGGGTGCCCCGCCTAATTCGAGGGCTTCGCCTTGGAGCACAAAGGCTTTTACCTATGCCGAATGTGCCGAAATGACACCCGATGCACAGAGAGAAGCCTCCCCGACCACTTGATGGCGTATGGGCAATTAGGAGTTAAAACGCCTGTTTTGAGTCCACGAGGACCCGGACTCCGGCGTAGAAACGTTCCCGGCGGAATGGTGTTCCACGACCACCCGCAAATGTCCCATCTCGCCACTGGAGGGTGCTCGGTTGGTAAATCAAGCACCCGTGGTCTTTGGCGGACGCAAGCGGGGATTCTAGAAAAACCCCACCCCGGTCTGCTCCTGGCGGGAGATCGGTTTCAAGGTTGACCACCCCTGCCTTCTCTGGATCGTTTCCTTACCCCCGGCAAATACCCTCCCCAGTGGGTGCTGCCTGACGGAAAGCATTATCTGGTGCGGTTCCAGCCAGACCCGGATGTAGTGAATCTTGTAGGGAATGACCAGTCAGAAGCGTAGAATTATGGGTATATCAACAGGCTCTTTGAGGACGTGCGACCCGACATGAAAAACCCCCGAACCTTGCGATTCAGGGGTTTGTTGGTGCCCGGAGACGGAGTTGAACCGCCGACACATGGATTTTCAGTCCATTGCTCTACCAACTGAGCTATCCGGGCCGAGCACTCAACTGTAGCACGGAAAGCTCCATTTTCAAGTGCGAAATGGCGCGGTGTCGGGCATGATTGAAGGTTCGGAGTGTCTCCATGGTTTCCAGCAACAAGAACAAGGTGATCCAGGTCCAGAAGCCGGCCCAGAGCCTCCAGGCCTTCCAGAAGAAGGTGGCCTCCGAAGCCGACGTCAACACGGGGATCCTGAAGCCCATGCTCATCGGCGCCGGCGTGGTGCTGGGGCTGGGTGTCGCCGTGTTCGGTTTCCGTGGCTGGCGCGCCTCCGTGGTGGAGCGGTTCGAGGCCGACCTGGCCTCCCTCCAGCTCGAGGTCACGGGCAGCCCCATGGAGCCCGTCCCCGCCGCCGAGGTGGAGAAGCGCATGCGGGAGAAGCTGCCGCAGCTCGAGACCCTCGTGAAGGGGGCCCCCGGCTCCGAGAAGGCGGTCGCCGAAGGCGTGCTCGCCAGCTGGAAGCTCCAGCTGGACGGGAAGGGCGGCGTGGCCGCCGACCTGGAGGACGCCTGGGGGCGCCTCCGCGCGGCCCAGAAGCACCTCGCCCTGGGCTCCGCCGACGAGGCCCTGGCGGCCCTCACCCCCCTGCGCAAGGACGCGGACCCGGGCAAAGCCTGGGCGCCCGTTTTCTGGACCACCCTCCTGGACGCCGACCGTCTGAAGGGTGACCGGGCCCAGGCCCTGAAGGACGTCGCCGACTACAAGTCCCGGTTCAAGACCCAGGCCGACCCCGCCGTGGAGCACATGCTGCAGGGCGTGTAGGCCGCTACTCGCAATCCTGGCCAGGGTCCGGCGTCCGGACCCGGCGGCCGCGCGGAGGCAGATGCCATGCGTATGTATGACTTGATCTACACCAAGAAGATGGGCGGAAAGCTCACCCCCGAGCAGATCGCCTTCTGGGTCGAAGGGGCTGCCCGGGGCACCGTCCCCGACGAGCAGAGCGCGGCCCTCCTCATGGCCATCTGCTGGCGCGGCATGGACGTGGAGGAGACGCTCGCCCTCACCCTCGGCATGCGCGATTCCGGCGACCGGGTGGACCTCTCCTCCGTTCCCGGCGTGAAGGTGGACAAGCACTCCACCGGCGGCGTGGGCGACAAGACCACCCTCATCCTCGGCCCCATCGTGGCCGCCTGCGGCGTCCCCTGCGCCATGTTCAGCGGCCGCGGCCTGGGCCACACCGGCGGCACCGTGGACAAGTACATGGCCGTCCCCGGGCTCAAGGTGGAACTGAGCGTGGAGGACTTCCGGAAGAGCCTCCTGGAGACGGGCTTCGCCAACAGCGCCCAGACCGGCGACATCACCCCCGCCGACCGCAAACTCTACGCCCTCCGGGACGTGACCGCCACCGTGGAATCCATCCCCCTGATCACGGCCAGCATCATGAGCAAGAAGCTGGCGGGCGGCTCCGACGCCCTCGTGCTGGACGTGAAGTGCGGCGCCGGCGCCTTCATGAAGACCCTCGACGACGCCCGGACCCTGGCCCAGAGCATGGTGGCCGTGGGCCGCGCCCACGGGATGAACATCAAGGCCCTCATCACCCGCATGGCCGAGCCCCTGGGCCGCGCCATCGGCAACAGCCTCGAAGTCATGGAGTCGGTGGAGATCCTCAAGGGCCTGCACGGGGACTCCGACCTGGCCAAGGAGAGCTTCCGGCTCGCCGCCGAGATGCTCATCCTGGGCGGCGCCGCCCCCACCCTGGCCGAGGCCGAGCAGCGCGTGGCCCAGGCGGTGGCCTCCGGCAAGGCCATGGACACCTACCGCGCCTGGGTCGCCTTCAACGGCGGCGACGCGCGGGCCCTGGACGACTTCAGCCTCCTGCCCCAGGCCGCCCACACCCAGGACATCCTGGCGGAGGAGGGCGGCTACATCCACGCCATCGACAGCCGCTGCCTGGGCATCCTGGCCATGGAGATGGGCGGGGGACGCGCCTCCAAGGACGATGTGCTGGACCTGGGCGTCGGCCTCACGATCCACCGGAACGTGGGCGACCGGGTGGAGCGCGGCGAGGCGATCCTCACCCAGCACCACAACGGCAAGCTGGGCAACCCGCTGCCCAAGGGCTGGATCGACATCCGCCCCGAGCCCTGCCCCAAGGCGCCCTGGCTCCTCGAGACGATCTAGGCCTTCCGCGGAGACCCGGCGCGGCCGGGTCTCCGCGCGGCCCGATCAATCCCGGAGGGCCGCCTCCACGGCGTCCTTCAGTTCCTTGCTCTCCGGGGCCACCTGGCTGGGGAAGGCGCGGATCACGCGGCCGTCCTTCCCGACCAGGTACTTGGTGAAGTTCCACTTGGGGACGCCGGCGTCCCGGGTCAGGAAGGCGTAGACCGGGGACTGGCCGGGCCCCTTCACCTCCACCTTCTCCATCATGGGGAAGGTGACCTTGAACTTGGTGGTGCAGAAGGCCTGGATGGTCTCCGGGCTGCCGGGTTCCTGCCCGCCGAACTGGTTGCAGGGGAATCCCAGGACGACGAGGCCCCGGTCCCGGTAGGTCTCGTACAGCCATTCGAGGCCGGCGTACTGGGGGGTGAAGCCGCATTCGCTCGCCACGTTCACGACGAGCACGGCCTTGCCCTTGTAGGCCGCCAGGTTCTGGGGCTTCCCGTCCAGGGTGCGGGTCGTCAATTCATGCAGGGACATGGGTTCCTTTCCGTGGGCGGGAGTGACGGCCGCGAGGGCCAGGGCGGCGGACATGAGGATCGGTGCGCGCATGGTACCTCCTGGATACTGGGACGCCAGCCGCCGGCCCGGCGTTACCGCCCCGGGGCCATTTCGGGTGAAACTGGAAGCGAGGTGAACCATGGGTCAGGATTTCAGAGCCTTCCTCAAGCGCCTGGAGGAGGCCGGCGAACTGCGGCGGGTCCGGGCGGAGGTGGACCCGTACCTGGAGGCGGCGGCCATCACGGACCGCGTGTGCAAGCTCCCCGGCGGCGGCAGCGCCCTCCTGTTCGAGCAGGTGAAGGGCGGGGCCCTGCCCGTGGCCACGAACGTCTTCGGCAGCTACCGGCGGATGGCCATGGCCCTGGGGGTGGACCGGGAGCCCCGGGGCCTGGACGCCATCGGCGACCGCATCGAGAAGCTGATCCAGGAGGCCATGCCCAAGCCCGGCGCGGGGTTCCTGGACAAGCTCTCCAAGCTCCCCATGCTCGCCGAGGTGAGCGCCTGGATGCCGAAGACCGTCCGGAAGGGCCTCTGCCAGGAGGTGATCCACACGGGGGCGGAGGCCAGGCTCTCCCGGCTGCCCGTCCTGACCACCTGGCCCGAGGACGGCGGCCCCTTCATCACCTTGGGGCTCAGCCACACGCGCCACAAGAACGGCATGCGCAACATGGGCATGTACCGCCTGCAGGTCTTCGACGACCACACCCTCGGCTTCCACACCCAGCTGCACCATGACGGGGCCCGGGCCCGGCACGGCTACGCGCCCGGGGAGCGGATGCCCGTGGCGGTGAGTTTCGGGGGCGACCCGGCCCTCACCTACGCCGCGACGGCGCCGCTGCCCCCCTTCCTCTCGGAGGTGATGTTCACGGGCTTCCTGCGCGGCGAGGGCGTGGAGATGGTCAAGTGCGTCACCCACGACCTGGAGGTGCCCGCCGATTCGGAGATCGTCATCGAGGGCTGGGTCGATCCCGGGGAACTGCGCCGGGAGGGGCCCTTCGGCGACCACACCGGCTACTACTCCCTGGCCGACGACTATCCCGTCCTCCACGTGGAGGCCATCACCCACCGCCGCGACCCGGTCTACCCGGCCACCCTCGTGGGCCGGCCCCCCCAGGAGGACACCTACCTGGGGCTGGCCACGGAGCGGATCTTCCTGCCCCTTCTCCGCATGATCCTGCCGGAGGTGGTCGACATGCACCTGCCGCCCGCGGGCGGCTTCCACAACCTCGCCATCCTCTCCATCCGCAAGGCCTACCCGGGCCACGCCCAGAAGGTCATGAACGCGGTGTGGGGCACGGGGCAGATGATGTTCACGAAGGCCGTGGTCATCGTGGACGCGGACATCGATCCCCACGACATGAACGAGGTGCTCTTCCGGGTCACCAGCAACGTGGACCCCCGGCGGGACATGCTCTTCACGGAGGGCCCCCTGGACGTGCTGGACCACAGCAGCGACCGGTTCGCCTTCGGCAGCAAGGTCGGCATCGACGCCACCCGCAAGAGCGCGAAGCTGGACGGCTTCCAGCGCGAGTGGCCCGGCGACCTGGCCTTCCCCGAGGAGGTCCTGGACCGCGTCACCCGCCGCTGGAAGGAGTACGGCCTATAGCCTTGTGCCGCGTCCGCCAAGTCTCTTGAACAATCCGGACGCAAGGGGAGCGGCGCTTGCCGCGGGTCTGGGGGCCCGCCAGGGGGGGCGATGCCCCCGATGGACGCGCAGCGGCCGCTCCCCTCGGATGATTCAGGCTGCTTTGCGGACGCTGCGCTAGGCGCGGAAGCCCGCCTCCCGCGCGAAGAGCAGGTGGAGACCCGCCAGGAAGGCGGCGGGCAGGACGTACGTCCACACGAGGCTCACGTGGAAGCCGACCAGGAGGAAGGCCATGCCGGCGGCGGTGATGACGGCCAGGGTCTGGAAGGCCTGGGTGCGCACGTGGTAGAGGGGGGCCACGCCGCAGGCGGCGGCGGTCATGACCGCCTTCTCGGAGTAGGGGACGACGTGCTCGCCGCTCACGGCGCCGGTGATGACGGCGGCGGAGACGACGGGAATCAGGGCCCCGGACTGGGCCCCCGCCAGCTGGAAGGCCACGGGCATGACGATGGCCATGGCGCCCCAGCTGAAGCCGGTGGTGACGGTCACCAGGAGGGAGATGAAGAAGACGATGAAGGGCAGGGTGGCCGGGCTCAGGAAGCGCTCGAAGGCGTGGGCGATGTAGAGGCCCGTGCCCAGGTCCTTGGCCATCTGGCTGAGGGCGGTGGCCAGCAGGACGATGAGCCCGATGGAGACCATGGAGCCCAGCCCCCGCCCGAAGTGCGCGGGCGCGTGGCGGTGGGGGAGGACGCCGTCCCGCACGAGGGTCACGGCCGCGACCCCGATGGCCAGCACCGTGGCGCCGATGAGGATCTCCACGGAGGGCGCGGCGCCCAGGATGCGGATGAGGGTCACGGGCTCGCCCTGGGCCTGGAGGGCGCGGACGCCGAACACGAAGAGCCCCAGGATGGCGGAGCCCACCAGCACGGCCACGGGCGCGACCACGTGACGGGCGCCGGCGCCCTCGCCCGCGACCTCGGCCTCCTCGGCCAGGCGGTAGGCGTGGTCGTCCAGGCCGGCGCCAAACCAGCGGCCCGTCCAGGCCACCATCAGGGAGAGGAAGAGGGCGAGGAAGGTGTAGTAGTGGTAGGGCAGGGCCCGCAGGAAGAAGTCCGAGAGGCTGCCGTGGAGGCCCAGGTCCCGGCCCGCGTCCACCATCAGGGCCCCCTCGAAGGCGGCCCAGGTGGAGACGAGCATGACGCTGGCCACCAGGGCCACCACATCGACCATGTACGCCAGCACGGAGGCTGGCACCTTGTTCCGGTCCATGACGCTGCGCATGGCGGAGCCGGAGATGAGGACGTTGGCGTAGTCGTCGAAGAACATGCAGAAGCTGAGCCCCCAGGCCGCGAGCCGCGCCTTGCGGCCCGTGCGGAGGGTACGCCCAACGGCTTGCCCGAAGGCCAGGTAGGCCCCGCTGGCGGAAATGAGCTCCAGGAGGCCGCCGATCAGGAGGATGAACACGACGATCTTGAGCCGGTCGGCATCCGTGAAGGCGTGCAGGAGGCTGCGTCCGAGCCCGGCCAGGGCCGGCAGGGGCTGGAAGCCGGCCAGCACGAGGGCGCCGGCGACCACCCCGCAGAACAGGGCCAGGGCGACCCGGCGCCAGACCAGGGCCACGGCGATGGTCACCAGGGCGGGGACCAGGGAGAGGAAGGACATGGCGCTACCCCACCGGCAGCGGGATCATCTCCCGGCCCTGGGCCGTGAGCCGCTGCTCCTCGGCGGGGGTCATGACCTTGAGCAGGCCCTCGGAGGCGCCGTGGATCTCCACGCCGTAGTCCCGGTAGGTCATGAGGGCGTTCACGATGTCCTCGGTGATGATCTGGCCGGGGACCAGGAGGGGGATGCCGGGCGGGTAGGGCACCACCATGGCCGTCGCCACGCGGCCGGCGGCGTCCCGCATGGGCACGCTTTCGCCCTCGGCGTAGAAGGCGTAGCGGGGCAGGTACTTGATGGACGACAGGGACAGGGTGAAATCCTGGAGGATCTTGGCGGCGCCGCTCTCCCGGCGGGCGCCGCTCATGCGCTGGATGTTCGCCAGGGCCAGGGCCAGGCGGTTGAGCTTGGAGTACGTGCTGCCGATGGTGATGAGCACGGTGATCGTGTTGAAGGTGCTCTTTTCGATCTGGATGTTGTGCTTGGTGAGGAGGAGGTACTCGATCTCCTTGCTGGTGTAGCCGGAGCCGGAGACGTCGATGGTCAGCTTGGTGGGGTCCAGGCGGATGCCGTCCGCCCGGACCTCGTCGCTCAGGAGGTCCTCCAGTTCCAGGACCCGGAACTTCTTGAGGCTGTTGATGGACTTCTTGAGGGCGGCCGCCATCTCCAGGGTGCGCTGGAGCAGGGCATAGCCCTCCATGGCCATCTGGCGGCGGGCGACGTCCAGGCTGGCGATCATGGGGTACTGGGGGGAGGTCGAGGCCTGCATGTTGAAGTTCTCCTGGAAGAACTCCCGGATGGACTCGAACTCGGGATCCTGCACATGGATCATGGAGGCCTGAGAGAAGGCGCTCATGGTCTTGTGGGTGCTCTGGGTGCTGTAGTCGGCCCCGGCCGCCATGGCCGAGGGGTAGAAGGCCCGGTGGAAGTTGGCGTAGCCGAACCAGGCCTCGTCCACGATGACCTTGATGCCCCGGGCGTGGGCCTGGTCCACGATGTCCTTGATGTCGTAGATGAGGCCGTCGTACGTGCAGTTGGTCAGGATGAGCACCTTGAGGCGCTTGCCGGCCGCCAGGGCGGCGTCCATGCTCTCCACGATCCGCTGCTTGGGCACCGGCCCGAAGATCCCGTAGCGGTTGTTGACGCTGGGCATGAGGTAGAGGGGCTCGGCCCCGGCGACGATGACCCCGTAATGGACGGACTTGTGGCAGTTGCGGTCCAGGAGGATGGCGTCCCCCGGCTTGAGGAGGGTCTGGATGAGGACCTTGTTGCTCGTGCTGGTGCCGTTGGTGGTGAAGTAGGTGTACCGGGCGTTGAAGGCGCGGGCGGCCAGCTCCTGGGCCTCCTTGATGACGCCCTTGGGCTCCAGGAGGGAATCCAGGCCGGGCACGGACACGGACACGTCCGACTGGAAGAGGTTCTCCCCGAAGAACCGGAAGTAGTCGCCCACCCACTCGGAGTTCTTCACCGAATCGCCGGAGGAGTGGCCCGGCGTGTGCCAGGCGTCCTTGGCCGCCTGGGCGTAGGCGACGAGGGCGTCGAAGAAGGGGGCCCGGTCCTTGCTGCTGATGACCTCGGCGCGGACCTTGCTGGCGATGTCGTCCCAGCTCTCCTCGCCCTTGTGGAAGTACCCGTTGATGAGGCCGCCCGTGTTGAAGGTGGCGCAGTCGGTCTCATGGGTGAACAGGAAGATGTTCACTTCGTAGCGCAGGGCCAGGAAGCGGCTGAACAGCTCGGCGCCCGAGATGGTCTCCCGGCTCCGCTTCTTCAGGGGCAGGATCCACTCGGTGAGGATGACGTGGATGGCGCCGTCCTTGACCAGGAGGTCGTAGGCCTCCTTGAAGGTGGCCGCGCCCACGGCGGGCAGCCCCCGGGCCTCCAGCTCCTGCAGTTCCCCGGCCAGCTCCTCCGCCCTTGGGTTGATGATGAGAACCTTGTACGCCATGGCGGAAACTCCCCGGGCGAGCCGCAAATCGGGCGACGCGCAGACCGCAGGATACCAAAGGCGCTCCGTTCCACGGGTGAACAGCGGCACAACTGCCCGTGTTCCACGTGGAACTATTCGCGGGGATCCACGACGATGGCGGGGTTCGGGGAGGGGCAGCCGAAGGTGCAGAGGCCGCACCCGGTGCAGAAATCGGCGATCACCTCGGGATGGGGGAGCTCGCCCTCGGGCGCCTCGCCCATGCGGATGGCCTTGCCCGGGTAGGGGCAGCGGTCCACGCAGGTGGTGCAGGGCTGGGCCGGCTCGTCCTCGTGCTCCCAGGTGAGGCAGAGGCGGCGCTTCACCCGGGCGGTGCCCATCTTCACGGCGGCGGGGCCCTCCAGGACCTCGTCCCCCACCTTCCGCGTCGGCCACACCAGGGCCCCCTCGGGGCAGGCGGGGATGCAGGGCAGCGAGGTGCACAGGAAGCAGGGCATGTTGCGGGGGAGGATGTGGGGCGTGTTGGCCGCGAGGGGGGCCCCGGGGCCGGCCTGGAGGATGGAATCCTGGGGGCAGGCCTTGGCGCACAGGTCGCAGCGGGTGCAGGCCATGAGGAAATCGAACTCGTCCAGGGCGCCGGGGGGCCGGAGGAGGGACGGGCCGGCCCCGGTCACCGCGTCCTCCACGCGCATGGCCACGAACCCGGCCATCAGCGTGCCCAGGGACTTGAAGAAGTCCGAGCGATCGTGGGGTTCCTCCAGCTTCTTGGCCATGGGGCGCCTACAGGCCGAGAAGCCGGAGCACCGGCATGAGGGTGCCCCAGAGGATGGGATCGAAGCCCAGGGTGAGGATGCCGGCCCGGCCCTCGTCGGCCAGGTTCAGGTGGGCCAGCAGGTGGGGCGACACCGCCACCTCCCGGCTCGTGGCGGGATGGTCGGTCCACTGCACGCCTTCCGGGGCCGCCAGGGGCGCGAGGACGGCGCCGGGGGCCGCGGTGAGGTGGAGCACCAGGAGATCGCCGTGGAAGGCGGGCACCCGGATCTCCAGGAGTCGGCCCCGGGGGACCTGGGGGACCACCTCGAAGGCGGCCCGGTAGCCCAGCTTCTCGATATCCGGATCCTCGCCCTTGAGGATGGCCACGGTCTGCTCCATCAGGCCGTCCAGGCCCTGGTCGCCCAGGAAGGCCACGGACCGCAGGTGGGTGCCGGCCACGTCCCCGAGGCCGCTCACCAGGCGCGGCAGGAGGGCCAGCACCTGGTCCACGGCGGGCCGGTTCCGGAAGGCCTTGGTGCCTTCGGGCCAGCGGCCCAGCACGGGCAGGAGGGGCAGGGCGGGATCCGCGTCGGGGCGCAGGTCCAGGATGGCCCCCGTGAAGTCCGCCAGGAGGTCGGGAGAGGCGGGCGTCTCGGCGAGGATCACCAGTTCGATCTCCTCCAGGAGTTCGGGCTGGGGCGCGAACATGACGGTGTCGCTGAGCTCCTCGTCCAGGGTGGTGGGGCCGGTGGTCAGGGGAAGGACGGAACAATCCTTCGCTTCCAGCGTCTCGACGAGCTCCCGGCCCAGGAGGGAACCGGCGCCCAGGACGGCGATCTTCTGCATGGTGAACCTTTCTATACGCGAACAGTGGCTTCGTCGGCCGGAATGTGATCCGCCAGGGCGGCGGCCACCTCGCCAGCCAGGAAGGCGCGCACCTGGTCTCCGGCGCGCCCGGTGAACCGGCGCCCGTCCAGGAGGGCTGCCAGCTCGGTTTCAGTCATGTTCCAGGCCGGGTCCTCGGCGAGGAGGGCCAGGAGGGTGTTGGGCCGGCCCTCGGCCTTGATGCGACGGCCAGCCTCCAGGCTGGCGACTCGGAAGCGCTCGTGGAGGTCCTGGCGGTCCCCACCGCGCTTCACGCCCTCCATGAGGAGCACCTCGGCGGCCATGAAGGGCAGTTCGGACTGGAGCCGGGCCTCGATCATGCGGGGGTGGACCACCAGCCCGCGGGCGACGTTGCGGTAGAGCACGAGGATGGCGTCCACGGCCAGCAGCCCTTGGCTGAGGGTCAGGCGGCGGTGGGCGGAATCGTCCAGGGTCCGCTCCATCCACTGGGTGGCCGTGGTCTGGTACGAGCTCGGCATCAGGCCCGTGACGAAGCGGGCGAGGCTGCAGATCCGCTCGCTGCGCATGGGATTGCGCTTGTAGGGCATGGCCGAGGAGCCGATCTGCTTGGATTCGAAGGGCTCCTCCACCTCCTTGAGGTGCTGGAGGAGCCGGAGGTCGCATCCGAACTTGGAGGCGGAGGCCGCCAGGCCGCACAGCACCTGCCCGAGGCGGTCCTCCAGCTTGCGGGTGGCCGTCTGGCCCGAAACCGGGATGGCGGGGGAGCCCACCTTCTCGCAGAAGCGGCGCTCCAGCGCCTCCACCTGGGCGCCGTTGCCGTCGAAGAGTTCGAGGAAGCTCGCCTGGGTGCCCGTGACGCCCTTGACGCCCCGGACCGGGGTGGTCGCCAGGACATGGTCCAGGTCCGCCAGGTCCAGGAGCAGGTCCTGGATCCAGAGGGTCGCGCGCTTGCCGACCGTGGTGGGCTGGGCCGGCTGGAAATGGGTGAAGCCGAGGCAGGGGGTGTCGGCCCAGGTCGCGGCGAAGTCCCGCAGGGCCGCGAGGACGTCCTGGAGGCGCCGGCGGAGGAGGCGGAAGGCCTCCTGGGCGATCAGGAGGTCGCCGTTGTCGGTGACGAAGCAGCTGGTGGCACCCAAATGGATGATCGGGCGCGCGGACGGAGCCTGCTCGCCCCAGGCGTGGATGGCGGCCATGACATCGTGGCGGAGGGCCGCCTCGTGGCGCGCGAT
This sequence comes from Mesoterricola sediminis, assembly GCF_030295425.1. NCBI lineage: Bacteria > Pseudomonadati > Acidobacteriota > Holophagae > Holophagales > Holophagaceae > Mesoterricola > Mesoterricola sediminis. The sequence goes on along the minus strand of NZ_AP027081.1, from coordinate 12,915 downwards.
GGCCTCCAGGTCCACGGCGTCCTGCGTCGCGCGCATCTCGCGGACCTGGTCCTCGGTGATGGGGAGGCCCAGTTCCCGCTCGCTCTCCGCCAGGGCGATCCAGAGGCGCCGCCAGACGCGCATCCGGTACAAGGGGGAGAGCAGGCGCACCATGGCCTTGGAGGCATACCGGGAGGCCAGGGGGTGTTCGAAGCTTTCGAGGTCGGCTTCGGCGCTGGAGGGAAGGATGGACATGGGTCACCTTTCCCCTCCATTTTGGCAGATGTAGGGCCTTCCCGCTTTTCCATGTGCATCGTCCCGGCTTGTGAGAAGATTTACGGCGTCAACCTTTGAGGTGAGGCCATGTCCTATTACGAAACCCTGAAAGCCGCAGATCCCTCCGTTTACCAGGCGCTGGAGCTCGAAGTCACGCGACAGCGCCACCACCTGGAGCTCATCGCCTCCGAGAACTACGCCTCCCTGGCCGTCATGCAGGCCATGGGCAGCCACTTCACCAACAAGTACGCCGAGGGCTACCCCGGCCGGCGCTACTACGGCGGCTGCGTGAACGTGGACAAGGTCGAGGACCTGGCCCGCACCCGCGCCAAGCAGCTCTTCGGCGCTGAGCACGCCAACGTCCAGCCCCACAGCGGCGCCCAGGCCAACATGGCCGTCTACTTCTCCGTGCTCAAGCCCGGCGACACCGTCCTCGGCCTGGACCTGGCCCACGGCGGCCACCTCACCCACGGCCACCCCCTGAACAGCTCCGGCATCCTGTACAAGTTCGTCGGCTACCACGTGAGCCGCGAGACCGAGCGCGTCGACATGGACGAGGTCCGCCGCCTGGCCCGCGAGCACAAGCCCAAGCTCATCGTGGTGGGCGCCTCCGCCTATCCCCGCATCTTCGACTTCGCCGCCTTCCGCGCCATCGCCGACGAGGTGGGCGCGCTCATGATGGTCGACATGGCCCACATCGCCGGCCTCGTCGCGACGGGCCACCACCCCAGCCCCGTGCCCTTCGCGGATTTCGTCACCACGACCACCCACAAGACCCTGCGCGGGCCCCGGGGCGGCCTGGTCCTCTGCCGCGAGCGCTTCGCCAAGGACCTGGACCGCGCCCTCTTCCCCGGCGTCCAGGGCGGCCCGCTCATGCACGTGGTGGCGGCCAAGGCCGTGGCCCTCGGCGAGGCCCTCCAGCCCGGGTTCAAGGCCTACCAGGACCAGGTGGTCCGCAACGCCGCGGCCCTGGCCGCCGCGCTCCAGGCCAAGGGCTGGCGCATCGTCTCCGGCGGCACCGACAACCACCTCATGCTGGTGGACGTCTTCCAGCAGGGCATCCTGGGCAACGAGGCCGAGCAGGCCCTGGACAAGGCCGGCATCACCGTCAACAAGAACGGCATCCCCTTCGACCCCAATCCCCCGCTCAAGCCCTCCGGCGTCCGCATCGGCTCCCCCGCCATCACCACGCGCGGCATGAAGGAGCCCGAGATGGTGCGCATCGCCGGCTGGATCGACAGCGCCCTCCGCTCCCGCGCCGACGAGGCGGCCATCGCCCGCATCCGGGACGAGGTCTTCGCCCTCACGGCCCAGTTCCCCATTCCCGAGTAGCTTCCCCGGAGCCCCCATGCCCGACCGGCCCCAAGGTCGCATCCTGGTGGTGGACGATGAGCCACTTATCAGAGAAATGGCCCGGGAGATCCTGGAAGGGCAGGGGTATGCCGTCACGGAGGCGGTGGACGGCCAGGACGGCCTCGATGTCTGGATGGACCGGCAGGCCCAGTTCGATCTCATCATCCTGGATCTCGTGATGCCCCGGCTTCACGGGTTCCAGGTGATGGACCGGATCCTCCAGGTCGCGCCGCGCACGCGCTTCCTCATCAGCAGCGGCTTCTCCCCGGACAGCCGGCCCGAGTTGACCCGCCCGACGGCCACCACCGCCTTCCTCGCCAAGCCCTACCGAAGCAAGGACCTGCTCGAGCGGGTGCACCGCCTGCTCCAGGACTCAGGCCCGGCGGCCTGAGCGGATGGAGCCCGACGGCCTCTTCGTCTACGGCACCCTCCGGGAGGGGGGCCGGCACCACCGGTGGCTGCTCCGCACCCACCCGGAGGGCACCATCGGCGCGTTCGCGCCGGGGCGCCTCTTCCACCTGCCGGCCCACGGCTACCCCGCCCTCGTGCCCGGGGAGGACCCCGGCGGGGACCCGCCCGGCCCGGGCTGGGTGCGGGGGGTCTTCGTGGGCTACGAGGATGCGGACGCCCTGGCCTCGGCCGTCGCGGACCTGGATCCCCTCGAAGGGGCGGACACGGGGCTCTTCGAGCGGATCGCCCTCCCCGTGGTCCTGGACTCCGGGCACCGGTACGCGGCCTGGGCCTACGTATTCCCGGCGGACCGGCTTCCCCGCCTGGAGCGCGAGGCCGTCGAACTTCCGTCCGGCGACTGGAAAGCCTACCTCGGCCCCGGGGAGATATAAGCTATACTGCTGCCATGGGATCCATCCCTCGGCTGGCGATTATCCGAAGAGCAGCTTGTCCCGTGGCCCTCGCCATCGGCCTGCTGGGCGGGACGGGTGTGTCCCAGCCCCTGGCGGCGGCGGTGCCCGCGGCCACCGCGAAGCGGATCGCGGATCTGCGCAAGCGCATCGACGCGGACAACCGCAACCACCCCGTGGCCTCCGTCGCCCTCGCCCAGGAGGCCCTCCAGCTCCTCAAACCCGACGAGGAGCCTGCCATCCGCACCGCGCTCCTCATCGGCCTCGTGCGCGACCTCAACGTCCTGCTCCGCATCCCGGAGGCCGAGGCCCGGCTCGCCGAAGCGCGGGCCCAGGTCGCCCATGCCGGCCAGCCCCGGGACCACTTCCTGGTGGGGATGGAGGGCGCCCTCGTCCTCATCCTGAAGGAGCGCCCCGGTGACGCCCGGCCCGTCCTGGAGGGCCTGATCCCCGCCATGGAGGGCTACCTGAAGAAGCAGCCCGAGGACAGCGAGATCCATCGCCTCCTCGGCCGGGCCCAGCGTTCCCTGGGCACCGCCAACCGGGACCTGGGCCGCTTCCCGGAGGCCATCGGCTGGTACCAGCGGGCCATGAAGACCTACCAGGAAGCCCAGGATTCCGCCGGCCTCAGCAACGTGCTGGACCAGATGGGGACCCTCCTTCAGCTCCTCGGGCGCCTCGACGAGGCCGTGTCCTACCACCGCCAGGCCATCGCCACCGCGGAGCCCCTCAAGAACCCGGAACTCCTCGCCACCATCCACCTGAACTTCGCCAACACCTACGGGTTCCTCAACGACACGGACCATCAGCTGGAGGAGCTGGCCAAGAGCCGGGAGCTGGCCAGGATCTCCCAGGATCCGGACATCGAACTCACCGTGGCCGTGAACATGGCCGACGCCTACCTCCGGAAGAAGGACTACCGCACCTGCCTGAAGTACGCCGAGGCCGGCCTCCGCCTGGCCCGGGAGGCCGGCAACGCCGCCTCCATCGCCGTGAGCCAGGTGAACCAGGGCATCGCCCTCAACCGCCTGGGCAACAGCGCCGAGGGACTCAAGGCCATCGTGGCCGGCCTGGAGCACTTCAAGGCCTCCCAGGCCCGGAACGACACCGCCGAGATCGTGGGCATCCTCGCCGAGGAGTACGCCTTCGCGGGGGAGTGGCGCAAGGCCTACGAGACGGAACTCCAGTTCAAGGCCCTCAGCGACGACCTGAAGCGGGTGCAGGACCAGAAGCACATCGCCGATGCCAGCGCCGCCTTCGAGATCGACAAGAAGCAGCTCCAGATCGATGCCCTCAACCGCGAGCGGCGCAACCAGCTCCGGCTCCGCTTCCTCTGGACCGCCATCGGCCTGCTGGGCCTGGGCACCGCGGCCGTCCTGGTGGCGGGGCGGAAGAAGCTCCAGGCCGCCAACAAGGCCCTGGCCGACATGAGCCTGCGGGATCCCCTCACCTCCCTGGCCAACCGCCGCTACCTGACCTCCCGCATCGCCGAGGACCTCGCCCAGATCCACCGCCTCCAGCGCTCAGGCCTCACCGAGGCGGGCAAGACCCGCATGCCCCTCAACATCGACGTGATCTTCTTCATGATCGATATTGATCATTTCAAGCAAGTCAACGATACCCACGGCCACGCCGCCGGGGACCAGGTCCTGCGCCAGTTCGCCTCCATCCTCTCCAGCACCATGCGCGACTCGGATACGGTCGTCCGGTGGGGGGGCGAGGAGTTCTTCGTCGTGGCCAAGCACACCTCCCGGACCGAGGCCCACATCGTCGCCGAGCGCATCCGGTCCCGGGTCGAAGCCTTCCCCTTCGATATCGGGGAGGGCCGGATCGTCCACAAGACCTGCTCCGTGGGCTTCGCCACCTACCCCTTCTTCCGCAAGGACCCCGCGCTGGTGGCCTGGGAGAAGGTGGCCGAAGTGGCGGACCAGTGTCTGTACGCCGCCAAGGCCTCTGGTCGCAACACCTGGGTGGGTGTGCACGAGGCGGAGGATGGCCCGGACGCCGACCTCAAGGAGCGCCTGGGCGCCTATCCGGATGTGGCCAAGCTCGTCGCGGACGGCATCCTGCGCGCGGAAGCCATGGCGGAACGGCCCATCGCCTGGAACAGCTGATCAGTCGTGGACGGTGTAGCCGCCCGCGGCCAGCAGCGCCACGAGGAGGCCCAGCAGGATGAGCACCACGTTCATCACGTCCGAGACGTGGCTGAAGAGGGCGGTGTGCTGGAAGTGGGGGTGAGGGACGTGGAAGTGCATACGGTCCTCCTGTTCCCTGTACTCCAGTATCGGTTCCACGGCGTGCCCGCGCCGCTGTTTCGGGGGGTACGAGGAAAGGGCCGCCCCGGGGGGCGGCCCTCGTCTTGCCGGCGGATAGGCGCCTAGAGGAGGCGCTGGGGCTCGCCGGACTCATCCGGTCCAGGGTTGGCGTGCTCGGCGTCCACCACGAGGTCCACGTCCTCCTCCTCGTCCAGGGCCTGGGCGCTGGCGTCGATCTTGGCCAGGCCGACGACGCGGTCCGATTCGGTGGGGAGGTTCAGGAGGCGCACCCCCAGGGCGGCGCGGCCGGTCTTGCGCACGTCGTCCGTGGCAAAGCGGATGACCATGCCCTCCTGGGAGATCAGGAGGCAGCCTTCGCCCGGCTTCACGAGCACGGAGCCGACCACCTTGCCGTTCCGGACGCCGGCGCGGATGTTGATCACGCCCGTGCCGCCCCGGCCCTGCAGGCGGTAGTCCTGGAGGAGGCTGCGCTTGCCGTAGCCCTTTTCGGTGACGGTGAGGAGCAGCCCGTGGGCGGCGGTGGCCTCGTCGGCCTCCTCGCCCTCGGCCAGGTCGGGCAGGGCGTCGATGACTTCCATGTCCACGATCTCGTCGCCGGAGCCCAGGCGCATGCCCCGGACGCCGGTGGCGGTGCGGCCCATGGCGCGGACGTCCTCCTCGGGGAAGCGGATGGCCTTGCCCAGGGCGCTCACGAGGAGGATCTGCTGGTTCCCCGTGGACACCCGCACGCTCACGAGGCTGTTGCCCTCCTCGATGTTGAGCGCGATGAGGCCGTTGGCCCGGATATTGGCGTAGAGGCTGAGGCTGGTCTTCTTGACGGTGCCGTCGGCGGTCGCGAAGACGAGGTGGTGCTCCTCGGGGAACTCGCGGAGGGCCAGGAGGGTGACGACCTTCTCCTCGTCCTTGAGGCTGATCAGGTTCTTGATGTGCTTGCCGCGGGTGGAGGCGGCGGCCTCCGGCAGGTCGTACACCTTGAGGGCGTAGGCGTAGCCCCGGTCCGTGAAGACGAGGAGGGTGTCGTGGGCCTTGGTGAGGAAGAGGCGTTCCACGAAATCCTCATCCTTCGTCTTCATGCCCAGCTTGCCCTTGCCGCCCCGCTTCTGGCGCCGGTAGGCGGCCAGGGCCGTGCGCTTGATGTACCCGGCCTTGGACATGGTGACCACCATCTCCTCGTCGGGGACCACGTCCTCCATGCGGATGTTGCCGGAGAAGGCGGTGATCTCGGTGCGCCGGTCGTTGCCGAACTGGTCGGCGACCGCCTGGAATTCGTCGCGGATGACCTTCATCAGGAGGTGATCGTCGGCCAGGATGGCCTTGAGGCCGGCGATGGTGGCCTCCAGTTCCCGCAGTTCCTCCAGGATCTTCTCCCGCTCCAGGCCGGTGAGGCGCTGCAGCCGCATGTCCAGGATGGCCTGGGCCTGCTTGTCGGAGAGGCGGAGGGCCGGGTTCTTCTTCAGGGCCGCGGCCGTGGCGAAGGCGCCCTCCATGAGGCCCTGCTTGGCCTCCTCGGGGCTGGCGGCGGCGCGGATCAGCTTGATCACGGCGTCCAGGTGGTCCAGGGCGATGACGAGGCCCATCACGATGTGGTGGCGCTCCTCGGCCTTGCGCAGCTGGAACATGGTGCGGCGGGTGACGACCTCGCGGCGGAAGCCGATGAACTCCCGGAGGATCTCGCGCAGGTTCAGGATGCGCGGCTGGCCGTTCACGATGCAGAGCATGGTGATGCCGAAGGAGCTCTGGAGGGCCGTCAGCTGGTACAGCTGGTTCAGGACGATGTCGCTGGGCTCGCCCTTCTTCAGCTCCACCACCATGCGGATGCCCTCGCGGTCGCTTTCGTCCCGGAGGTCGCTGATGCCTTCGATCTTCTTCTCGTGGACCAGCTCGGCGATCTTCTCGAGCAGGGTGGCCTTGTTCACCTGGTAGGGCAGCTCGGTGAACACCAGCTGCTCACGGTCACCGGCCCGCTTGATCTGCTCCACGTGGGCCTTGGCCCGGACGATGCAGCGGCCCCGGCCGGTGCGGTAGGCGTCGTAGACCCCCTCCGTGCCGAGCATGATGCCGCCGCCCGGGAAATCCGGCCCGTGGATGTAGCCCATGATGGCGTCCAGCCCCAGGGTGGGGTCGTCCACCATGGCGATGAGGGCGTTGCAGCACTCCCGCAGGTTGTGGGGCGGGATGCTGGTGGCCATGCCCACGGCGATGCCCTGGCTGCCGTTGACGAGCAGGTTGGGGAACCGGGTGGGGAGGGTGAGGGGTTCCTCCAGGCTGTCGTCGTAGTTGGGGCCCCAGTCCACCGTGTCCTGGTCCAGGTCGGACATCATCTCGTTGGCCAGGCGGGAGAGCCGGGCCTCGGTGTAGCGCATGGCCGCGGCGCTGTCGCCGTCGATGGAGCCGAAGTTGCCCTGGCCGTCCACCAGCACGTGGCGCATGGAGAAGGGCTGGGCCAGGCGGACGAGGGTGTCGTAGATGGCGGAATCCCCGTGGGGATGGTACTTGCCCATCACGTCGCCGACGGTGCGCGCGGATTTCTTGTAGGGGCGGTTCCAGTCGTTGCCGCCCTCCCGCATGGCGTAGAGGACGCGGCGGTGCACCGGCTTGAGGCCGTCCCGCACATCCGGAAGGGCCCGGCCCACGATCACGCTCATGGCGTAATCGAGGTAGGACTTCCGCATTTCCTTTTCAATCTCGATGGGCTCGATTCGGGCGTTCTGGGTCATTCAGGCTTCCGTGGTTCCACGTGGAACAGCTGGGTATTACTGTCATTCAAGGACTTGCTAGACGTCGAGGTTCTCCGCCAAGAGGGCGTTGGTCTCGATGAACCGGCGGCGGGGCTCCACCGCGTCGCCCATGAGGACGGTGAAGATCTCGTCGGCTTCCACCGCGTCCTCCACCTGGACCTTGAGGAGGATGCGCCGCTCGGGATCCATGGTGGTCTCCCAGAGCTGCTCCGGGTTCATCTCGCCCAGACCTTTGTAGCGCTGGATGCCGAGGCCCCGCTTGCCCTCCTCCAGGATGGTGGCGAGCATCTGCTCCGGGTTCTCGAAGACCAGCTCCTTGGCCTTGGTGGCCAGGGCCGGATCCGCGTCCTCCCCCTCGGCGGGGGCGCCCGCGCCGGTGCGGCGGAGGCGCAGGGCGCCGCCGGAGAAGGAGGCCAGGTCCTGGTGCAGGCTCATCAGGCGCCGGAACTCGCCCCAGTGGGCGACCTGGTTGTCGATCCAGAGGGTGATCGGCCGGGAAAGGTGGATGCGGGTGAGCTTCAGCCGGTGGACGAAGGTCGGCTCGCCGCCCTCCGCCAGGGGTGGAACCTCCTCGGTCTCCAGCTCGCATTCGCCCAGGCCCTTGGCCACGAGGCGCTCCATCAGCTCGCCCAGGTGCTCGGCCGAACTGAAGCGGCTGTCGTCCAGGAGCCCGTCCGTGAGCAGGGCGTCCACCAGGGGCCGCGCGTAGCCGCGCCGCTCGAGCTTGTAGTAGAGGTGCTTGACCTCGCCCCACTTCTTCATTTCCCGCACGAGGGTCGGGCCCTGGTGCTCCTCGCCGCCGGGCAGGCTCAGCGTCCACCCGTCCAGGGCCTTCTGGAACAGGTACTCCTCCAGGGCCCGCTCGTCCTTGAGGTAGCGCTCCTGCTTGCCCTTCTTCACCTTGTAGAGGGGCGGCTGGGCGATGTACAGGTGGCCCCGCATGACCAGCTCGGGCATCTGCCGGAAGAAGAACGTGAGGAGCAGGGTCCGGATGTGGGACCCGTCCACGTCGGCGTCGGTCATGAGCACGATCTTGTGGTAGCGCAGGTTCTCGACCTTGAAGTCCTCCTGCCCGATGCCGGTGCCCAGGGCCTGGATCAGGATGCGGAGCTCGGCGGAGCTGAGGATCTTGTCGAAGCGGGCCTTCTCGACGTTCAGGACCTTGCCCTTGAGGGGCAGGATGGCCTGGGTGCGCCGCTCGCGGCCCTGCTTGGCGGAGCCGCCGGCGGAATCACCCTCCACCAGGAAGATCTCGGAGAGGGCCGGATCCTTTTCCTGGCAATCGGCCAGCTTTCCGGGGAGGCCGGCGCTGTCCAGGGAGCCCTTGCGGCGGGTGAGCTCGCGGGCCCGCCGGGCGGCTTCGCGCGCGCGGGCGGCCTCGATGGCCTTCTCCAGGATCGCCTTGGCCTCGCGGGGGTTCTCCTCGAAGAACGTGGTGAGGCGGTCGTACACGATGGTCTGGACGATGCCCTTCACCTCGCTGGAGACGAGCTTGTCCTTGGTCTGGCTGCTGAACTTGGGATCCGGCACCTTGGCGGAGATCACCGCCGTCAGGCCTTCGCGCACGTCCTCGCCGGAGAGGGCGACCTTGGCCGACTTCAGGAGGTTGTTCTTCTCGGCGTAGGTGTTGATCACCCGCGTCATGGCCGCGCGGAAGCCCTCCAGGTGGGCGCCGCCGTCGCGGTTGCGGATGTTGTTCGTGAAGCAGAACAGCGTCTCCTGGTAGCTGTCGTTCCACTGCAGGCTCACCTCGACGGTGATGTCGTTCTTGACGTCCTCGATGTGGATGGGCGGGCGGTGCAGGACCGTCTTGGTGCGGTTCAGGTGCTCCACGAACGCGTCGATGCCGCCGGCGTTCAGGAAGTCGTGGTGCTCCCCGCTGCGCTCGTCGGTGATGCGGATGTGGACGCCCTTGTTCAGGTAGCTCAGCTCCCGCAGGCGCTGGCTGAGGACCTCGAAGGAGAAGTCCAGCTTGCCGTGGAAGATCTCGTCGTCGGGCTTGAAGCGCACGCGGGTGCCGCGGCGGGTCGTGGGGCCCAGGACCGCCAGGGGCGCGTCGGCATGACCCTGGGTGAAGGTCATGGCGTGCTCCTTGCCGTCCTTCCAGATGGTCAGCCAGAGCTTCTTGGAGAGGGCGTTCACGCAGGAGACGCCGACGCCGTGGAGGCCGCCGGAGATCTTGTAGGAGTTCGCGTCGAACTTACCGCCCGCGTGGAGGACGGTCATGATGACCTCGGCGGCGGAGCGGTTCTCCTCCTTGTGGAGGTCCACCGGGATGCCGCGGCCGTTGTCCTCGACCGAGCAGCTCCCGTCGTCGTGGAGGGTCACGTCCACGCGGGTGCAGTACCCCGCCAGGGCCTCGTCCACGGCGTTGTCGACGACCTCGTAGACCATGTGGTGGAGGCCGCTGCCGTCGTCGGTGTCACCGATGTACATGCCAGGCCGCTTCCTGACAGCTTCCAGGTCGCGGAGGACGGTGATGTTGTCGGCGGTGTAGGTGGCTTCTGTTTCAGCGTTCCTGGACTTGCTCACTTCTTCGGTCATCAATGCTCGCTTTGGCTTGTGCTTGGATTCGGACGTCCGCGGAGACCCCGGCTTTTCAGCTCGGGTTGGCGAACTTCACAGGCATGAGGATGTACCGGAAGGACATGTCCTCGATGCTGGGGGACATGAAGATGCCCTGTCCCACGTCGTCCTTGAACTGATAGACCACCTCCTCGCCCGGGATCCGCTCGAGGAGCTCGGTGAGGTAGTCGATGTTGAAGGCCAGCTCCAGGGGCTGCTCCTCGCCGGTGAAGCTGAGGGTGCCCTGGTTGACGCCTTCGTCGGGGTGCTGGAAGAAGACCCGCAGGTTGGGGAACTCGAAGAAGAGGCGGACGTTCTTGTTGTAGTCGTCCTTCTTCAGGCCGACGACGCGGAGGGTGCGCAGGAAGTCCTCCCGGTCCACGATCACGCGGCGGGGGAGTTCGGAGGGCAGCACCTTCTCGTAGGCCGGGTAGTTGCCGGTCACGCGGCGGGTGCTGAACTTGAGGCCGGGCTGGTCCATGAACAGGCTGCGCTCGTCCCAGGTGAGGGTGAGCTGGCCCTCGTCGCCCAGGCTGGAGGGGAGCAGGTCGAGGGCGCGCCGGGGCACGATGATGCGCGCATCCGTCTCCAGGCCGGTCTCCAGGGGGACCTCGACCACCGCCAGGCGGAAGCCGTCCGTGGACACGACGCGGATGAAGGACTTGCCGAGATGCAGCAGGACGCCCGAGAGGGTGGGCTTGGTGGCGTCCTTGCTCACGGAGATGGAACCGAGGCTGATGGCCCTCCGGAAGAGGTTGGAGGGCACCGTGACGCTGGGGAGGCCCGCCTCGGGGCGGGGCAGCTCGGGGAAGCCCTCGCCGGGCTGGATGTTGTGCTCGGAGTTGAAGCCCTTGGCCCGCAGCCAGATCCGGTTGCCCGTATCGGGCCACTCCAGGGTCAGCAGGCCGTCCGGATAGGCCTTCACCGTCTCCACGAACTTCTTGCCCGGGATGGCGACGACGCGGTTGCCGTTGCCCTCCACCGGCACGGTCGCCTCGAAGGCCAGCTCCATGTCGGTGGCCTTGAGCACCATCTCGTGGTCCACGACCTCCACAAGGACGTGCTGGAGGATGGGCAGGGTGACCCGCCTCTCCAGGGCGTGCTTGAGAATCCCGAGCGTCTTATCAAGACGTTCCTTGGAAACCTGTATTTGGAAGTTCATGAATCACCCTGATTATGCTGAGTGGCGGCCTACCCTGCGGAAATGACGGTCAAACCCTTAGTGTAGCTGGAAAAGAGCCCTCGGGGCAGATGCGGGTACCAGCGGCGGGTTCGCGGAAAGGAGGTGCGGATCCAGGTGGGACCCCCTGGCCGCTGCGGATTTCCGCCGCGGATCCGCAGGGCGGACGGGGGGAGGTCTGCGGAGTGGTTCCGCAAAGTTAATCATTTCACTGGATGCTATTCAGGAGGGAGTGGACGAGCTTGTGGAAATCAGCATCCTTCTGCATGCGGTTCTTCACGGACTCGATGGCGTTCATCACCGTGCTGTGGTGCATATCGTTGAAATTCCGGCCGATTTCCGTGAAGGACGCCGCCGTGAGCTCGCGGGTGAGGTACATGGCGACCTGGCGGGGCAGGAGGATGCTCTGGTGCCGGGACTTCTTCTTCATCAGGTCGGTGAAGGAGATGCCGTAGGTCTCCGCCGTCGTCCGGCAGATCTTCTCCATGGAGATGGACGCCGTGGCCTCGGAGCCCGTCTGGCCCATGAAGGCCTGCTGCGCCACGTCCAGGCTGGGCGCGACGCCCAGGAAGCTGCTCTGGAAGACGACGCGGGTGAGGAGGCCCTCCAGGTCGCGGACGCTGCCCTTGGCCTTGTGGGCGATGAAGGTGATGACGTCCTCGGGCACGTGGGGCAGGTCCTTGAAGACCTCGTCCTCGAGCTTCTTGCGGAGGATGGCCACCCGGGTCTCGAAGTCGGGGGGCTGGATGTCCGCCGTGAGGCCCCACTTGCACCGCGTGATGAGGCGGTCGTGCAAGCCTTCCAGCTTCTGGGGCGGCTTGTCCGAGGTGATGACGATCTGCTTTCCGTACTGCAGGAGGTACTCAAGGATGTAGAAGATCTCCTCCTGGGTGCGCTCCATGCGGCCCAGGGTCTGCACATCGTCCAGGAGCAGCAGGTCGTTCTGCTGGTACTTCTTGCGCATGGGCTCGGTGTTCTTGGCCCGGATGGCGATGGTGAGCTCGTTGAAGAAGTTGTCCACCTTCAGGTAGGCCACCTTCACGCCCGGCGACTTGGCCAGGATGCCCTTGCCGATGCCGATCATCAGGTGGGTCTTGCCCAGGCCGGAGCCCCCATAGATGAACAGGGGGTTCATGTTGAGGGTGGAGTTGCTCCGCCCGTGGTTCTCGACCACCGCGTTGGCGGCGGCGAAGGCCAGCTGGCTGCTGGGGCCCACGACGAAGCGGTCCAGGGTGTAGCGCTGGAAGCCCTGGGGGAAGGGGCTGTCCAGGGGCGTCTCGGCCGGCGCGGTGACGGCGGGGCGGCCCTTGGCCGGAGCCGGGGCGGTCTTGGCGTCGCCGGCGACCATGAAGCCCAGCCGGAGGCTGGCCAGGTCGCACTGGACGAGCACATCGTGGAACTCCTCGGCGAGCTGCTGCTCGATCCAGATCCGGGCGGAAGGGGAGGGCACCTGGATCAGGAGGGTGGTGCCATCGAAGCTGAGGGGCCGGCACGGTTCGATCCAGTCGTGGAAGGTCCGCTCGGGCAGATGATTGGCCAGCCCCTTGCGCAGGGTTTCCCAGAGGTCCTGAGCGTCATTCGTCTGCATTCGTGCGTCCCACCTCGATCCGAAACGGCGATGGCCCGGAGCGTCTGCGCCCCGGGAAAGGGAGGCCCCTGGACTCCATCCTGGATTCGGGAGATCTACT